>JAITQN010000159.1 GCA_031288865.1 Prevotellaceae bacterium
GCAACGTGGTTAGTGACGAGTCTGCTACGGAATACAAAGGTATTGTGCGTGAAGTGGTTGTGAATACCACCGACGACGGCACACTGGATTGTGCGGACTTTGAAAGCCGGACGCCGGAAATCGACCTTCTTGGCGGTAACATCGTAAACGGACAGGCGATAGTCTGCAGAACCGGCGAGTTGTCTACTTCCGTAGAGGGTGCCGTACGGTACACCTGGTGGCTGGAAGGCCAGTATCCCGAGCTCTCCTCTACGAGCGCATCGTGTCAGATTCCGGTGACCCATAAGGAGGGTAAGGGCATCTATACCGTGATCGCATGGAAAGACGACCGTTGTAAGGCGGTGTCCGAACCGGTTGAGGTGGAAGTAAAACAAATGCCTGCGATACCGGTGATTACCGGCAAGCGGATAGTGAGAACCGGCGAAAATATCGACTATGAGGTAGTGAAAGGTGTGGATAAATACAAATGGATCCTTGCCGGAGACTATGGCTATAGTTTCTATCTGACCGATCCGAATCTGACCAATTCGAAGAAGGCGACGATCACGATTGGACACACCTCTTCGGTTATCCGCGTAGTGGCTATCAGCGACGAAATATGTCCCGGCGTGGAAGGCAGGTTGAATGTTGAGGTACGGAGCACGTATAGCGTGAATGTCTACCCGACGGTTGTGAGTCCGCAAACCACCGGTCTGCTGAAGATTGTGCCGAAGAACATGCAGATAAGCAATATTGCCTTAGTCAGCACGGTGGGAGAGTCCTACTCTTACAGGCGGTCGTCCGGCAAGTTCCCGCTTAATACCAATGAAGAGATGACGATTGACGTGAGCGGATTACCGACCGGGCAATACTTCATCGTGTTCTACGGGCGTGAGCAAAATAACGGCGACACCCAAAGTGACGGCAGAAGCATTAAGCATGTGGAACGCATAGTGGTTCAGAACTAAGAAGGCCGCACGGAAATAAAAAAACCCGCTCTCTGCAAAGGGAGCGGGTTTTTTTTCAATCCTAATTCGTAATTTTACTCCTTATGATCTTTTTGTTCCAGGAGCTGGGTCAATTCCTGCTCTACTTCTTCAATAGTGGGTAAAGCCGATTTCAATTCTTCGGGGATGGCTTTGCTTAATTGATAATCGCTCACACCCATGGGTTGGTTGTACCCCTCCAGTGCATATTGCGCCATAATTTCATCTTTTCCCCGGCAAAGCAGCAACCCGATGGTCTTATTGTCATGCGGTTCTTTTAACTTGTCATCTACCACATTAATGTAGAAATTCAATTGTCCGGCATATTCCGGTTTAAAAGGGGTGGCCTTTAATTCCACGACAACGTAGGCCCGGAGTTTGATATTGTATAGAATCAAATCAACGTAAAAATCTTTGTTTCCAATTTGGAAATGCTTTTGCCGGGCGACAAATGCAAAACCGGTCCCCATTTCCAAAAGATATTTGGTCACATGGCTCACTAACTGTTCTTCTATATCCCGTTCGTCCGCGCGGTCTTTCACTCCAGCAAGGTCAAAAATGTAAGGGTCTTTCAACAGGTAATTGGCCAAATCGCTTTGCGGTTTTGGAAGTGTGGCCGTGAAGTTATTTACTTTCTGCTTTTCAATTTGCCGCTGGAATAAGCCGTTTTCAATCTGCAAGTCAAGAATATTCCGGCTCCATCCGAACTCAACGGCTTGTTTCATGTACCAGTACCGGACACCCAAAGGCAGCTTGCTGTTCATCAGAATAACATGAGATGCCCAATTAATTTTAGCAACGGGTGAATTTGTAAATATCTGCTCAATTTGCGCAGCAGGTTGCTGCGCAATTATATTTTCATTTAAATCAGGTATTTGAATTTGGGCAACAACCTGTTGCCCAAATTCAAAATCGTTTAAAGTTTTTGCTGCCAAAAGGACTTTTGCTACGGAGGGTGCTTCCAACTCTTTGTCGGCAACAATTAACTGACTTATGGTATTCAGAGAATATTGTTTAGCAAATTGGCACATGTATTTTAAGTTTCTGGGAGAATAGCCTTTCTTTTCAGGGTATATTTCCCTGATAGCGTTCGATATCCTTTCAATAATTTTACCACCCCAACCTAATTTTTTCTGATGGAGTAAAATAAAATGTCCGATTTTCCAATAGTGCAACAGCATTTGTGCGTTGGCGGCGGAAATAAGCTTTACTTGTGCCTGCTCTATTTCTAACCCTATCGCGCGGATAAAATCGTTAAATTCCTTTTGTTTGGACATGATGCAAAGATACTAAATAATATAATTCGGCTATTTCGGCGCTTTCAGGTATAAGGCGAACGCCACCGCCGCGAACACCAGATTAGGCAGCCAGAGGGCCATAAAAGGGGGCAATGTGTCGGTGTGGACAAACATCTCGGCAAACCGCAGGAAAAGAATATACGAAAAACTGAGCGCGATGCCCACGCCAATCTTTATGCCGATGCCGCCCCGCACTTTCTGCGACGACAGCGACACCCCGATGAGCGTGAGGATAAACACCGCAAACGGCACCGTGACGCGTTTTGTTTTTTCAATCAGGGCGTATTTCACGCTGTTGTCGCCCCGCAGTTTCAGCAGGGCGATTTCCTCGTTCAGCCGGGAGTAGTTCATCGACTCATATAAATCTTTCCGCCGGCGCAGGTCGTTGGCCGTGATGCTGATCACTGTGTCGAGCCGGCCGCCCCGCGTGATGATTTCGGTGGAGTCCCCGAGTTGCCGGAGGTGGTAGTTGCGCACCCGCCATCCGCTGAACGACGTGTCCCACACGGCTTGCTCCGACTGGAGTTTCGACACTAATCGCTTCCCGTCGAACTTTTCGAGCGAAAACTTGTAGGCCGTGTTGTTCCACGCCGTGAACGATTCGATGTACACGTATTCGCCGGGCTCTATCTGGTAGTGAATGTTCCGGTTGGTGTTGCTGAACGGGTTGCGGATATAGTGTTCCTGAAAATCGAGCCGCTCGGCGTTGGCCGGGGGAATAATAAAAAGGTTGAACAGCAAATTGAATGCGAAAATCACGAGCGACGACAGGAAATAGGGATACATCAGCCGCTTGAAACTTACGCCGCCCGACAGCATGGCGATGATTTCGCTGTGGCCGGCCATCTTCGAGGTGAAGAAAATCACCGAGATGAACACAAACAGCGCCGTGAACATGTTCACCAGGAAGGGAATGAAATTGAGGTAATAGCGAAACACGATATCATAAAGCGGCGCCTTGTGTTCCACAAAATCGTCAATCTTTTCGCTGATGTCGAAAATAATAACAATGACGCTGATGAACGCCAGCGCAAAGGCATAAGTGCCGATGAACTTCCTGATGATATAGCGGTCGATAAGGGTAGGTCTGAAACGCATGAGATGGGGTTTTAATTAAAGTCTTCGGGTTAATTGTTGCACCATGTTGTTTTTCCAGGGCGTGAACGTGCCGGCGGCAATCTGTTCGCGGGCGGTGCGCACCAGCCACAGGTAGAACGCCAGGTTGTGGAGGCTGGCGATTTGCGCTCCGAGCATTTCGCCCGCAACGAACAGGTGGCGCAGGTAGGCCTTGCTGTATGCGGTATCTACGAAGGCGTGGCCGTCGGGGTCGACAGGCGACAGGTCGTCCGCCCATTTTTTGTTTTTGATGTTGATCACTCCTTCCGACGTGAACAGCATGCCGGTGCGGCCGTTGCGCGAGGGCATCACGCAGTCGAACATATCGATGCCCCGTGCGATGCTTTCGAGGATGTTCACCGGCGTGCCCACGCCCATCAGATAGCGCGGCTTGTCGTAGGGCAGGAGAGGGGCTACGGTCTCGATCATTTCGTACATTACCCCGGCGGGCTCGCCCACCGAGAGGCCGCCAATGGCGTAGCCGTCGGCGTGGAGCGCGGCGGCGTGTCCGGCCGCATCGCGCCGCAGGTCGGGGTACACGCAGCCCTGCACGATGGGAAACAGCGCCTGCTCATAGCCATACAGCGGTTCGGTGGCTTGCATGTGCGCCATGCACCGTTCGAGCCATTGTTTGGTGAGGGCGAGCGACTTCCCGGCATAGTCGCGCGTGGCGGTGCCCGGCGGACACTCGTCGAGCGCCATGATGATGTCGGCCCCGATGCTTCGCTGGAGGTCTATAACGCTTTCGGGCGTAAACGTGTGCTTCGACCCGTCGATGTGGGAGCGGAACGTGCAGCCCGCCGCGCTGAGTTTGCGGTTTGCGGCTAATGAAAAAATCTGGTAGCCGCCGCTGTCGGTTAAAATGGGCCTGTCCCAGGCAATAAACTTGTGCAGCCCGCCGGCTTGTTGCAGCAGGCCGGCGCCCGGACGCAGGTAAAGATGGTACGTATTCCCCAAAATAATCTCGGCTTTTACGTCATTTTTCAGGTCGCGATGAAAAACGCCTTTTACGCTCCCGGCGGTGCCTACGGGCATAAAAATGGGCGTATGCACGCGCCCGTGGGCGGTGTGGAGCACGCCGCACCGGGCAGCGCTTGCGCTATCGGCCGATAAAATGTCAAAAATCATGCTTTTTTCGCTTTTAACAAACAAAGATAGGCAGACTTTAAAAATAAATGTATAACTTGCATAAATTTTCTGACGATATGATGGAGCAGTTTTTGTCTTATTTCTCTTTGTTTGAAAAAGTTGTGCTGGTTTTGGCATTTTTTGCCTTTATGCTTCAGCTTTACTATTACTTCAGCGTATTCGGCCGTGTCGCGTTTTCCCGCCGCCGGCTGCGTGCGCCCCGCGACGGAGTGCGCGAAGAGGCGCCCTCTTTACCGCCGGTGTCGGTGATTATCTGTGCACGGAATGAAGAGGAGGCCTTATCTCAAAACCTGCACCATGTATTGGGGCAGGAATATCCTGAATTTGAGGTAATCGTGGTGAATGATTGTTCGGAAGACAATTCGGAAATCCTGCTGGCGTCCATGCAGGGGAAGTATCCCCATCTGGTGTTTCGCACCATTGTGAAAGACGAAGTGTTCAAGCACAATAAGAAGATGGCGCTGGGCGTGGGGATTAAGGCGGCGCGGTATGACCTGTTGCTGTTTATCGACGCCGACTGTTACCCTCCGGGCCCGCACTGGCTGAGCGGCATGGCCGGGCGTTTCTCCGAAAAAACGGAAGTGGTGCTGGGTTATACGCGCTTGAAGAACAACCGGCGCTGGGTGCGCGCCGACCGCCTGATGCGCGCCCTGCATTACCTTGGCAAAGCCTTAAAGCGTAAGCCCTACATGGGGGTTGGGAGCAACCTGGCCTACCGGAAACAGCTTTTTTTCGACCATAAAGGGTTCGATATCCGCATTATCGGCAACCTGCGCGAGGATTGCGTGTTTATTAATAAAGTGGCCACGCGCGACAATACGGCGGTGGCTGCCGTGCCCGACGCGGTGAATGTGAGCACCCTGCGGGTTACCGGCGAGCGCTGGCGCAGGGAGCGGCGCGAAGAAATACGCTCTTTTGCCTTGTGTGAGAAAGGCGTGCGCTATCCCGAACTGGCGGAAGTCCTTTACCGGTCGATTTTCTTTGTGACGATGGCGGTGTTGATCGCCCACTTTTTTGAACACCAGGGGATGTTGTCTGTGCTGGCCGGCGTGGTGCTTTTTCGCCTGCTGGTTCAGCTGCTGGTGTTTGTCCGCGTGCAGCGCCGTTTGGCCGAAAAAGGACTGCTGTTCATGCTGCTGCTGTGGGATTGCATATTCCCGCTGCTTTATATCGGACTACTCTTCACATCCAACTTTCGCAAGAGTAATACTTCCTACCGATGACATTGACGGAGCTTGCGCGTTATTTTCCCGATCTTGACGCGGTGCAGCAACAACGCTTTGAACAGTTGCCGGCGCTGTATGCCGAATGGAACAGCCGCATCAACGTGGTTTCGCGAAAAGACATCGACGCGCTGGAGGTGCATCACATCCTGCATGCGTTGGCCATTGCCAGGTTTTGCCGTTTCGCGCCCGGCGCGTCTGTGATGGATGCGGGCACCGGCGGCGGCTTTCCGGGTATTCCGCTGGCTATTCTTTTCCCCGAAGTGCATTTTACGCTGGTAGACGCCGTGGGCAAAAAGATAAAAGTGGTACAGGCCATCACGGAGGCGCTGGGCTTGCGGAATGTGACGCCCGTGTGCGGCAGGGTGGAGCAGCTGCCCGGGCGTTTTGATGTGGTGGTGAGCCGTGCGGTGGCCGGCCTGCCGGTTCTTGTGGAGTGGGTGTGGCCGCTTCTCCGGCCCGGGGCTCCGCCGCACGGCATTATTTGCCTCAAGGGGGGCGATCTGACTGCCGAAATAACTGCCGCTGTGCAAAAACTGCCCGCCTCGGCGCCGTCGCCGGTGGTGGTGGATATAAAGCAATGGTTTGATAATGCGTTTTTTGACACAAAGAAAATCGTTTACCTTGCCCGATAAGCGGTTTTTATTTTGGCAGATTGAAAATAATTTACTACTTTTGCAGTCCAATTTTGAAAAGATATGAAACGCACCTTTCAACCCTCACAGCGTAAGCGTCGCAACAAGCATGGTTTTCGTGAGCGTATGGCCACGGCCAACGGCCGTCGTGTACTGGCAGCCCGCCGCCGCCGCGGGCGCAAGAAGTTGACCGTGTCGGACGAAGACCAGTTCTAAATTCCCTTTATCATATAGTTGTAGCTTTTTTGTTACGGCCGCTTAGCAGTCGTCGCAGAGGTATTTGCGCGGGCCGCGCTGGAAGATCGGCATGCGCCACGACAGCATCACCTCGTGGGTGGACACGTATTTAATTTTCCGGAAGCGGAACGTGTATTCATACGCATAGCCTAATCGCCACTGCTCGGTGAGGCTGATGCCCGCCATCAGCGCTATCGTCCCGCTGAACCGCATAAAAGCGCCTGTCCACAGGAAATCATACGTGTCGGTGTATCGTGTGCGCAGGCGCACTAAGCTGTGTGCCTGCCGTAGACGTTTGTGAAAAAACATAATGCCGGCTTCTCCGTCGTAGAACCCGTGGCTCACCGAGCCCAACAGGGAAGGGCTGATGGCGAGATTGGTGCCGGCCTCTATGCGGCTGGCGGTATACGCGTAAAAGGTACGCTCAACGGCCGGCTGAATGTTGTCGAAGCTCGTGCTGCTGTATTCTTTCGGGGAGTCGATCAGGTGGATGGCCGACAGGCCGACTCTCAGCCAGGCGTTGCGCAGTTCCACGCCTGCGTCGAAATTCGGGCGCATTGTGGTTTTAAGGGGCGGGATGTTTCCGGCAAGGGGAGATTGCAGCTCGATTTTTGAATCGTCGCGGAACATCCAGGTGGCATTCCCGGCGAGGCCGAAGCTTATTGCTATATCCTGGTTTAGCAGGAGGTGGTAGGCGTATGCGAATTTTATGTCGAGGGTGTGAAAGAAGCCGATAAATTCGTTGGTGAGCGTAGCCCCGATTCCCGAATTGAGGTTGGGGATTGCATAATGTCCGAAGAGAATTTGCGTGGACGGCGCGCCCTCCACGCCCATCCATTGCCGGCGTGCAAACAGGTCCATTTCAAGAAACGGCGTGTTGCCGGTTGCTGCAGGGTTAAGGAGCGGCCGGCTCAGCCACTTTTGCCCGATGTCGATGTATCCCTGTCCCTGCGCATGAGCCTGCAAGCTAACGGCCACAAGTCCCGCCACAATGAAATATTTAATCTGCGTCATGTTCATCTAATAATACATTATCACTACATACCCCATGCGCTCTTCGGTTTTTCCGTCGAACAATACCTTTGCTTTGTAGAAATAAGTGCCCGGAGGGACGTGCACATTATTCCAGCGGCCGTCCCACCCTGTTCCTTTATGCACGAGCTGCCCGTTGCGGGTATAGACTTCCAGTTCGTAATCGGGGAGGAACACGGCATTGCTGTTGCCGTTGCCGAAGTTCTCCATGGGTAAAAGCGTGTTGGGGGCTTTCCATTCCGGAGCGAGTATATATTCCCTTGATATTTTACAGTTGTGCCCGTCGGTAACGCGAACCTGAAGGAGGTGTGTATTATAGTCGCCGGGTCTCAGATCCGGCTTCCCGGAAAGGCGTTCGTTTATTATCCCGAGGCCGGTGGGAAGCGTTCCGCTTATGGAATAAGACAGCGGCGGCGTGCCCTGCAAGGTCTGGAAGCTTACATCATAAAAATCCTCTTCACGGTAATAAGGATTGTAGAGCGACACCTTGTAGGGGGGCAATTTAGCGCCCTCGGGCAGCAGTATCAGCGGCGGATAAGCGTTTACGTAGATGGTGTCTTTGGCGCTTCCGCATTTTTCGGTGGAGGCGGTTACATGATAGACCACAGGCCTGGTGATGACATTGTAGTCCGGCTCCCATTGCAAAGGCCTTGTGCTTATGGCGCTGCCGATGACACATTGGCTGAAATTTAAAGATTCTCCGTAACAGATCGTCGTGTCTTCTTTCACTTTCACATAAGGCAACTTCAGCATGGTAACGGTGAGAGCGGCCGTGGTGTTGCCGCACCTGTTCTCAACGGTAGCCCAGTATGTTTCGGTGGCGGTAACCTGTATCTCGGGACGTTCCTCGTTCAATATATTACCACGGGCGTCGTGCCAGGCGATCCTGTCGCGTGTGGCGTTGTATGCCGCATGGAGGTGTATTTTGTCGTTTTTGCATACCGAGGTGTCGGGCATAAGTTGCATGGCGGCGTCCGGCATGCGGTAGATGGTTATCTCGTTGTCGGAAGGGCTGAAGCCGCAGGCCGCATTGTGTGCGGTGACCCGGAACGTAGTGGTTTCGTAGATCGTTACCTTGTCCGGGTTGGGAACTGTTGTACCCGACGGCGATTCCGTCCATACCAGGTTGCCGATATAGCCGGGCTGAGGCTTGAGCGTCACGGTGGCGCCGCGGCATACGGTGTCGGAGAGGGGAGGCGCGGCTTTCACTTCGGGCAAAGGAACCACGATCACATCTTTCACCGTGTAAGTATATGGCTTGTCGGGAAAGCAGGCGTTTTTAACTTTCATGATGATGTCGTAGGTGCCCGTCCCTGCTGCCGGTGAGTAGGGGAATGTTACAGGATTGCCGTCATGTTCCCACGTCAGCTCGCTACCCGGCTTGTCTATGCTCTCTATGGTAATGCCCGGCGTGAGACAAAACCCTTCCGGCGGCCGTGATTGAATAAATGCGGTGCCGTCATCGCTCTTGTCGCTTACCAGAATGTGCACCTTGTCGGAGTCGTACGCCGCCCGCCCGGAACAGGAATAGGTGTAATATGCGGTGATCCAGTAATCGCGGGTTGTGGTGGGCGTAAAGGTATTCGAACCATTCTCCCACATGGCCCTGTCCACAACGCTGTAGTCGATGAGCGCGTAGGACAAGTCGTCCAAGTCGGTTAAGTCCAATGGCGGGTGATCGCTGGACTGGGTGGGAGAATAGCAATAGCGCAGGGTGTCGGGCTCCGGATTTATGAATAACCTGGGAGCCTGCTTCACCTCTACGGTATAGGAAAAGGCAGTACTGATGGGGGGTTCCTTGGGACGTCTGTAGGTCATCGTGACCTGGTACGTATAGGCGCCCTCTGCAGGCGGTTTTATGAAATAGTGGCGGTTGTGTTTGTCTTGATCGTGAATGGCGCTTAATGTGCCGGCGTCTTGCAGCGCTCCGGCGTGGTGCTCCTGTATCCGTATATCTACAATCGTGTCACAGTCATTAGGCATGTGGAAATGGAAATGAAGCGAATCGTCCAGGCATAAGTTTTGCGTGGTATTGTCAAACCCGGAGTAGGAGTGGTCGTACGCCAGATACACCAATAATCGCGGCGGGTCTTTATGCACCGATAATGTCACGTCAATTTGTTCGGTAATGTCCTTTCCTTTCAGTTTGGAATAATAGGTCACGGAGCACGACACTAAAACCTCTCCGGGCAAATCCGGCACACGCATACACCATTGTTGGGGAAGGGACTTGTCGGTGATCGTGGCGCCGCTGATATCGCATGTAATGTTTCTGATCGTGTCGCAGTGATCTACCGTAATCAAGAAAGTGGCGGAGGTGTTTTTACACACCGGCTGTGTGAGCGTAGAGGGTGCCGCGGGGGGACGCAAGTAAAGCTTGAACGTGTCTTTCACGCCCGTACTGCTTTCGGCGCTTATTTCTATCGTGTCTTTAAGTCCTGTAAAAGGCGCGAACACGAGCGTGTCTATCGTGCCGCTTGTTTTAACTTCCCTTATCGGCGTATGGCTGCTGAGCACCCCTAAATGAGCAATGGTGCCGCATGAGGAGGGCTCCCCATTCTCGTTTGTTAACTTGAAAACGGCTTGCACCGAATCGCCGGCGCACATACTGTAGAAATAGCCTTCGTTTGGATATGCCGGGACGTAATAATTGTCAATCTCGAACCGGTCGGATACCACGTTAATGTTTATGTACTGACGGGTGTCGCTGCTCAGTGTCTGCTTGAAAGGCGTTCCGTTGCAGGTGTTGGCATACGTCACGGTAACGCTCGACAAGTCGGCGAAAAACGCGGTGTCGCGTAAAGAAGTAAGCTGCACGTGCTCCGGGTCGGCAACCGGCATGTAGTTACTTCCTGTCCATGCATACCACGTAATTGTTCCGGCATGGGAGTCGGCTTTGTCGTGGTTGCCGTAGGTGTCACGTACAGAAAAACCCATACAGTCATTCAGATTAACGGTAGATTTACTGCAATAGGTGGCCGCGCTTTGTTCGCCTTGCGCCCGGGAGGGCTCGAACGTTACCGTAATGTGCCGGTCGTCACTCACCGTAGGGCAATCCCGGTACATATTCCGGGCAGTAGCCGTTATGGTGTGTGCACCCACACTGGGGGGGGTAAACATACTGCCGTTTCCATACTGCCACCCGTTGCAAGTCCAATAGATCTCGGTGGATGCGGAATTGGTTACGCGGGCGTATAAAGGCACACTGCCGCCCGAACAGCGACTCTCACCCTCGCCCGGAGTGTCAATCACAAGGATGGGCGTCGGATATACGGTTACGAAAACAGTCACACGCGTTTCTCCCGTTGTAAGACGTAGCGTGTAGGTGGTGTTGGAGGTGGGCGAGTGGATAAACCCGAAGGCGCCGTCATACTCTTTCTTATCGTTGACATACCAGCCGTCCGGGGTGCCTTCACCTGTTATTCCGCCGGTGTAGTTCCCGTCGAAATTTATGGTTTCCCCTTCGCAAATTTTTTCGGAATAAACGGTTTGTGCATGGATATACGCCGTGCAGCATATCCATAACACAAAGACCAGAAGTGTCCGGTGCCTCCGGCGACTTAGAGGATTGTTCTTCATAAGGAAGACAAAGGTAGTATTTTTTTCGTTCCGTATTCAATTTTTTGACGTATTTTTGTGCAAAAACAGCATTATGCCGGATAAGACAAATGAATTGGTGATGAAAATCGAGGCGGGCGCACGGCTTTCTGTCGAAGAACTTGCTGCGCTCTACCGCTGTCCGGTGCCGCAACTGGCGGCATTGGCCACGCACAGGCGGGAGCGGCTCAACGGGAAAAAAGTATTCTACAACCGGAATTTTCACCTCGAGCCCACGAATATTTGCGTACACAACTGCGTGTTTTGCGCCTACCGGCGTGACGAGGGGGCGGCCGGCAGCTGGGACTACAGCATCGACGAGCTCCT
Source organism: Prevotellaceae bacterium (assembly GCA_031288865.1). Lineage (GTDB taxonomy): Bacteria > Bacteroidota > Bacteroidia > Bacteroidales > UBA932 > JAIRLC01. Next base: position 11,580 of record JAITQN010000159.1, read on the forward strand.
GGCGCAGTGCCGCCGCCATGCGGCGCCGGGCGTCACGGAGGTGCACATTGTGGGCGGCGTGCACCCGCGCCGCGATGTGCACGATTACGCCGCGCTGCTGCGCGCCGTGAAGCAAACCCTGCCGCAGGTGCACATCAAGGCCTTTACGGCCATCGAGATTGATTACATGATCAAGAAGGCCGGCATGACGCTCGAGGCGGGACTGGCCTTGCTGAAAGAAAACGGCCTCGACGCCATCCCGGGCGGCGGCGCCGAAATCTTCGACGCCGCGGTGCGCCGCCGCCTGTGTCCCAAAAAAGGAACGGCCGGGGTGTGGCTGGGCGTGCACGAGGCGGCGCACCGGCTGGGCATCCGCACCAACGCCACCATGCTGTTCGGCCATGTGGAAAACCTCGAACACCGCCTGCACCACCTGCTCACCCTCCGCGAACTGCAAGACCGCACCGGCGGCTTCGACGCCTTTATCCCGCTGAAATATAAATCGGAGCACAACGCCCTGGGCCGCATCGGCGAGGTGTCGGTCATCGAAACGCTGCGCATGGTGGCCATCAGCCGCCTGGCGCTCGACAATATCCCGCACATCAAGGCCTACTGGCCGATGCTGGGCAAAGACGTGATGCAGATGGCGCTGCTGTTCGGCGCCGACGACATCGACGGCACCATTAACGACACCACCAAAATATACAGCATGGCCGGCGCCGGAGAGCAGCACCCCAGCATGAGCGTCGACGAGCTGCGCCGCCTCGTGCACGACGCGGGCTTCGAGCCGGTGGAACGCGACACGTTCTATAACATAATTAACTTTTCAATCCATAATTCATAACTGTTGCCTTTCTCAATTCAAATCTCAATTCAAAATCCAAAATTGTTCCGTTAATTTGTGTTAAAATTTTGGAACTTCGAAAATTATGTCTACCTTTGCGTTCGATTTGTCTAATCCAGTCAATTCGAGATTTCTATTTCCAAGATAAACAATCATAGTTTGGTTTCTTTATACCT
>JAITQN010000162.1 GCA_031288865.1 Prevotellaceae bacterium
CCGGCACTGTCGGCCAAACGGCCACCGTTACGCAGTACGGCACGCCCCGCTACGCCGCCAGCAGCGCCACGTGGGTGTTTGGCGCGCAAACTTGGAGCGATGCCATCCAGATTCCCGGATGTGACAAAGACGATTTCGGCTGTAGCCCTTCCGATCCGCGTTGCCGCAGCCATACGGATCAGGATGGGCTGAAGCGCTATTATTACAACTGGCCGTATGTAAACCGCCATGCCGATACACTGTGCCCATCGCCCTGGCGTGTGCCGTCGGAAGCGGACTTTGAAACGCTCATAGAGGCTATTGATTATGATTATGAGACTTTGGTCAGGGGTTGGGACTGGTTTGGCGGATCCGCCAACTGCAACAGGATGGATAATGTGAAAGGGATGGCCAACTCCTGGTCGTCGGTGGGGGCGGGATATGTCGCAGTGGAACTGCTCATCGTCTTTAATAAGGACATATTTACGCAGAACAGCTCCAGCCCATACGGCGACCTGGTGCGGTGTGTCAGATAGCAACTTTCTAAAAAGTTGTAAATTAAGGCTAAAAGTTATAATTTGTTTAATACCGAACGTTAATTATTAGTAATCGAAATAAAATTTAACAATTAATTAACATACAAGCTTCAATAAGTTGAAAAACTTCAATACCTTTGTACTCTTGTATTTGAATTATCAGGAATATGAGAATAATAAATTTTAAGTTTGCCGGATTAATTCTCGCACTATGCGGGCTGGCCTTTGTGGCGTCGTGCGACAAAGATGAAAACAACAAAGACGAAAACAACAAAAGTGCCGTGGCTCTGCCTTCCGGCCTGACGGTGGGAGCCATTACCGCCACCACGGCCGAACTCTTCTGGACGAGCGACACCACAGAGTTTGAAGTAAGGCTGGGCGAGAATGGAATGCAACCCAGCACATTTACATCCATAATAACTCCCAACTTCAGGGCATCGAGTTTAACCCCCAACACGATCTATACGTGGCAGGTGCGCGCCAAAAAAGGTGAGGCCTACAGCGAGTGGGTAGCGGGTCAAATGTTCACCACCAACACGCCGATACCTGCACCCACCAACCTGAGTGTTACAAATATTACCCAAACAGGCGCCGAGTTCTCCTGGACGGGCAACGCCAATGCGTATGAACTTAAAGTGGGCAGTAGCACCTATGCCACTACGTCGAGTTCCTGTGCAGTGAACAACTTGCAGGGCAGCACTATGTACTTCTGGCAAGTGCGCGCCCAAGGCGACGAGGGGTATAGCGACTGGGCGCCGGGCGAAGTCTTTATCACAAAATTTTCGCCCTTCGAGGAAATCGCTGACGTGACATTTGGTGACTACACTTGGCGAGCCGCCTATGTTCTTGCAGAACAGGGCACCTATACGACGAAATCCGGCACCACTCTCCCTTTTTGGCAGATTATAATAGCTTCGATAAACGCCGAAGGTGATTTAACATATCCCTATGCTGTTCTCTCTCTTGATGGAGACACTGTGGTCGGCCGGTACAGTTATAATGATGTAAACTACCCGGAAGAAGGGAAAAATTACGACGTAAAGTACTATCATGAGAGTACTATTACGGTTCAAACGCCGCAAGGAAACTATTATGTTGGTGATTATTGGCTGAATGGGAACACAACAACAACCGATGACACACCATCCTATTTTGAAATTACAGCTGCTACGTCGTGGACAGTCCCAGGAGGCCAAACAAAGCATCTAAAATGGTTCTCGGGCAAATTTGAGGGCACGCTGCTTGACACCTACACTTACTTGAATAGCAACCAAACGGATTTCGGCAACCCGGTTCATTTAGAGATTGAATTAAAAGAGGTGCCGGTCATCTTACCCAGTGAATGGGCAAGCCAGTCGGCCGGGTCGGTTGGGCCGGTTGGTGCTCCGGCGGCTTTGCGTGCTGTGCCGGGCGCCCCTGCACTGAAATCGCTCACTCGTAATTAATAACTCAACGCTTTACTCTTTACGCTTAACTTATTAAGATGAAATTACGGATAATATTAACGGCCTGCGTGCTGCTTTTGGCAAGTGCCGGCGCCTTGTGGGCGCAACGGGTGCAGGTGTCGGGCGTGGTGGCCGATGTCACGGGAGAGCCCCTGCCCGGCGTGTCGATCGTGGTGAAAGACACGAAGATCGCAGCTATAGCCGATGTGAACGGACGGTACACCATCTCAGCCCCCATGAACAGCACGCTGGTATTCACATTCATGGGCATGAAAACCCACGAAGAACCCGTGAGGGGACGCCGGGTGATTGACATCGTGATGCACGACGAGGCCGTAGCGCTCGACGAGGTGGTGGTCACCGGCTTCACGCAGGTGGATAAGCGCCTCTTTACCGGCGCCACCGACCGCCTCACGGCCGAGGATGTGAAACTCGACGGGATGCCCGAAATCAGCCGCGCGCTTGAAGGGCGCTCGGCCGGCGTGTCGGTGCAAAACGTGTCGGGCACCTTCGGTACGGCGCCCAAAATCCGTGTACGCGGCGCCACGTCTATCTACGGCAGCTCGAAGCCGCTGTGGGTGGTCGACGGCGTGGTGCTCGAGGATGTGGTGGAAGTCGACGCCGACGGCCTGTCGTCGGGCGATGCCACGACGCTCATCAGTTCGGCCATCGCGGGTCTCAACCCCGACGACATCGAGAGTTTCCAGATCCTGAAAGACGGCTCGGCTACCTCCATCTACGGCGCGCGCGCCATGGCCGGCGTGATTGTGGTAACCACCAAAAAGGGAAAGTCCGGCAGCAGCTCGATCAACTACACGGGCGAGTTCACCACCCGCCTGGTGCCGCGCTACAGCGAATTCAACATCATGAATTCGCAGGAACAGATGGGCGTGTATCAGGAATTGCAGCAAAAGGGCTGGCTGAATTTCTCGGAAACGTTTCGCGCCTCCAACAGTGGCGTGTACGGCAAAATGTATGAACTCATCAACACCTACGACCCCGCTACCGGCACGTATGTACTGCCCAACACGCCCGAGGCGCGCAACGAATACTTGCGCCGCGCCGAGATGCGCAACACCGACTGGTTCGACGAACTGTTTAACCTCAACGTGATGCAAAACCACGCGGTGAGCATGAGCGGCGGCAGCGAGAAGTCGACCTACTACGCGTCGCTGAGCGCCCTTATCGACCCGGGCTGGACGGCCGCAAGCGATGTGAACCGCTACACGTCGATGATTAATACGAGCTATAACATGTTGAAAGACGTCACGCTGAACCTGTCGGCCTCCGGGTCGTACCGCAAACAGAAAGCGCCCGGCACGCTGGCGCAGGAAGTCGATGTGGTTTCGGGCAAGGTGAAGCGCGAGTTCGACATCAACCCCTACAGCTATGCGCTCAACACGTCGCGCACCCTCGACGCCGACGAATTCTACACCCGTAACTACGCGCCTTTTAATATCAAGCACGAGTTGGAGAACAATTATATCGACCTGAATGTGTATGACCTGAAGTTCCAGGGCGAGTTGAAGTGGAAACCCCTGCCGGGGCTGGAGTTGTCGGCGCTGGGCGCGGTGAAGTTTTCGGGCTCGAGCATGGAGCACCATGTGAAGGACGCCTCGAACCAGTCGCTGGCCTACCGTGCCATGGACGACGCCACCATCCGTGACAGCAACCCCTACCTTTACTCCGACCCCGACGACCCGTATGCGCTGCCCATCACGGTGCTGCCCGTGGGCGGTATCTACGACTGCACCGACAACAAGATGCTGGGCTATGACTTCCGCGCTATGGCCACCTGGAACCACGTGTTCGACGAAACGCACATTACCAACTTTATGGGCGGCACGGAAATCAATGCCGTCGATCGCTGGAGCAAGTGGACGCGCGCCTGGGGACGCCAATACACGATCGGCGACGTCCCCGACTACGTGTACCAGGTGTTCAAGAAAGGCGATGAGGAAAATTCCAATTATTATTCGATTAGCGACACCCGCTCGCGCAACGTGGCCTTTTTCGGCACAGGCATATACTCCTACGAGGGCAAATATACGCTGAGCGGCACGTTCCGCTACGAGGGCTCGAACAAGTTCGGGCGTTCGCGCCAGGCGCGCTGGCTGCCCACCTGGAACATCTCGGGCGCGTGGAACGCGCATGAAGAGACGTTCTTCGACATCGTGCGGCCGGTGCTGTCGCACTTTACCCTGAAAGCGTCGTACAGCCTTACGGCCGACGCGGGGCCGTCGTTCGTGACCAACTCGCAGGTGATCATCCGGGGCACTGCCCCCTGGCGCCCCACCTCATCGACGCAGGAAAGCGCGCTGGCCATCGAGTCTCTCGAGAACAGCGAGCTCACGTATGAGAAGAAACACGAACTGAACATCGGCGCCGACATGGGCTTCCTCGACAACCGCTTTAACCTGGCGGTCGACTGGTACACCCGCGACAACTTCGACCTCATCGGCCCCATTGCCGTGGCCGGCGCGGGCGGCGAGGTCGACAAGTACGCCAATATCGCCGAGATGAAATCGTACGGCGTGGAGTTTACGCTCTCGACGAAAAACATGTCGAAAGAAGCGTTTAAATGGACTACCGACTTTACGTTCTCTTACAACAAGACCAGAATCACCAAACTCAACTCGTTTATGCGGGTGATCGACCTGGTGACCGGCAACGGCTTCGGACGCGAGGGCTATTCCTACCGCACGCTGTTCTCCGTCCCCTTCATGGGGCTGGACGGAAGCGGTATCCCCACGTTTCTTAACCATGAGGGCACCGTGTCGTCAACCGGCATTTATTTCCAGGAGCGCGACAATGTCGACTTCCTCGTGTATGAAGGCCCCTCGGAACCTACCGTGGGCGGCGGGCTCGGAAACCTTTTCTCGTATGGCAATTTCAAGTTGAACGTGTTTATCACCTATTCATTCGGCAACAAAATCCGCCTCGACCCCGTGTTTAGCAGCAGCTACCGCGACCTCGACGCCACGCCCAAGGAATTTGCCAACCGCTGGGTATTGCCCGGCGACGAGGCCTACACCAATATACCAGTGATCGGCAGCCGACGGCAAATGCGCTACTATGAGATGAACTATGCCTATAACGCCTACAATTACTCGGACGTGCGCATAGCCGACGGCGGGTTTATCCGCATGAAGGAAATTTCGCTGTCGTACGATTTTCCCAAGGATTGGATTAGTCTCCTAAAAATAAATAGTCTAAGCGCAAAACTACAGGCCACCAACCTCTTCCTGCTCTATGCCGACTCGAAACTGAACGGACAGGACCCGGAGTTCTTCCGCTCGGGCGGCGTATCAGCGCCGGTGCCCAAGCAATTTACTTTTACGTTGCGCGTAGGACTTTAGAGTTAAGAACTAAGAGTTAAGAATGAATTAAGAATTATGATGATGAGAGGTAAATCTATTATAAAACTACTGGCCGCGACATTGATATTCTGTCACGTGTCGTGCAATGAATTTCTCGACGAGCTCCCCGATAACCGGACAGAACTCGACTCGAAAGAAAAAATCGCCTGGCTGCTCACTTCGGCTTATTCCAACAGCTTGTTTCTGTTTACTGCGGAGATGTCGTCAGACAATTATGATGATTTCGGCGAGACGTACAGCACCATGGGGCGTCTTCAAGAGGAACTGTTCCACTGGGAGGCGGTGACCGACGACGGAGACGAATCGCCCAAGCAGGTGTGGGGCGGTTATTATTCGGCCATAGCCCACGCCAACCAGGCGCTGCAGGCGATCGCGCAATTAGGTAATCCGCCCGACCTCGACGCGCAGCGGGGCGAAGCCTTGATGTGTCGCGCTTATCACCACTTCATCTTAGTGAACGTGTTCTGCAAGCACTTTAGCGAACTGACCGGCCATATCGACTTGGGCATCCCCTACGTGGAACAGCCCGAAACCGTGACTGCGCCCCATTACGAACGGGGCACCGTGGTTGAAGTGTATGAGAAAATCGAACGCGACCTCGAAGAAGCCCTACCGCTCATCGACGACGCGGTTTATACGGTGCCCAAGTACCACTTCAACCGTGCCGCTGCCTACGCGTTTGCTACGCGCTTCTACCTCTATTACAGGAAATACGACAAGGTCATCGAATATGCCGGCGAAGTGCTGGGTAGCAACCCTGCCGGGATGATCCGCAATACAGTTATATTTAGTGACATGCCGGATCACGACATCATCGCCAATGAATATATCAAGCCGGAACACAATGCTAACCTGCTTTTGATGACCGGCTTCTCGCAAATGGGTGTGCTATTCGGCCCCTATGGATACGGGAAGCGCTATATGCACTCCACCAAGTTGTCGGAAGCCGAAGTGACGGCAGATGGCCCCTGGGGCGTTACGAATCCCTATTTCCCCATGCTCACTTACAGCTACGGCCCTTTCGGGTTTACCTCAGTGGGTAAGCTGCCCTACCTGTTTGAATATACCGATCCTGTGGCACAGATAGGCTATCCCCACACGGTGCTGGTTGCCCTGGGCTCCGACGAGGTGCTGCTCAACCGCGCAGAGGCCTACGTGCTGCAAGACAACTATGACGCTGCTGCCGCCGACATCGGAACGTGGGTTCGTGGCCACCTCAAAGGTGCCACCGTGCCCACCCGGAACGATATTCATTTGTTCTACAACCGCCTCGCCTATTACACCTCGACGGCGCCTACCGTGAAAAAGCGCCTGAACCCCGAAAGGCCGGTAATGCCCCGGTCGGAGCAAGAGAGTTTCTTGCACTGCATCCTGCACATCCGCCGCATTGAACTCCTGTTTGAAGGCCTCCGCTGGTTCGACATCAAGCGCTACGGCATCGAGATCACGCGCCGCGAGGTGAATACGACGCTCCAAATAATAGAAACCGACAAGCTCACCCTGAGTGACCCGCGCCGCGCTATCCAGCTGCCGGCCGACGTGATCACCGCCGGCCTGACCCCGAATCCGAGATAAGAACTAAGAGATAAGAGTTATGAGTTATGAATTATGAATTAAAAGTTATGAAGAAAATAATAATATATCTCTTTACGCTGGTTGTCCTCCTGGGCGCAGGGTCGTGCAACAACGACAACCTCAGTAGCGAAAGCCTGTTCGTTGACCCCGCGGAACCCCGCACGGCGTTCGACAAATGGCTGCTCAATAACTATACCTATCCCTACAACATCGACTTTAAATATAAGATGGTCGACAATGAGTCGGATATGAGCTACCAGCTGGCGCCGGCCGACGTGAATAAATCCCTGGCACTGGCCAAGCTGATTAAATACCTGTGGCTGGAGGCCTACGACGAATGCGTCGGCGTCGATTTCCTGCGCACCTATGTGCCGCGGGTTATTCACCTGATCGGGTCGGGCGCCTACAACGCCAACAACACGGTGAGGCTCGGCACGGCCGAGGGCGGCATGAAAATTACGCTCTATGACGTGAACGGCCTGGATGTCGACAACCTCACGATAAGCGACTTAAATGACCGGTACCTGCGCACCATGCACCACGAGTTCGGGCACATCCTGCATCAAACGAAGAACTATTCGGCCGACTTCCAACTCATCACCAAAACAGGCTATATCGGCGAAGACTGGAGCCTCTATTCGGACCAAACGGCGCTGAAGGAGGGCTTCATCAGCGCCTATTCGCGCAAAGCGCCCGACGAGGATTTCGTGGAACTGATTGCGCATTACATCATCACCCCCCGGTCGGCCTGGAACAGCCAACTGGAGCAAGCCGGCGTCGCCGGAAAGGCGTTCATTGAGCAAAAGCTCGATGTGGTGCGAAACTATTTGAAGACTGCATGGCGCATTGATATCGAAGTGCTGTACAATATCGTGCAGGAACGGTCAAGTAATTTTAAAAGGTTGGATTTGAAGAATCTCTAAAAAACGGATAAGTTATGAGAAGTAAATTATATATACTGCTGCTGCTCTTTGCGCTGCAAGCTTGTGTGAAGGACGAAGAAAAGGTGTTCGATGCGCCGGCTACCGAAAGAATAAATGCGGCCATCAGCGCCTGTAAAACCACGCTGTGCGCGGTGACTAACGGCTGGATCATGGAATATTACCCGGAGTCCGACCGCTCGAAAGGCGGCTATAACTTTATCTGCAAGTTTAACGCCAACGGCACCGTGCGTGTCGCTTGCGAAATGGAAACACACATTTCGGCGGGTGACACGTCCGTGTCGACTTATGACCTGATTGCCGATGCGGGGGTGGTGCTCTCTTTCAATACCTACAACGAGGTGCTGCACTACTTCACGGAACCCGACGCCTATGACATCGACGGCTACGCCGGCGACCATGAGTTTATCATCAGCGAAGCCACCCCCAATAAGGTGGTGCTGATCGGCAAGAAACACGGCAGCAGGGCGCTGCTTACGCCCTATACCGGCGGCGACCCCACCACATGGAAAACGTATCTCGAACAGTTTTCCGCTAATGACTATGCCACCAGATCGCTTCTCTACACGGTACGCGTCGGCGGAAATGCCTTGCCCGTGAAGCTAACCAGAAGCTTCAGGGCGTTCCGGTTCGCATATAGCGATGTTGAAGAGGAAATAGTGCCTTATATCGTGACGACTACCGGTATTAAGCTGTACGAGCCGCTCACCATAGCAGGAAACACGGTGCAGCACTTCCTGCTTGACAAAGCAACCGGAATATTAACCGGCAAGGAAAGCAATGTTGTGATTAAAATCGCCGCGCTTGCGACGAACAGGATACTGTCCGAAACAAATATCATCTGGGAGTTATATAATGGCTCATCCAGCGTGATCAATCTCCTTGTGACTTGTAATGCAAATTTGGATGCGTTTAGGGAGTCGTTTCTCACCATCCTTATAGGCGATTCGCCGCTGATCAACGCTCCCGGACGCGGGATGGTTTTTGTCAATGAAAATGACACTACGGGGCGGCAGGAGTATTCTCAATTCTTTTTTGATTTTACACCGGTAGATGATGCTCCGGCAAATAATATCATGGAAATGACGTATAAGGAGGCAGGGGTAAAGAGTAGCAAGAATGATTATTATGCTGCTTTTAAACCGTTCTTCGACGCTATTAAGGCAAAGTCGCCTTATCGTGTGGAGGTTGACCCCGTTATGAACCCCAGGAGCCTGAAACTCATAAGCAGGCTTGATCAGTCGTTTTTCCTGGAATTTGTAACATTCAGTTCAGATGATATTTGACGTATGAAAAAATTATTATATTTACTTCCGGCAGTACTCTGCCTGGCAACCCTGGCGGGTTGCAGCGACTGGGGCGAAGACCCCGGCATGAATACCCTCGAACTGGAAAGCGCCGACGTGTCATTTAACGCATTGGGCGGCATGGGCAGCATCGTGGTGAAATCAACCGGCAGCAGCCTTGTCGCTACGACCGGCGACAAATGGTGCGCCGCTTCCGTATCCGGCCGCACGGTGGACGTCCTCGTGACGGTCAACAACGCCCTGCTGGCACGCTCCACCGCGATAACGCTGGTGTCGGGCGAGCGGAAAGTGGTGGTGCCGGTGACGCAGTCGGGTGTGCAAATTGACATTGACCGCGCTGTTACTCTACCTGCGGCGGTCGGCAGCACCGTGGTGAAGCCGGTGGACGCTTCCGGCACACCGCTGAGCGTGAGGGTGAACTCCCCTGCCCCGTCGTGGATCGAGGCGGCCATATCGGGCAGCGACCTGGTGGTGCAGGCCACGAAGGCCAATGAAACATCCACAGCAAGAACCGCCACGCTCTCGTTAACCGCCGGCCCCCTCACCGCACAAATCAAGGTTACGCAAGAAGCCCGTTAAAAGTTAGCGATACCATCATGCGTTATTTCTTGGAAAAGTAAGGATGCTGCAACAAACGCCGGGCGTTATCCTCCCCCGAAATACGGATGTATTTCATAAACGCCTTTTCCGTGCTGTGCCCCGTAATCTGCATAATCGACAAATTGGGAACACGCGCTAAAAAAGCATTGGTGGCAAAGCTGCGGCGCGCCGTGTGAGAGGTTATCAACTGGTATTTCGGCACGATTTTCCGCACTTTCCGGCTGCCTTTCGTCTCCACGATTTCCACCTCTTCCGTGAGTCCGGCCTTCCGCCCTATTTCCTTTAAGTGTACGTTAAACGTGGAGTTACTGAGGCGGGGCAAATTGAAATTATACTTTTTGCATATATCCAGCGTTTCGGGCGACAGGGGCACATACACCACCGTGTCCGTTTTCTGGGTTTTTATACGCAAAATCTTCTCCTTCATATTAAAATTGGAGGGCTGCAGGCGCACTAAATCGGAAAAGCGCAGCCCCGTGTGGCAGCCTACCACGAACACGTCCCTGATGCGCTCCAGCTTTTCGGAGCCCAACAAGTCGGCGGTGCGGATACGCGAGATCTCCTTGCTCGTCAAGTAAATCTTGTCCGATGCAATTTGCGGGCAAGTGAATTTCCTGCTCCTGAACTGCGTCTGGTCATTGTATCCCCGCTCGGTGGCCTCGTTCATGAACAGGCGGATATACTTGATCTGGTTCCCGAAATAGGCGTCGGTGTAGCCCAGGCTGTCCATGTAGCTCTTAAAGCTCGCATAGAACGACATGTCGATACTCTGGAAGTCGACTTTCCGCACTTTTGCGGCAAAGTCCGAGAGCAGGCGGAACGTGTTCTTATACTGCCGCACCGTAGATATTGACCTCGTACACTCGGCTTCGGTGATAAACTGTTCGATAAACATGAAAAATGTTAATTTAACATCGATGCCGATTATACTCCGGTTTTTGATATGTGCGTCGAGCGCTGACTGCAGTTGCGCTTCGTCAATGGGGCGGTTCTCGTACTTGTAATTTGTAAGCAACGTTTGCACTACATTTTCTATCTGCGTAAGACGCTGATTGAAAGTAGTATGCTGCGGATAAATCCGCGTTTCCTTTGCCCGGTTCGTTCGCTTGTTCCAAAAAATGGGGTTAATACTTTCGCCGATATAGTACTTTAAAGGTAAATACTTCTTTCGTCCTCTCACCATCTTGTGCCGGCCGAAATTAACCATCATAAAGACCGAAGTTTCTTTAGTTGCGTTGGGGTCTTTTAAATAAAATCGAATTTTACTCATGTTCATTACTTTAATTTTTTTTTAATTTTAATATTCCTATAACCATTTTTTTTCTTTTTTGTTTCCTGTTCCTACTTTTGCAAAAAGCGCGCCTTAAAATTAGCAGTTATTTCTCAATAAATGTCATATTATTGATATAAAGAAGCGTAAATAATAAATATAAATCTCCGCATTTTTTTTGTTTTACTCGGTCAATTTTAAAAATTTCAAAGAGAAATAGTAGCCGTCAATATGATTTGTATGCACAACCATTCTACAAAGTAAGAAAATATTGTTGAATATTCTCCTATTTTGCCCCTAATTGGGCGGATAAATGGGATTTTTGTATCGCTACACGTTCTGCAGGATGTCGAGAAGCAGGAGCCAGAACTTCTTTACAGAGAGGATGTTCAGTCGTTCATCGGGCGAGTGCGCATTCTTAATAGTAGGCCCGAAGGAAATCATGTCGAGGTCGGGATATTTCTTCAGGAACAGCCCGCACTCAAGGCCGGCGTGAATGGCCTTTACTTTCGGCTCCACGCGGAACAGGCGTTTGTACGACGCCTTGGCGATCTCAAGAACGGGGGAGTCGAGGTTGGGCTCCCAACCCGGATAACCGTCCACATGCTCGATGTCCGCGCCGGCCAGTTGGAACAGTGCGTCCACCATGCGGGCTACATTGAACTTGGCGCTTTCGAGCGCGCTGCGCTGGCTGGTCTCCACCACAATTTGCGCGTCGTCGTTTACTTTCACCGCCGACAGGTTGGTTGACGTTTCCACCAAACCTTTCATGGCGCTGCTCATGGCCATTACGCCGTGCGGGCAGGCATAAAGGGTGTGCAGCAGGCGCTGTTGCCCTGTTTTTTCCCATACGGTAAGCGGCGCCTCGCCGGCTTTCCGGGCCACGGGCTGCAGCGTTTGCACGATGTGGGGATCGGTTTTCGCGTATTCGCCTTTGATGTCTTTCACGTGCTGTTCAAACAACTGGGTGAGGCTGGTCGCTTGCGTTGTGTTTACCGTAAGGATGGCCGATGCCTCCCGTGCGATGGCGTTGCGCAGATGGCCTCCCGTGAAGGAGTGCAGGCGGATTTGGCAGTGTTGCTGCGCTTGCCACAGGAAGCGCGTGGCCACTTTCACGGCGTTGGCGCGTCCGCGGTGGATGTCGTCGCCGCTGTGCCCGCCGGTTAGCCCGCCTACGGTGTAGTGGTAAACCCGGTGGTTCTGCGGCACAAGTTCTTCTTCGATGTCGAAAGCGCCCACCACGCCGGTGCCGCCCGCGCATCCGATAAACAGTTCGCCCTCGTCTTCCGAGTCGAGGTTCAGCAAAATTTTCCCCTGCAGGAATCCGGGCTCCAGGGCGTCGGCGCCCGTGAGGCCGGTCTCTTCATCTACCGTGAACAGGCACTCGATGGGGCCGTGCGTCAGCTCCTTGCCGGCCAGCAGCGCCAGTTGTGCAGCTATCCCTATGCCACAATCTGCGCCCAGCGTGGTGTCCATGGCTTTGATCCATTCGCCCTCCACGTAAAGCGCGATGGGGTCGGTGTCGAAGCGGTGGGTGGAGCGGCTGTTCTTCTCGCCCACCATGTCCATGTGCGACTGCAGCACCACCGTGGGGCGGTCTTCCATTTTCGGGCTTGCCGGTTTACGGATCAATACGTTTCCCACCTTATCACACTTGGCTTCGAGCCCCTGCTGTGCGGCAAAGTCCATCAAGTAAGCGATGATTTTTTCCTCATGCTTTGAGGGTCTTGGGATACAGCTGATTTCGCCGAAGTAATGAAACACCCCGGCAGGGTCGAGGTTCTTCAACATTGTATTACAGGACGGATTTTAGTGTTTTTTCGATAGCCAGCACGTGCTGCTTGAAATGCTTATCGGTGTCGATCAGGTCGCACACCGTGTTGTAGGAATGCAGCACGGTAGCGTGGTCTTTCCCTCCGATCTGCGCGCCTATTGACGACAGCGACGCCTTGGTCATGCTGCGGCTGAGGTACATGGCGATTTGCCGCGCCTGTACGATTTCGCGCTTGCGTGTTTTCGACAGCAGATTTTCGGGCGGGATATGAAAATAATTACAAACAACCTTTTGTATTTCGTTGATGGAAAGTTCGCGTTGGTTGTTGTTTACCAGTTTGTCTGTCATTGTTTCGGCAAGTTCTAGTGTGATAGCTTTTTTATTTAAGGTGGCTTGCGCAAGCAGCGACACTAAAGCGCCTTCCATTTCCCGGATGTTGGCTGTAATTTTTCCGGCAATATAGTTTACAATATCTTCCGAAAGCTCCAATCCGTCGTTACGTATTTTATCACGCAGGATGGCTTTCCGTGTTTCGTAGTCGGGCGCCTGCAGCTCGGCATGCAGCCCCCATTTGAATCGCGAAAGCAGGCGGCTTTCCAGTTCCGTAAGTTCCACGGGCGGCTTGTCGGAGGTCAGGATCAACTGTTTTCCTGACTGGTGCAGGTGGTTGAAAATGTGAAAAAATGCATTTTGTGTGCCATCCTTGCCGGCAAATTCGTGCACGTCGTCGAGAATCAGCACATCGACCATTTGATAGAAATGCAGGAAGTCCGTGTATTTATTTTTTACGTTCAACGCATCCATGTATTGCATCTTAAAACGGTTCGCGTTGACGTAGAGTACGATTTTTTCGTGGTGCAGTTCCTTTACCTTAATTCCGATGGCCTGCGCGAGGTGTGTTTTCCCCAGCCCCGAATTACCGTAGATAAACAGAGGGTTGAACGCCGTTTTTCCGGGATTTGAGGCAATATTCAATCCGGCGCTACGCGCCAAACGGTTACATTCGCCTTCGATGAAATTATCGAAATTGTAGTCGGGGTTCAGCTGCGGGTCGATTTGCAGTTGTTTCAGCCCCGGTATTACGAACGGATTGGTAATACTTCCTTTTTCCGCACGGTTATTGGGAAACGGCACAGTTTTGTTTGTCAGTTCGGGCCGGTTGTGGTGCGGATAAGTTACCGACGATCCGCCTCCCACGATGCGCACGCTGTATTCTAATTGTGCGTCTTGCCCTAATTCCTTGCGCAGGGTTTTACTGAGCAAGTCGATGAAATGTTCTTCGAGAAATTCATAAAAAAAGGTAGTAGGAACCTCAATCGTTAAAACGTTGTTTACGAGTTTTAACGGTACGATGGGTTCAAACCATGTGTTGAAACTCTGCGGGGGGATAATGTCTTTTATAACACGCAAGCAGTTATGCCATACCTGTTGGTGATACTCGTTCGCGTTTGATGTTTCAGAGGTAGTCATCTTTAAAGTTTGAGTTATTTACGTTGTTCGACGACACAAAATTGTAGAAAAAAAAATTAAAAAAAAATAGCAAAAGCGCTTGTTTTATTCAAAAAAAAGATAATGACTTTACTATCAACAAGAAAATTTTTCGAATATTAGAAGACGGAAATTTTTATATATTTTTTCGGATTTTTCTGGATGGCCAGAATTAAACTGTCGAGATGCGCGACGGTCTTCGATACGTTATTATACAGGTGTTCGTCGTGAAGCAGTTTCCCGACGCTGCCCTCCGGGTTGTTGGCCTGCTCCAGCAGTGCGTTGATATGTTTTACGGTAGTCTTGATGTCGACAGCCTGCAGGGAGTCGGTCAGCGCGGCGATATTGTGCAGGGCGTGCGCGATGTCGCCGCTGCTTCGGGCTAAGGAATCGGTGAATGTGCTTATATTTCCTGTGATACTTTTTATGGTGCCCTTTTCACTTTCCAGGGTGGCGCTGAGTTGTTGCAAATTGTGCATGGTGCGCCGCAAATCCGTGATGCCGGATATCAAATCCTCCTGCGTCTTTTCGTTCAATACCGCGTTCAGCGCCTGTACCGTTTTGTTCAGCGCCGTAACAAGGGTGTCTACCTTTTGTTTCAGCGGCACCAGTTCGTCGGCAATCACGGTGATGAGTTCGGGCATGTTGCCGGCAATCAGCGTGTCGCCGTTTTGCAGGAAGTAGCCGCTGTTGCCGAAAACAATCCGCATGGCTTTATTGCCCATGATGTCCGTACTGAATATTTGCGCCTCCGAATTTTTGGGAATATGATACTTGTCGTTGATCTTTATTTTTACCGCAAATTTCAGGTGCGAGGCGTTGAACGTAATATTTTCCACGGCGCCCACCTTCAATCCTTTCAGCAGCACTTGCGAACTCGACGACAGTCCCTCCACGTTTTCATAAAGGGCGTAATACGTGTTGGTATTCTTAAAAAGATCCTGTCCCTTTAAAAAATTCAATATGCCGAATATGGCAACTACGATGGATAAGAAAAATATTCCTATTTTAATTTCGCGACTAAGTTTCATATACTTTTCATTTTTTCAGTGGTACAATTTTACCATTTTCCACACATACTACAAAAGCGCCCGCCACATCCGGCCGGATTACTTTTTCGCAGTGCCGGCTTGCGGCCTCAAAGGTAGTGAAATTTCCGACGGTATACTTATATATTGTATTGAACGGAATACACTGCACCTCGCCATAGCCCGTAAATTCCGGTGCGTCAATGGGGATTTTTTTTGACGACGCCTTAATCTGTATCCGATAATGCAACGTTGCCGGGATGGCCGGGATATCGTTTTTCTTGGCGGCGGGCTGCTCCTTGCGGCTGCGCCGCGACAGCTCGAGGTCGTGGTCGTAGTAAGCCTTGTAGCTTTTGAACGCCCTGAAAATAGCTTGCGCAATCGCTGTTTGCGTTTCTTTTTTATTTAAAGTTTTCTCCTCCTGTTCGTTCGAAATGTATCCCATTTCTATCAGAATGCTCGGCATAGCTGTGCGCCACAACACCAGAAACCCGGCTTGCTTTACCCCGCGGTTGGTTTTAATGGGCTGGTCGCCAAATTCCTCCTGCACGCGGGCGGCCATCTGAAGGCTTTGCTCGAGGTGCGCGTTCTGCAAAAGCGAAAAAATAATGAACGACTCCGGCGACCGCGGATCGTAGCCTTCATATTTTGAGGCGTAGTTGTCCTCGTAGGTGATTACGGCGTTTTCGCGCATGGCCACCTCCATGTTCGAACCCGACTTGTCGAGCCCCATCACGTAGGTCTCGGTGCCCCTCACGCTCTTTTTCTCCGAAGCGTTGGTGTGAATGGAAATGAAAAGGTGGGCGTTCTGTTTGTTGGCAAAAGCGCTGCGCTCGTCGAGGGGGATGAAAACATCTGTTTTACGGGTGAAAATAACCTTCACGCCGGGGCAGGAATCCTGAATAAATTCGCCCAGCAACAATGCTACTTCCAAGTTAATATCTTTTTCTTTACTGATTTTCCCGACGGCCCCTGCATCAAGTCCGCCGTGACCGGCATCAACCACCACTCTTGTGACACCGGTCTGGGTAACGACGGATTGACTAAATGCTGTTATATTATAATTACAACAAAGAGCAACCAAAGAGACTGCAAAGATAATAACTTTTTTTATATCTACAATAGATTTAAACATTTTTTTCACTTACCTTTGTAGCGCAAAATTAAAAAACTATTTTGTAATTATATTGCTTAAAAATTCAAATATCTTTAAATCAATACATTTAATTTTATTGATGGTCGGATTTCCGGCTGTAGCACCCGCTTTTTGCGCGGATACAACGGCCCGCTCCGTGCCGGAAAAAATGCTTTTTCCGGCAAAAGATTCGATTTTTTTGCAAGAAAAAGATACGGTAATTTCTTATACCCGCATGGCCGCGCCGCGAGATACATCCGCTGTGGCGGGCGACACCACGGCGCTGACCGATACGCTGCCGAAGCGGATAAGCTCATTAGAAGCGCCGGTGTTCTCTACCGGCCGCGACTCGGTGGAGTACGACCTGGAGCACGCCGACCGGATCATCTATTATTATGGGGACGTGACGGTGACCCACGGCAACATGGAGCTGAAGGCCGACTACATGGAATATAACTCCCGCACGCGCGTTGTGTTCGCCAAAGGCACCCTCGACTCGCTGGGCAACCCGGTGGGAAACCCGGTGATGAAGGAGGGCGACAAAACCTATTCGATGGAAAGCATGCACTACAACTTCAAGTCGGGCAAGGCCATTATATCCAATGTTATCACGCAGGAGGGCGACGGGTACCTGCACGGCAAAACCATCAAGAAGATGCCCGACAACTCCATTAATGTGCGCGGCGGGAAGTACACGACGTGCGAGCATGAGCACCCGCACTTTTACCTGCAGATGTCGGATGCCCGCGTACTGCAAAATCCGAAACAAACGGTGTTCGGCCCGTCGTACCTGGTGCTCGAAGACGTGCCGATCTTCCCGCTGTTCCTGCCCTTCGGCTTTGTGCCCGACCGCCCCGGACGGGCGGCGGGACTGCTCTTTCCCCGCTTTTCCGATGAGGTGAACAGGGGCTTTGCCATACAGGACCTGGGCTACTATTTTGTGATGGGCGACTACGCCGACCTGGCCCTCACCGGCAGCCTCTTCACCCGCGGCTCATGGAGCATGCGGGCGGTGTCGCGCTACATGAAACGCTATAAATGCACCGGCGGCTTCAACGTGGATTATGCCGAGAACGTGCTCGGCGAAAGAGGCTCCTCCGACTATTCGTCGAACACGCTGTATGCCATCCGCTGGAACCACAGCATGGACCCGAAAGCGATACCGGGCACCATGTTCAGCGCCAGTGTAAACTATTCGGCGTCGGCCTACAACACCTACCAGGGACAATCCCCGCAACAGGCGCTGCAGAACACCGCGTCATCGAGTATCTCCTACCGTAAAACATGGACAGGCACACCGTTCAACCTGTCGGTTAACGCCACCCACTCGCAAAATATGCGCGACAGCAGCTACGCGCTGGGACTGCCGAACTTCACGTTTACCATGAACCGCATCTTTCCCTTTAAAATCAAAAACAGGGTGGGGAAAGAACGCTGGTTCGAGCAGTTCGCCCTCACCTATAATACCACGTTCGACAACAAGGTGAACTTTAAGGAAAGCCAGCTGGGAGAGGAAAAGTTTACGGATTTTATGCGTAACGGGATGAAACACAATTTCGGCATCACACTGCCGTCGATGCGCATCGCCAAGCATATCCAGGTGACGCCTTCGGTGAACTTCAACTCGAACATGTATTTCCAAAGCACCGAAAAAACATACGATACCATTACAAAAAATCTGGTTAATAAAAAAATGTCGCCCGCATTCAGCGAATTTTACATGACCACCGACTATTCTTTCGGGCTGTCGGCCACCACGCGCCTGTACGGGGTTTTCCAGTATGGGAGAAACGCCTACGTGCGCGCCATCCGCCACATGATTACGCCGAACGTGGGATTCAGCTTCCGCCCCTATCAGGATGCCGGCGGAACCAACGGCTATCGCACCTTTAATTATATAGACCAGGACGGAAAAGCCCGGAGCCTGTTTTATAATATTTTTGAGGGACAGATATATGGCTATACCTCCCGCGGCAGAACGGGAAGCATGTCGTTCTCGTTAAGCAATAATCTGGAGATGAAGGTGCGCAGCAAATCCGATACCGTTACCGGCGAACGGAAAATAAAATTGATCGACAACCTGAGCGCCAATTCGAGCTATAACTTCTTCGCCGACTCCATGAACCTGTCGAACATCTCCGTGTCGATGAATACCACGCCGTTTGAGAAGGTAAACATCAACGGAAACATGCAGTTCGATCCGTATGCCATCAACGAAAGAGGTACGCGCTATAATAAATTAACCTCGCCGCGCCTGATCAGTGCGGGCGTGTCGTTCGGCTACAGCTTCAGCGGGGGCGAAAAGGGCGGCGGCGATGCGAAGTCCGGTGAACAGTCCGGCGCCGCATCGGGGCCTATACCGATACACCACTACGACCCACAAACCGGCGAGTACCTCTCCACCGAATGGCACTACTACGCCGATTTTAACGCACCATGGTCGTTCAACTTCAACTACGGCTATAATTACAGTGTTAGCTACAACTATACCAATGAGCAGCTGATTAGAAACAACAACCACAACCAAACACTGGGCTTTTCGGGACAGCTGCAGCTGACCAAAGCCATGCATCTGGGCATGTCGAGCGGGTTCGACTTCAAGGAAATCCAGCTCACCACCACCTCTTTCGACCTGCGCTACGACCTGCACTGCTTCGAGTTTACATTCAACTGGGTGCCCTCCGGGCGCTGGGAGCAGTGGTCGTTTCGCATCAATGCCAAGTCGGGCGCCCTGGCCGACCTGCTCAAGTACGACAAGCGCAAATCGTTCTGGGATAATTAGGCGAAAGTACGCCCGCGCGGCGCGGCGGCCTTCTGGAACGAGTGGCCACAAGCCGGGGGTGGGCTGTGTGCGTGGAACAGGATAAAGGTCGATAAACGTGTTGTCGTGTGGCCAATTCGATACATATTGCGACTGGTCAAACCAAGGTTGGTTTCGTGTCTCGCAGCGTGCAGGGAGCCAAACCAAGGTTGGTTTCGCGTCTCGAAAAGTAACAAATAATCTTGAAAACAACATATTATGAATAACTTTTATTGTTGTTCATTGCCCCGTCATGTCGACCGGAGCGCCCGTAGGGCGCGAAGTGGAGACCTCTGTTGTCCTCGCTCCGCGCTTGCCGGGTGCAACCCGACAACACGTTTTATCTGTTCCCGCGGGTCGCTGACCCGCAGTTATGAAAATCCCGCCTTCCGGGCGAACTTCATTTGTTTCCACAACTTTTTATCTATCTTTATCCATCAATTCTTAAATCTTAGTTCTTAACTCTTAACTCGTTTTGTGGGGTTGTTTACCGCAGCCACCACCAATATCTGCCACGCCGCAACGGCGCCTCCGCAAAAGCGTGGGGCGGCGAGGAAAGAACGAAAAGAGACGCACGGGCTAGTAATTCATAACGCAACGGACAGGCAGGCCGTTGTAACGGAAGGAATCAATGGTTGCAGGGAACATTTCGTAGTCTTCGATGCGGAGGCAAGCGGCGCGTTCCGGGCTGTTGGAGTGCGCGTATGAACTCCAGTAGTACATGCGTTCGCCATGGTAGCACAATATGTTATTGTAATCAGTCATACCGCCCTTGACTCCTTCAAATACCTGCTGACTGGACCAGCACGTATAATCTTTGAACATACAGAATGGCGAGACTTCGTGAAGGGCTAGATATTCGCTATTTGGACCGCCGGTGGGGATATGCCAGCCGGATGGGCATATACCACGGCAGGCACCGGGATTGTTAGCCGAAGTGCCAGCACCTATACCCGAACAACCAGTTAACGTTCCTGCCGTAGACGCACCAGGCATCTGCATCGCACCAGACCAGTCATATAGGTAACCCGCACCGGAGTACGTATTTTTACGGCAATCCCCATAAGGATACCCGGAAAGCGACGTAAGGGAA
>JAITQN010000015.1 GCA_031288865.1 Prevotellaceae bacterium
CGTTCTATGCCGTATTCGGCGGCATGGGTGCGCTTGTAGTCGCGCAGCAGGCGGATATATTCATTCGTTGTCTTCATTATACAATCAATTATAGTGCAAATGTACAAAATTATTTCATTTCCATCCCCCGGGCGGTTGATGCCGAGGCCGGCGGCCTCCCCTCACAAACAAAGGTTGCGACACATGTCGCAAGCCCCGCCTGTTACGACGAGGTTGCACCTCGTCGCCCATATTCCGGAGTCAAAACGTTTGTGGGAAATGGAAGATTTTGTGTACCTTTGCAGAAAACAAGCGCAATGGAAGGCAGGAAATTAATATTATATTTAGACACATCCGTTATCGGCGGTTATTACGACGATGAATTTTTGCAGGAAACCCAACAGCTTTTTCAATCTATAAAAGATAAAAAAAAAGATTTAATCAGTTATGAAAACAAAGAAGAAATTTGATTGCGTGCAAATGATGCGAGAGATACGACGTGAAATCAATAATGAGATTTCTACTATGTCAACAAAACAGATATTAGCATATTTGCAAAAAGCAAAAAGTGAATATCAAAGCGCCATAGCTGTGTCATAATCCCTCGATAAAATACTCGTTTGTTCTCCCGCGACGCTCCGGGAAGCCGTCCGCACGTGCGGATGGGTCGCCAGAGCGTCTGGGAAGCCGTCCGCGCGTGCGGATGGGTCGCCAGAGTGTCTGGGAAGCCAAACGAGTATATTGATTCGTGTCCGCGAAAGTCTTGCGGACGCCCACCGGACGGCAGTGCGATGGAGGTGTTACCGCGCGTAGCCCATCTTCGTCAGGTAGAACTCGGTTTGCTGCTCGGCATAGGCGGAAAGATCCTTGTTGTAGACCTCAAGAAGGGTGCTCATTTGCTGCATATAGGCCAAATTCAACTCGAAGTCGTAGGTGGCGTCGCGCCGTTTCGAGAAAAAGGCCAGGTTCTTTCCGGTGAGGTCGATAAACTCCTCGGCCATGGCGTCGGCCGTGCCGGTTTCACCCAACCGGTAATACAGCTGGATGATGTTTATCGCCACGATGTCGTTATTGTCGGTAGAGATGTTGAGCGGGAAGTTACAGGCCGGGATACGCGCCATGGCGCTGTCGAGCACGGCCACCGCGTCCGCGTTCCGACCCTTGTTCAGCAGCTCCTCGGCGAGGCGTACGTGCATGTTGCGCACATTGAGCACCACCGCCAGTGTGAAAGAATTGTTGTAGTCTACAAAAATACCTTTTTTGTTCATGTTGCCCCAGCGGTACACGTTCATGATTTTGTTGTACAGCTCGTCGACGTCGACCGACAGTCCCTGCCGCTTGGCGGGTTCGCGCAGGGGCACTAACTTGTAGGCAAAGCCGAGGTACTGGAAGTAATTGCGCAGGTCGATTGCCATGTCGCCGCCCATGGACACGAAATATATCGGACGTTCCCAATTGTTGTTGGCCAGCAGGTCGAGGATCATCATGTCGGGCTTGCTGATGTCGTTCTTGGATATTTTGATGATCATCGTGTCGAGCAATTTGCCGGCGTCGACGCCACGTATATTCTCCTTGTTTACCGGCACGGCAATGCTGCGCGTGGGGATGTACGACACCATATCCCCGCCCTGGGTGCGTGCGCGGTACTTCGGATTGGAAATAAATTCCATGATGGTGCTCACGGGCACGGTGCCGCGCAACTGTTCGTTAACCGACACAAAGTCGTTTACCCCCTGGATGTAGTTTTCGCGCGGGAGCTTGAACGGCACCGGCTCCGATTCATACATGCGGTATTTCATCTGGTCGATATACCAGTCGGTGCCGAGCAGGCTGAGGTTCACCACCCGCACGTCGGTGCGCACGCCCTCCACCTCCTGGATATACCACAAGGGGAACGTGTCGTTGTCGCCGTTGGTGAAGAGGAGGGCGTTTTCGTCGCAAGCGTTGAGGTAGTTGTAGGCCACGTCGCGTGCCGAGTATCGATTGCTGCGGTTGTGGTCGTCCCAGTTCTCGGCCGCCATTTGCAGGGGAATGAGGAGGCACAACGCGGCGGAAACACCGGCGGAAACGGCCGCAGGCGTTTTCAGCTTCCGCCGTATAAAATCATACACCGCATACACGCCCAGCCCGATCCAGATGGTGAAGGCATAGAACGAAGCCGCGTAGGCGTAGTCGCGTTCGCGCGGCTGGAAAGGCGTTTGGTTCAGGTATACCACAATGGCCACCCCGGTGAGGATAAACAGGAACAGAACTACCGTGAAGTTTCGCTTATCTCTTTTCAGCTGGTAGAACAGGCCGGCGAGTCCCAGCAGGAACGGCAGCATATAGTAATGGTTGCGCGCCTTGTTTTCGGCGAGGTAGGGGGGCATGTCGCTCATGTCGCCCAATCGTACATTATCTATAAAAGGTATGCCGCATTCCCAATTGCCGTTGTAGGAGTTGCCGTGCCCCTGAATATCGTTTTGCCGGCCGGCGAAGTTCCACATGAAATAGCGGATATACATCCAGTTGATTTGGTAATCGAAGAAAAACGCCATGTTTTCGCGAAACGAAGGAATCGGTTCTTTGGTGTAGGTATCAACTGCGCGCTGTTTGGATTTCACATCGCGCTGTTTGGATTTCACATATTGCTTGTATATGTTTTTGTGTTCTTCCTTGGTGCTGAACATCCGCGTGAAAAACATGGTAGAGCTCGAGTCGTATTTATAGTCGGGCATGCCCCGCACCTTCACATATTTTCCGTTGCTTTTCGCATACGCCGTTTTCTCGTTTATGTCGATGGGTCTCGAGGCGTATGTAGGCCCCGAAAGCAGCGGCGGGGCGCCATACTGTACGCGGTTGAGGTAATAAAGAAGGGAGAACGGGTTGTCGGGCTGGTTTTCGTTGGTGGGCGTGTTGGCCGACGAACGGATAACCACTACCGCAAACGTCGAATAGCCGATGAGCGCTACGGTGAAACTCAGGATTACGGTATTCCACAACACTTTTTTCTTGCGGTGGGTCGCCGCGATGCCGTAGGCCGCGAGGGCAAAGAGAAGCAGGATGGCGAACACCGTGCCGCTGTTGAACGGCAAGCCGAGGCTAGTGACGAAAAACAAATCGAAGTAGGCGGCAATGGTGGGAACCAGTGGAATGAACCACAGCATGAGCAGCACCAGTCCGCCCGCTATCAGTAGGGTAAGGAAGACGCCCTTCGATTTTATTTGGGCGGTTTTCTTGAAATAATATACAAACACGATGGCCGGAATGGCGAGCAGGTTCAGCAGGTGTACGCCGATGGAAAGCCCCATGAGGTAAGCGATGAGGATAATCCAGCGGTTGGCGTAGGGCTGGTCGGCCTCTTCTTCCCATTTTAAGATAGCCCAGAAAACCACAGCCGTGAACAGGGACGACATGGCATAGACTTCGGCCTCTACCGCCGAAAACCAAAACGTATCGGAAAACGTGTAGGCCAGTGCGCCCACCACGCCCGCGCCGATAACCGCGATCATGTTGCCGGAGGTGAGGGTCTCGCCCTTGCGCTCCATGATGCGGCGCGCCAGGTGGGTGATGGTCCAAAACAGGAACAGGATGGTGAATCCGCTGCACAGCGCACTCAGGGAGTTAATCATAGGCGCCACATACGCCGGCGCAACAAACATGCTGAACAGGCGCCCCAACAGTTGAAACACGGGGTTGCCGGGCGCGTGTCCAACTTCCAGTTTATAGGACGAGGCGATAAATTCCCCGCAATCCCAGAAGCTGGTAGTGGGCTCCACAGTAAGCAAATAAACTAATGAGGCGATGGCACAAACGACCCAGCCCGCAAGGTTGTTAACACGTTTGAAATTATTCATGTTTTACTGTATATTAGATAGACTTTAAAGTACAAAGATACACATTTCAATAATTCTATCTACCTTTGCAGAAATTTTTTTTATGGGCGTAGTTTATTCGACAAATCCCAATTTTGCGTATGCGCATAACGAGCCGGCGGCGGCAACACCGGCCGGGAATCAAACGCTGATTGTGACGATCGACCGCCGGCAGCGGGCCGGGAAGCAGGTTACGCTGGTGTCGGGCTTTACGGGCACGGCCGCCGAACTCGACGCCCTCGCGAAAATACTTAAGAGTAAATGCGGCGTGGGCGGGTCGGCCAAGGAGGGACAAATCCTCATCCAGGGCGATTTCCGCGACCGGGTGGTGGCCTTGCTACTGGAAAAAGGATATAAAGCAAAACGGGGAAATTAATATGATACAGCAGGAATATTTGTTTGAAGATTATGCGGCCGGCCTGTTGCGCATGTCGTTTGCCGGCCTGGAAGGATGGATCGGGCTGGGTTTGCTGGTGCTGTTTTTCCTGAGTTTCCGCTTCATCCGGCAGTTCCTGGCCCTGTCGTTTTCGGGATTGATACATTTTCACGTAGCGCAAAAGCAGTTTGAAGAGAACTCATTGCTTATCGTCAATATTCGCCGGATGCTTTTACTCTTTAGTCAGGTGTGCGTGTCGTTTTTCCTGTTTCTCGTGATTCGTTACTACGGCGCGTTCCCCGGCCACCTGTCCGTTGCACAGGTCTATATCCTGATTCTGTCGCTGCTGCTGGTGTTTTACCTCGCAAAAACGATCCTGTTGAGGGTGTTGGGGTTTCTTACGGAAGCCGACTCCGCCATGCGCATGATGGGATACTACGGACAGCTGTATTTTATTTTCAGCGGTATTATCCTGTTTCCCATTGCGATTTTGTTTTTCAACACCTGGTCATCATTTTGCAAACCTCTAATTGTTATTGGCTTGATAAGCGCTCTGGTGATTATCTTACTGTATCTGATACGGTCGTTTCAAATTTTTATTTCACACAGACTTTCCGTTTTCTTTTGGATTTTGTATCTTTGCACCTTCGAATTTGCACCGTTTTTAATTATATGGAAATATATTTCTCTGGCGTAATAATATGACAATAAAACGTATCCTTATAGCACAAACGGCACCTGCAGGCGCTTCGCCTTATGCGGAACTGGCTGAAAAATATAATGTAGCCATTGAATTTTATCCTTTTATCCATGTGGAACGGCTGTCGGGCAAGGAATTCAGAACGCAACGCGTAGACATTTTAAACCACACGGCCATTGTGTTTATCTCACGCTCAGGGATTGACCATTTCTTCGGACTGTGTGAAGAATTGCGGATTGTCATTCCGGAAGCCATGAAATATTTTTGCCTGACGGAAGCCATTGCGTTCTATCTGCAGAAATATATAGTGTACCGCAAGCGCAAGATTTTTTACGGTAACGGCACCATCGAGTCGGTGATCGAGGCCATTGGGCCGAAACATAAGGGGGAGATTTTCCTGCTGGCGCTGGCCAGCAACAGCAAGCCCGAAATATCAAAGACGTTTGAAAAAGCGAAAATCAAACATACCAAAGCCATTCTTTACCGCACGGAAAACAGCGATTTGAGCCACATCAAGCTTTCAAGATACAACATGCTGGTGTTTTACAGTGCGGCGGAAGTGAAATCGCTTATTGATAATTTCCCCGACTTCAAACAAAACGGCACGAAATTAGCTACGTTCGGCCCCGCCACCCTGAAAGCGTTGAAAGCGGCAAAACTGAAGGCCGCGATAGAAGCGCCCACGCCCGAAGCGCCATCCATGACGAAAGCGTTGGAATTGTTTCTGGCCAAACAATGAACGTATTCCGCAAAGCAGAACGCCTCTGCTCCAAAAAACAAATTGAGTTGTTGTTCTCGCAAGGCCGTGTGGCTTTCGTGTTCCCTTTCAAGATCTTCTACCGGATTACCGACGCAAAAGCCGCGCCGCGCATTACACCATGCCAGGTCATGATTTCCGTGCCGAAACGTCATTTTAAAAAGGCGGTGGTTCGCAATTTGCTAAAGCGGCGCACGCGGGAGGCGTTCCGCCTGCACAAACAATCGCTGGCGGCAGCGCTACCCGCGCAAGGCAAACACCTGCAACTGGTTTTGTATTATGCCTGCGAAACGGTGTTGCCCTACGTGTCGCTGGCCGAAGCCATGAAAAAGGCCAACCATTTGCTCATTCAACAGGTTGAATTATAGCGCACCGTATTATAACATCTGAATAATATTTTATAACTTGGATATTATATCGATTTGTGGTCAGTCGTTTAAAATCGTCACGCCGCCACTATTTCCGGCACACGCCCGGCAAAATATTATAACATATTTTAACACTTTTTTGTTGTTGTTTTAGAAAAAAAGCCGTACATTTGTGCCTGCAATTTGATGCGTTCTTTCTTACATTTTCCTGGCGTTACTTTTATACCCGTTGTAAAGAAACTTACGAATTTCTGAATATACTGTCCGAGGAATAAAGTGTGCCCCCGCTTTTCTGTTTATTCTATGCAATCTTAATCCCTATTTTTAGTTTTAGAAAGGTGGTGTGAGCCTTATTTATTTGATAGTATGGGTTTCGTAAGACCTCTTTACATGAAATAAATTATCTACAGGCTCGCGCTTACTTTGGCTCCAATCAATATTCGTATTGAACTGGATGGCGGACAACATTATCTTTAGAGAAATACGGCGACACTAAATCTTATGTTGACCGCCATCCTTTTTTAATATTGTGCGATTTATTGTGTAATTTTGTATTTTGCTTTTGCGCTTGATGGCCGACCTTCAACTCAGTGTGCCGCCCACCGCTACGGGCGACGAACAGCTAAAACAGGCTGCCGCCCGCGCCTTGCAACTCCCTCTTGCCGATATCACAGCCCTGCAAATCGTCAGACGTTCGCTCGACGTCAGGCACAAGAACCCACAATTACAATTGAAACTTAAGGTATATACCGGCGCCACGGCGCCTCAACCCTTGACGGCGCCGCCCAAATACCGGCATGTAGCAGACAGGCCGCCGGTGGTAATCGTCGGGGCAGGGCCTGCCGGTCTGTTTGCCGCACTTAAACTACTGGAGAAAGGGCTCCGGCCGGTGCTGCTCGACCGCGGCAAACCGGTGGAGACGCGCAAGTACGACATCGCCCGCCTGGCGCGCGAGCGGGTGGTGGATGCAAACTCCAACCGCTGTTTCGGCGAAGGCGGCGCGGGCACGTATTCCGACGGCAAACTCTACACCCGCTCCAACAAGCGGGGCGATATCAACGAAGTGCTGCAACAACTCGTGCACCACGGCGCACATCCCGACATCCTCATCGACGCACACCCGCATATCGGCACCGACAAGCTGCCCGGCATCCTCGCCCGCATCCGCGACACGATTACCGGCTGCGGCGGTATGTATCATTTCGACACCTGCGTGGCCGGTTTTATCGTTAAAAACGGCACGGTGCTTGGCGTGGAAGACACACAGGGCAATCGTTACGAAGGCGTGGCCGTGATTCTGGCTACCGGCCATTCGGCACGCGACATGTACGAACTTTTTCACCGCCGCGGGTGGGCGCTCGAAGCCAAGCCCTTCGCCCTCGGTGTGCGCGCCGAGCATCCGCAGGCGCTCATCAACGAAATACAGTATGGCCCCCGCTATGGCAGGCCGGGTGAGACGCTGCTGCCGCCGGCGTCGTACAGTTTAACCGCGCAAGTGGGCGGCAGGGGCGTGTTTTCGTTCTGCATGTGTCCCGGCGGGACTATAGTGCCGGCCGTCACGGCGCCCGGCGAAATGGTGGTGAACGGCATGTCGAACGCCCGCCGCAGTTCGCCATACGCCAATGCCGGCATCGTGGTGCAGGTCGATCCCGCCGAGCTTTCCGAATACCGGCACTGCGGCGCCCTTGCCGGACTGCGGTTCCAGCAGGATGTAGAGCGGCGCATGCATTCGCCAAGCCTGGCGCTGACCGCCCCCGCCCAGCGGCTGGCGGACTTCCTGCGCGGAAAGACCTCTTCCACATTGCCCCGCACCTCTTATGTGCCCGGGGTTGCGCCGGCGCCGCTGCATGAGTTGTTGCCGGCGTTTGTGGGCAAGAGTCTGCAGGCAGCATTTGCGCAGTTCGGTAAAAAAATGCCCGGCTACCTTTCGGAGGAAGCCGTGCTGGTGGCGGTGGAGTCGCGTACGTCATCGCCGGTGCGCATCGTGCGCGACCCCAAAACCCTGCAACATGTACAGCTCGCGCAGCTGTATCCTTGCGGGGAAGGGGCGGGTTATGCCGGGGGCATCACCTCGTCGGCCCTCGACGGCATCCGTTGTGCAGAGAAAATTGCACAGGAAAATTTTCTTTTTCGATAATGAGATCCGCAATGCGCTAATTGACTACGTGGAGGAAGCCGACGGCAGGCTTTCCGCGAGTGTGCGTGTTTAACCCTTAATCCCTGACGGGCACCGCTGAGCTCCTGACGGGCACCGCTGAGCACCTGACGGGCACCGCTGAGCACCTGACGGGCACCGCTGAGCACTTGACGGGCACCGCTGAGCTCCTGACGGATTGTCCACCCCCGGCCTTAAATAGCGGCAGCGCTTTGCGGGCGTCGCGCGGACAGAACATTATGGCCGCCTGCGGGCTGCTGTCCACGGCCTGCGGCACATAATGTTCAAATTCCGGAATTTTCCGTATCTTTGTAAGCTAAAGCAAAGCATACTTACATGAGGAAAAAATATGCGGGACGGCGGCTGTGTAGCCTGATCATATTGCCTGTTATCATGATGGCCTGT
>JAITQN010000128.1 GCA_031288865.1 Prevotellaceae bacterium
GTTACATGTAACCAATCTTCCGTTACATGTAACCAATCTTCCGTTACATGTAACCAATCTTCCGTTACATGTAACCAATCTTCCGTTACATGTAACCAATCTTCCGTTACATGTAACCGAACTTCCGTTACGTGTAACCGAACCTTCGTTACATGTAACCAATCTTCCGTTACGTGTAACCAATCTTCCGTTACATGTAACCGAAACTCCCGGCAAAGGCAGGAATAAAATACGGACTTGTGCATAGAATTCCGGGAATTTCGCGTTCCCCCTGACGCACGCCGGTGCCCGCTTGCGTTGCGTCCGGAATTATTAATAATTTCGTATCTTTGCGAATTATTTTTAAACTACGCAGTGAAACAGCAATACATTCACGTAAAAGGCGCACGGCTGCACAACCTCAAGAACATCGAGGTGAAGATTCCGCGCAACCGCCTGGTGGTCGTTACCGGCCTGTCGGGCTCGGGCAAGTCGACCCTGGCCTTCGACACGGTCTTTGCCGAGGGGCAACGCCGCTATGTGGAAAGCCTCTCGGCCTACGCCCGCCAGTTTCTCGGGCGCGTCAACAAGCCCGACGTCGACTTCATCACGGGCATTCCGCCGGCCATTGCCGTTGAGCAGAAGGTGAACACCCGCAATCCGCGGTCGACAGTGGGTACCACCACCGAGGTGTATGACTACCTGAAGCTGCTGTATGCCCGCATCGGGCGCACCATCTCGCCGCTCTCGGGCGATGAGGTGAAGCGGTATAGCGTGGCCGGCGTGGTCGATTTTATTGCGGAACAGCCCGCCGGCACACGGCTTTATATCCTCGCGCCCCTTGTGCTGCCGGAGAAGACGGGACTGCTGGAGAAGTTGCTGCTGCTGCAAAACGAAGGACTCACGCGCCTTGAATGCGGCGGCAACGAATATCGTGTGGAGGAAATATTGCCGAAGATAGGGGTGTTTAAGAATAAGCGGCTTCGCCTGCTGATCGACCGGATAACGGCGTCGAGCGATGCGGAGGCCATGAGCCGTGTGGCCGATTCGGTGCAAACGGCGCTCGACGAGGGGAACGGGCTGTGCATGGTGGAGAGCGCCGACGGCACGGTGAACCGCGAGTTCTCGCTGCGTTTCGAGGCCGACGGCATGACCTTCGAGGAACCCTCCGTGCACCTGTTCAGCTTTAACAACCCGGTAGGCGCGTGCCCGCGCTGCGAGGGCTATGGCCGCGTGGTGGGCATCGACGAAGACCTTGTGGTGCCCGACCAGAGCCTGTCGATTTACAACGATGCGATCGTCTGCTGGCGCGGGGAAACCATGAAAATCTACAAGGAAAAATTTTTGATGGTGGCCGACAGGGTGAAGATTCCGGTACACAAGCCTTATCGCGAGCTCACGCCGGCGCAGAAGTATTTGCTGTGGGAGGGAAGCTCGTATTTCACCGGGCTGAACGACTTTTTCGCCATGCTGGAGGCCAATAAATACAAGATACAATATCGCGTAATGCTGAGCCGCTACACGGGGAAAACCCCCTGCCCCGACTGCAAGGGGTCGCGCCTGCGGCTGGAGACAAGCTATGTGAAGGTGGCCGGCAAAACAATCAGCGAGCTCGTGGTGATGCAGGTTGAAGCGCTGCACAAGTTCATGCTCAACGTGGAGCTCACGCCGTATGAACAGAAGATTGCCGGCCGTATCCTTGTCGAAATACGCAACCGCCTGCAATTCCTGATAGACGTGGGACTGGGCTATCTTACGCTGAACCGCCTGTCGAGCACGTTGAGCGGCGGCGAGAGCCAGCGCATCAACTTGGCCACGTCGCTGGGCAGTAGTCTGGTGGGGTCGCTCTACATTCTCGACGAGCCGAGCATCGGCCTGCACCCGCGCGATACGCAGCGCTTAGTGAAGGTGCTGAAACAACTGCGCGACCTCGGAAACACGGTGCTGGTGGTGGAACACGAGGAGGAAGTCATCCGCGCCGCCGACCTCATTATCGACATCGGCCCGCTGGCCGGCCGGGAGGGTGGGGAAGTGGTGTATGCCGGCCCGCCCACCGGGGCAGGGACGGGGCTCACGATGGCCTACCTGAACGGAACGGAGAAAATCGACGTCCCGAAACAGCGGCGCCTGCTGCGGAATTATATCGAGGTGACGGGCGCCCGTGAGAACAATTTGCAAAACATCGACGTGCGTTTTCCGCTCGAGGGATTGGTGGCTGTGACCGGCGTGAGCGGCTCGGGCAAGTCGTCGCTGGTGAAGGGAATCCTCCATCCGGCGCTGGCCAGACTCCTCGACCAAAACAGCGAGCGGCCGGGGCATTTTGATAAATTGCAGGGAGAAGTGACGCGCATCAAGCGTGTGGAGATGATCGATCAGGACGCCATCGGGAGGTCGTCGCGCTCCAATCCCATCACCTATATTAAGGCCTACGACGAGATACGAAAGCTGTTCTCGGAGCAGCCCTACGCGAAACTGAACGGCTACGGCCATTCGCACTTTTCATTTAATATCGACGGAGGGCGCTGCGAAGAGTGTCAGGGCGACGGCGTGATAAAGGTAGAGATGCAGTTCATGGCCGACGTCACGCTGGAGTGCGAGGCCTGCGGCGGCAAGCGCTTCAAGCCCGATATCTTGGACGTGCGCTACAAAGGCTATAACATTGCCGATGTGCTCGACTTTACGGTGAATCAGGCCGTGGAGTTCTTCTCGGAACAGAAAGACGCCACCGCAAAGAAAATCGCCGACAAGCTAAAGCCCTTGCAGAACGTGGGACTGGGATACATCAAGCTGGGACAGTCGAGCAGCACGCTGAGCGGCGGCGAGAGCCAGCGCGTGAAGCTGGCTTCCTTTCTCGGCAAGGACGCCATCACTGACTCCATTCTGTTTATTTTCGACGAGCCCACTACCGGCTTGCACTTCCATGACATCAAGCAGCTGCTCGACGCGTTCAATGCCCTTATTTCGCGCGGGCATTCGGTGATAGTGGTGGAGCACAACATGGAGGTCGTCAAGTGCGCCGACTGGGTGATCGACCTCGGCCCCGATGGCGGCGAGCAGGGCGGGAAGCTCGTGTTTGCCGGCACGCCGGAAGACTTGGCGCGCTGTGCGACCTCCTGCACCGGAAGGGCGCTGTCGGCACATCTTTAATTTTTCTGTGATACGTATTGTGCGGCCATTTTCCCGGCGAGGTAGCCTGTAGAGAAGGCTATTTGCAGGTTGTAGCCGCCGGTGTCGGCGTCGAGGTCGATGACCTCGCCGGCGAAGAACAGGTTTTCCACCTTGCGCGAGCGCATGGTTTTGTGGTCGATGTCGTCGAGGCTCACGCCGCCCGCCGTGATTACCGCCCGCTCGTAGCCCTGAACGCCGGTAACGGGCATCTTCCAGCACTGGAGGAGCGACACCGTTTTGTCGATGGCGGCCTGCCGGAGTTCCGCCGCCTGCCGGCCCGGAACGAGTCCCGCGGCGTCGGCAAAAGCCGGGATAAGCTGCGCAGGCATGAGCTTTCGCAAGAACGCCTCCACGGTGCCGTGGCGGTTTTCCGCGAGCTCCCTGAACAGGCGCTGGCGCAACTGCGGCGCCGGCAGCGCCGGCTTCAGGTTTAGCGCCAGAGCTACTTTCTTATGCTGGAGGAACGCATCGGTGGCCTTGCGGCTCAGGCGCAGCACCACCGGACCTTCGAGGCCGGTTTCGTTAAACAGGAGCTCGCCGAACTCTTCGCCCAGCACGCTGCCGTCGATGAGCAGGGCAAGTTGGATATTCCGCAGGGTGAGCCCGCAGAGCGCCGGGTGGTGGTGCGCCGCGTGAACCCCCACCAGCGAGGGACGCTGCGGCACAATGGCGTGTCCCGTGTCCCGGGCAAAGCGGAAGCCGTCGCCGGTGGAGCCGGTAGCCGGGTACGACAGCCCGCCGGTGGCCACCACAAACGCGCTGGCCGTAAGCGTAACCGTGCTGTCGCCCTGTTTAACCGTTGCCGCCTCGAGGCGGTTCCCTGCCTGTTCGAGCTGTAATACCCCGGCGCGACACCGTATCTCCACCCCCATCTGCTGCACCCATTGGATAAGCGTGCCGGCCACGTCCCACGCATCTTGCGAAGCGGGATACACGCGGTCGCCGCGCTCTGCCGCGAGCGCAAGCCCGTGTTGCGCAAAAAAGTCGATGAGCGCCGTGTTCGGGAAATTGTAAAACGCCGCCTTGAAGAAGCGGGCATTCGGAAACACATGTGCCGAGAACGCCTCCCATGGCTTGGCATTGGTCACGTTGCACCGTCCCTTTCCCGTAATACGCAACTTGCGCGCCGGCTTTTCCATCTTTTCGAGCAAAAGCACATGCGCGCCATTTCCGGCGGCTTGTCCGGCGGCCATCAGTCCGGCCGGCCCTCCGCCAATCACAATCACGTCGTAATGCAAGTATTCCACTAATATTTTATTCCGCTTTCCGCAAGGATTTTTTGCGCCAGGTGTAATATTGTGGGGTCGTCGAATGACACAATCCCGCCGTCGGGGCCTTGTTCAAGGTGAATACCATTACTTTTCCCCGCTTCAAAGTTGTGGCCGCCAAAATAATTGCGGATGGTTTCGGGCGTAGTGTTCAGCAGGTCGGCAATCCGCTGCATGCTGCCGTGCGGCAAGGCGTCTTTAATACGGCGTAGCTCGTTGAATGTAATAGTGTGCGCGATGTCCATAATGGTTGTAAATTTAGAGGTTAAACAGCGGCATAAAGGTAAGATTTTTTTATTAAAAATAAAAATACTACTTTTGGACTTCATGAATAATCACTTTTTATGAAATATAGGGGTTTAGACAGTGGCGAGGTTTTGCTCAGCCGGGAGAAAAACGGAAACAACGAATTGACGCCCGTGCCGCGTACGCCGTGGTGGACGATGCTGCTGGAGAAATTTAACGACCCGCTGATAAAATTACTGCTCTTTGCCGCGCTGCTGTCGCTGGTGGTCGGCTATTTCGAGCAGTCTTACCTCGAGGCGCTGGGCATTATTGCGGCCGTGCTGCTGGCCGTGCTGGTCGCCTTCTTTAACGAATACAGCGCCGGCAAGGAGTTCGATCTGCTCAACAAGGTGAACGACGAGGCGGCCGTGAAGGTCTTCCGGAACGGACAGGCCACCACGGCGCCCAAGCGCGACATCGTGAAGGGCGACATCGTAATCCTCGAACAGGGCGACGAAGTGCCGGCCGACGGACGGGTGCTGGAATGCTTCTCCTTATATATAAATGAGTCGACGCTGAACGGCGAATCCGTGCCGGCCGCCAAACAGGCGGAGCTTGCCGAACGCTACATCACCACGTATTCGCCGAACGTGCTGCTGCGCGGCACAACCGTAACCGACGGGCAGGGCGTGATGGAAGTAACGGCCGTGGGCGACGTCACGGAACTCGGGAAAACCTCGCGGGAGGCGGCCGTCGAGAGCGGCGAAGACACGCCGCTGAACAAGCAGCTCAACCGGCTGGGCACGGTCATCGGAAAAGTAGGCATCGCGATGGCCTCGGCGGTGTTTCTGCTGCTGGCACTGCGCGATGTACTGTCGGGAACGCCGCTCTTTCCGCTGAGCCTGCAAACCCTGTCGATATTCCTCACCTATTTTATGGTGGCCGTAGCCCTGATTGTGATGGCCGTGCCCGAAGGATTAGCCATGAGCGTGACCCTGAGCCTTGCCTACAGCATGCGCCGGATGACACGCACCAACAACCTGGTGCGCCGCATGCACGCCACCGAAACCATGGGCGCTGCCACCGTAATCTGTACCGATAAGACGGGAACGCTCACACAAAATAAAATGCACGTGCATGCGGCGCACTTCGACCAGCTGACGGCCGCACAGTATGATTTGATAGCCGAGTCGATGGCGCTGAACTCCACCGCGCACCTCGACCTTACAAACGTGACGGAGGCGCAGCCGGTGGGCAATCCTACGGAGGCGTCGCTGCTGCTGTGGCTGCACGAGCGGCAAATCGACTATGCCGACCTGCGTGCCAAGGCGCCTGTCACGGGACGCTTGTCGTTCACCACCGAAAACAAATTCATGACTACGCGCTGCGTGTCGCCTTCGCTGCAAAAGGAAATGCTCTATGTGAAGGGAGGCGCCGAAGTGGTGATGAACCGCTGCGTAAGCGTCCCCGCGGGCGTGCAGGAACTGTTGCAGGACTACCAGAGCCGGGGCATGCGCACGCTGGCGTTTGCCTATCGCGAAGTGCAGCCGGGCGAACACAACGACCTGCCGGAAGGCTCGACGCAATTAACCTACCTGGGCTTCGTGGCCATCTCCGACCCGGTGCGCAAAGAGGTTGGCGAGGCCATTAAAAGCTGCATGGACGCGGGCATCGAGGTGAAAATCGTAACCGGCGACATCTCGGCCACCGCCACAGAAATCGCGCGTCAAACAGGCCTGTGGAACGACACCGACGACGCATCGAAACAGATTGCCGGCGCCGAATTTGCCGCCCTCAACGACGCCGACGCCGCAACAGTGGCCGGGCGCATAAAAATCATGTCGCGCGCGCGCCCTTCCGACAAGCTGCGCTTGGTAAAACTGCTGCAACAGCGCCACGAAGTGGTGGCCGTAACCGGCGACGGCACCAACGACGCCCCGGCGCTGAACTACGCCAACGTGGGGCTCTCGATGGGGTCGGGCACGTCGGTGGCCAAAGAAGCCAGCGACATTGTGCTGCTCGACGACTCGTTCAACAGCATCGTGAACGCCATACAGTGGGGGCGTTCCCTCTACGGCAACATCCAGCGGTTTCTCCAGTTCCAGCTCACCATCAACGTAGCGGCGCTGGTCATCGCTTTTCTGGGGCCGTTCGTGGGCGTCACGCTGCCCTTCACCGTCACACAAATGCTGTGGGTAAACCTCATCATGGACACCTTCGCCGCACTGGCGCTGGCCACCGAGCCGCCCTCCCGCAGCGTGATGTCGAAAAAGCCGCGCCGGGTAACCGACTTCATCATCACGCCCCTCATGGCGAAAAACATTTTCGGCTGGGCGGCCGTGTTCTTCGTCATACTGCTGGGCTTGTTCTTCTGGTTCGGACACACAGCCGAAGGGCTTACCCCCTACCGGCTGTCGCTCTTCTTTACGGTGTTCGTGATGCTGCAATTTTGGAACTTATTCAACGCGCGATGCCTCGGCACGAGCAACTCCGCGTTCTACCGGCTGCACAAAAACGCGATGTTCGTTGTTATCGCCCTCCTGATACTGGCCCTTCAGGTGGCGATTGTGCAGTTCGGCGGCGAGGTGTTCCGCACCGTGCCCCTGACGTTCCGCGACTGGATTATCGTGATAGGCGCCACGTCTGCCGTGCTGTGGACAGGCGAAATCGAACGGGGAATTAAACGACTAAAAACATACCGATATGCTGACTTGTGAAATCACCCACCGCATTGCCTATTATGAAACCGACACCATGGGCTATGTGCACCACTCTAACTACATCCGCCTGTTTGAGCGCGCCCGCACCGAGCTGATGCGGGGTCTCGGCTACACCTACGCCGAGATGGAGGCCTCGGGCGTGATGATGCCGCTGATAGAGGCGTCGTGCCGCTACCACAGTCCGGGGCGTTACGACGACCTGCTCACCGTGAAGGCCACCATCAGGGAGATGCCCGTTACGCGCATGCATCTCGACTATGAGGTGCACAACGCTTCCGGCGTGCTCCTGTGCAGCGGCCACACCACGCTCGTCTTCGTGGACGCCCGCACCCGCAAGCCCCTCCGCGCACCGGAGGCGTTTGTGGAGAAACTAAGAGTTATGAACTAAGCGTTATGCGTTATGATGATAAACGTGTTGGCGTGGTCACACGACAACACGTTTTATCTGTTCCCGAGGGTCGCTGACCCCCGGTTACGAAAATTCCGTCCTCCGGGCGATTGGCGGGGTATCCACCGCCCCAGCGCTACCAGAAACATCAGCAGCGCCACAAGACAGGCCAGGCGGCCTATGTAATCGCCGTGGGTCACGTAAAACGTCATTTCATCGTTGGCGTGGAGCGTGCCTTTCAGGGTGGCCGGCGTCCACCAGCCGGTGCGTTCCGTGATTTCGCCGCGCTGGTTAATCAGCGCCGAGATGCCGGTGTTGGCGCTGCGGGCAATGCTGCGCCGCGTTTCCACCGCCCGCAGCGAGGCGTAGGTCAGGTGCTGCCGGTAGCCCGGCGTGTTGCCCCACCATCCGTCGTTGGTGATCACAAACATGAGATTAGCCCCGTTCTTGACGTATTCCGTGTAGAACCGCCCGTAGACAGATTCATAGCAAATGGCCACCCCCGTCCGGAAAGGGCTTCCGGGCACGGTGAACACATGCCGCTCATTGTCGGTGGCCAGCGACCCGGTGATGCCGCCCAGATCGATAGCCCAGTCCTCCAGAAAACGGAGGTATTGCGGATACGGCAATTTCTCTACGCCGATCACTAATTTCGACTTATGGTACACCTGAAAGTCGCCGATGCGGGCAATCTGCACCGCGCTGTTGTAGTTGTCGTAATACCCGTCGTCCATCCGGTGTGCCGTGTGGGTAGGCCGTTCCCCGGCAGGATAGAAGCGGTATGACGACATGCCGGCTATCACGCTCAGGTGGGGGTATTGTTGCGCAAAATCGCGGATGCGCCGGACAGTCCCGTTCCATTCCATCGTATTTTCCACCACATTGCCGAAAACCGTTTCGGGCGCTACCACGTAATGGGTGGCGCTGTCGGCCGCTTCTCCGGCCAGCGTGAGCCACACGTTGAGTTGCTGTTCGGCCGTCATGTTGCCGAACTTGTCGCGGTAGGGATCGATGTTGGGCTGCACCACCACTACATGGCAAGGGGCGTGCGGCTCGCGGTAGGTGTGAAAACGAACAAGCGACAAAACAACAGGCCCGGGAACGAGGGTGGCGAAAAGAAGCAGATGGAAAGCCAGCCGGCGGCGCCCTGTCGACCGGAACGGCAAGGGCAGCCGCCGCGCAATAAATTTCAGGTAAGTGAACAGCAACAGGTTTACCAGCCACACCCAGAGGGAAAGCCCCAACACGCCGGTGTAGTCTATCCACTGGATAAGCGGTATGTCTTTGGCGAAGCCGTGCCCCAGCACCAGCCACGGCCACGAGATTTCGGCGTCGAAATAAAAATATTCCCACGCCAGCCACAATGCCACCAAAAATGTGTACCCTATGCTACTCCCGGCATGCCGCTTCACCCAGCGAAAAAGCGCAAAGATGACGAACATCTGCAAACTGTTGCCCAACACCGCACCCACCGCACCGAATAGCGTAGCCCGGTAAATCCACCAAGTGGTAAACAGGTTCCACAGCACGAATGTCAGTGCATAATATTTCCAGCATCCCCGTGCGCGCCGTTGCGAGAAATTGTGTTCAAGCGCCAGCAGGGGCAGCCACGCCACCCACAGCAACAGACCCGGGAAAGGCGCATACCACGGTAAACTTAACAGTATTGCACCGGATAGAGAAAGTATAAGATTTCGTTTTGTCATTAAACTTTAACCAAAAATAAAATACAAAGTTATCAAAACATTTTATAACTTTGTACGCTAAATTAACCCGATTATTAATGTTAATCACGCTTTTAAAAAGTCTTTTGGTAGGATTCGGGGCGTCAATCCCCTTGGGCCCTGTGGGCGTGTTGGTTGTGCAGCGTACATTAAGCAAGGGGCGGTTGTCGGGTTTCGTGTCGGGCATGGGCGCTACCGTGGCCGACACTTTCTTTTCGTCGTTGGCCATATTGAGTTTGGCATTTATTGTGATGCTGTTTGAGAAGAACCGCAACCTCTTCTTAATTTTGGGCGGACTTATCGTCATTGCCATTGGGATAAAAATTTACTTCACCAATCCCATCAAGGAAATCAGGCGGAAGAAAGGGGGAAACCGCCTGTTCGGCGATTTTATTTCGGTGTTTATGCTCACCATTTCGAATCCGGGCGCAGTATTCCTGATTCTGGGACTGTTTGCACTGGTGGGATTGCACACCGATCAGGGGTCGGGTTTCATCACCATTGCCGTGGCGCTGGCGGGTGTTTTCATAGGCGCTACGCTGTGGTGGTTCACGCTGAGCACCGTGATCAGCAAGTACCGCCGCCGGTTCCGCATCCGGCAATTGTGGGTGATAAACCGTGTGGCGGGAATAGTGATGTCGCTGCTGGGCGTCATTTCGCTTATCGACGGCGTTTACGAGTGGCTCTCCGCCATTTGCGGGTAACCCGGTTTTGGTTTTTCAGTATTTGTCATTATCTTTGCGTCATTAAATCTTCATGTGGTATGAATTTTTATGAAAAAGCAGGGGATCTTGCAATAGACATAGCTAAAATTGTTATCGGTGGCGTAATAATTGGTGCTATTATGATGGATAATACAAATACAATTATATCATGGGACTCATTTATTTCATTCTCTTTTTAGGTATCGCGTGTACTATTACTTGTAGTATCGTCCTCTATAAGGATAGAGACGTGTTGTGGCCCAAACAAACACAAGCGTAACTTACTTCGTCGTTTGCCTGTTTATTAAAATGCCACTGCGGAAAAATTAAAAATTTGGCGTTTTAAGAAAAGTTTGTACCTTTGCGGTCTAATTTATAAAAATGAAACATAATTCTTTTACCTATTTTTACTACTACTTTTACTTTAACCGGTAAGAGCAGGGTATTTAATAGGTAGATGACATGAACCGAAATAAAAATCCTGCTCCGTAAAAAGGGCAGGATTTTTTTATAAAACTAAACGAATGAAAAAAGTTGCCATACAAGGTGCGTTGGGGTCGTTTCACGAGATTGCCGTAAGGCAGTATTTCGGGAAGGAAGACTTAGACATTATGCCTTGCGAAACTTTTAAAGACGTGTTTGCCGCAATTGAGCGCAACAGCACGGTTATCGGCATTATTGCCATAGAAAACACGATTGCCGGCAGCTTGTTGCCGAACTACAATTTACTGAAGGAAAGCGGCTGTGTGGTTATCGGGGAGCACAAACTGCGCATCGAGCATAACCTGGTAGCGTT
The DNA here is from genome assembly GCA_031288865.1 of Prevotellaceae bacterium. GTDB lineage: Bacteria > Bacteroidota > Bacteroidia > Bacteroidales > UBA932 > JAIRLC01. The sequence goes on from JAITQN010000128.1 coordinate 10,973, forward strand.
GAAAGGCCAGCGCATAACGGATTTGACGGAAGTGCATTCCCAGTCTATCGCTTTGCTGCAATGCGGGGAGTTTCTGGAACAGCACAAATTCCTGAAAGCGGTGGAGAGCTTCGACACGGCAGGGAGCGCCAAGATTATTGCGGAAGAACAAATCGGGCAGCGCGGCGCTATTTGCAGCGCGGCGGCGGCCGAGCGATACGGATTGGAAATCCTCGCCCAGGGAATAGAAACCAACAAGCGGAACTTTACGCGCTTCCTGATGGTGGCCAACCCCGCACGAGCCGGCGAGTGGCAACAGGGACAAACGCTCAACAAGTCGTCGCTGGTGTTCACGTTGCCGCACGAAGAGGGCAGTCTGGCCAAGGTGCTGTCGATTCTCTCTTTCTACCACGTCAACCTGACCAAAATACAATCGCTGCCTGTCATCGGCCGGGAGTGGGAATACGAGTTCTACATCAACCTGACGTTCGACAACTGGGAACGCTACAAACAATCGTTAGACGCCATCCGCCCGCTAATTAAGGATTTTCAAATACTGGGAGAGTACACGGCATGTGAATTATGAATTATGAGTTATGAGTTATGAATTATGAATTAAAAATGTTATTAAGTGATTAAGAAATTAGGTAATTAAGAAAGCTCCAATAGCCTTAATATCCTAATCGCTTAATCACCTAATCACCTAATCACATTAAATATGGTACAACCTGCA
>JAITQN010000146.1 GCA_031288865.1 Prevotellaceae bacterium
GTTTGAAGAAAGGGTGGAACATAATATATGTTACGAGTACGAGGACAACAAAGGGAAAGGTACAGGAAACAACAGTTGAAGCTACCACTCAGGCGCCATCCGGTGCGAAGTGGAGGTTCGATTATTAGGTACGAGAAGAGGCAAGCCTCACTCCATTTCTTAAAACGCACAGCCGTCCGCCCCACAGCGGGCGGTTTTGCGTTAGGGGGAAATTGTGCATGTATTTGCAAAATAAGAAAAAAGTGTGTATGTTTGTGGCATGAGAATAATTACTTTTAAGCGGATTAAAGAATTTTCTACCACCCATCCCGACGCAGGAGCGCAACTATGCAGATGGTTTCATATCACCGAAAGTAACACATGGAACAATTTGAACGACATAAAAAATATATTTCCGACCGTAGACTACGTCGGGAATAACCGTTATGTCTTTAACATAAAAGGGAACGATTATCGCTTGGTGGCAATTATTATTTTTGCGTCTAAAAAAGTATATATTCGCTTCATAGGAACGCACTCGGAATACGAAAAAACAGATTGTAAAAACATTTAATTATAAAAGTATGACTACAATAAAGACAACACAGCAATACGAAAAGGCAATAGAACGGATTGAAGAACTACTGACTGTGGTGGGCAACGACACCCCGTATACGGATAAAAACTTCGTTGAGCTTGATTTGCTTTCCGAATTGGTAGCTGATTATGAAGCCATACATTATCCTGTTACTGCTCCGATGTTACCGGAAATTATAAAACCCAGTATGCAGAAAAAAGGATTAACCCAAGATGCAAATCTAATTTTGGCATAACAGGCAGGGGCTCTGGAATGAAATATTTTGCCTACCTTTGCGGGAAAATAAGTTAGGGATATGCCAAAAATTTTTGTATATTTCGGTTTTGTGTTTTATTTTTACTCTAATGAGGAAGCACTGTTATTAAAAGGAGGTTTTGATTATGGCACGGGAAATATACATTACAAAGGCAACACACATAAAAGACCTTACCCTGAATATCGTATTTAATGACGGCACTACACAGGAAATAGACTTTCATTATTTTTTGCAACGCCATCCTCATCCGCAATACAATAAGTACGAAAATCCTGACAGGTTTAAAGATTTCCAACTCGCAGAAGGCAATATCGTATGGGGTAAAAATTGGGATTTAATTTTTCCTATAGAGCAACTCTATACAGGAAAAATATAAGCATCTTCCGCCGAACTTTCAATCTGACATTTTTCCGTCATTCTTTTTTGAAATCTGATTTTTTTTTATAGCTTTGTAGTATCAATTATAATAAGATTCTTACTATGGCAATGAAAGGAGCTATCGTAGTAGACCGCGAAAAATGCAAGGGCTGCGGCGTGTGTGTTGTCAACTGCCCGGTGCAGGTTATTGCGCTCACCAAGGAAGTTAACGGCAAGGGGTATCCCATGGCCGACATGGCGCGCCCCGAGGCGTGCACCGGCTGCGCAAACTGCGCCACGGTGTGCCCCGACTCGGTCATCACGGTATACCGGGTCAAAGTGTAGTTAATCGTCGAACTAAAAAATTCTAACATGGCAGAGAAAATATTACTTAAAGGAAATGAAGCTATCGCTATTGCGGCCATCCGGTGCGGATGCGACGGGTACTTCAGCTACCCGATTACGCCCCAGTCGGAAATCATGGAAACGCTGATGGACGAACGTCCGTGGGAAACCACCGGCATGGTGGTGCTGCAAGCCGAAAGCGAGGTGGCCTCCATCAATATGCTCTACGGCGGGGCTTCCTGCGGGAAGAAGGTGATGACCTCGTCGAGCAGCCCGGGCATAAGCCTGATGTGCGAAGGACTGAGCTACCTCGCGGGCGCCGAGTTGCCGTGCCTCGTGGTGAACGTGGTGCGCGGCGGGCCGGGACTGGGCTCTATACAGGCTTCGCAGGCCGACTACTTCCAGGCCGTGAAGGGCGGCGGACACGGCGACTACCGCCTGATTGTGCTGGCGCCGTCGTCGGTGCAGGAGATGTATGACTGCGTGGACTTGTCGTTCGAGCTGGCGTTCAAGTACCGCAACCCGGCCATGATTCTCGCCGACGGCGTAATCGGTCAGATGATGGAGAAGGTGGAGCTGCGCGAAGAAAAGCGCCGCCTCACCGACGCGGAAATCGCAACCCTGTATGGCAGCTGGGCTACCACGGGGAAACCCGCCAACCGCAAGGGAAACGTGATTACCTCCCTGGCTATGGATTCGGAAGTACACGAAAAGTTCAACCTTAAGCTGCTTGAAAAATACAGGCAGATTAACGAACACGAGGTGCGTTTCGAAAAAGTGGCCTGCGACGACGCCGAACACCTGATTGTGGCCTACGGCTCCTGCGCCCGCATTTGTGAAAAGGCGGTGGAGCTGGCGCGCGAAGAGGGAATTAAAGTGGGTTTGCTGCGCCCCATCACCCTTTACCCCTACCCCTCAAAGGCAATTGACGAGATGACGGCGCAACTGAAAGACATCCTCGCGGTGGAAATGAGCGCCGGGCAAATGGTGGAAGACGTGCGGCTGGCGGTGAACGGGAAAATCCCGGTGGCGCACTTCGGCCGCATCGGCGGCATTATACCGACCCCCGAAGAAGTGGTGGCGGCGTTAAAAAACAGGATACAATAAAAAGGAAAGGTTATGGACACAAAGGAAATTATAAAACCCGAAAATAGAGTGTATGGGAAATCGCCGGTGCTCACAGACGTGGTGATGCACTACTGTCCGGGATGTAGCCACGGCGTCATCCACAAGCTCATCGCCGAGGTGATTGAGGAAATGGGCATACAGGAAAAGACGATCGGTGTGTCGCCGGTGGGATGCGCCGTGTTTGCCTACAACTACCTCCACATCGACTGGCAACAGGCGGCGCACGGACGCGCGCCGGCAGTGGCTACGGCCACCAAACGCCTGTATCCCGACAAGTACGTGTTTACGTACCAGGGCGACGGCGACCTCGCCGCTATCGGCACGGCAGAAACGATTCACGCCTGCAACCGCGGGGAAAACATCGTCATTATTTTTATCAACAACGCCATCTACGGGATGACCGGCGGGCAAATGTCGCCCCTCACGCTCGAAGGTCAGGTTACCGCCACCACGCCCCTCGGGCGCCGCGCCGACCTGAACGGCTATCCGCTAAAGATTACCGACCTCGTGGCGCAACTCGAGGGCACGTGCTACGTGACCCGCCAGTCGGTGCAGAACGCGGGCGCCGTGCGCAAGGCCAAGAAGGCCATCCGCAAGGCGTTTGAGAACTCGGCCGGCGGCAAGGGCACGTCGTTCATCGAGATGGTGTCGTCGTGCAACTCCGGGTGGAAGCTCACGCCGGTGGCGGCCAACCGGTGGATGGAGGAGAACCTGTTTCCGTTCTATCCGATAGGCGACCTGAAAGATAAATAAACGTATTAAAAGAATTCAACCATGAAGGAAGAAATTATTATAGCCGGGTTCGGCGGACAAGGCGTGCTGTCGATGGGAAAGATTTTAGCCTACTCCGGCATCATGCAGGATATGGAAGTGACGTGGATGCCGTCGTACGGGCCTGAGATGCGCGGCGGCACGGCCAACGTAACCGTGGTGCTGAGCGACAAGCGCATCAGCTCGCCCATCGTGCACCAGGTCGACACCGCCATTATTTTAAATCAGCAGTCGTTAGACAAGTTTCAGGACGCCGTGAAGCCCGGCGGGCTGCTGCTCTACGACCCCAACGGCATCACGCACCCGCCCACCCGCGCCGACGTGACGGTGTATAAGGTAGAGGCAACCGGCGAAGCGGCCAGGCTGGGCAATGCCAAAGCCTACAACATGATTGTGCTGGGCGCCTTCCTGAAGATAAAACCCATCGTGAAGATGGAGAACGTCGTCAAAGGGCTGAAGAAGTCGATCCCCGAACGCCACCATCACCTCATTCCGATGAACGAGCAGGCCATTCTGCGCGGCATGGAGGCGGTAATCCCAATTAAGAGTTATGAGTTATGAGTTATGAGTTATGAGTTATGAGTTAACCGTTCTCCGTTAACCGTTCTCCGTTAACCGTTCCCCGGTCTCCAATCTCCGCGGCGTTTCGTTTCCCGGAACGTCGCGGACGCCAAACGCCGCGGCGTTTCGTTTCCCGGAACGTCGCGGACGCCAAAATAAGTAGCTAAATCGGGCTCTCGCAGGTAGCGTTAGAAGCCCTTGGCTACGCTGATAAAGTCGGCGGGCTTCAGGGAGGCGCCGCCAATCAGGCCGCCGTCGATGTCGGGCTGGCCGAACAGCTCGGGCGCGGTGGTGGGGTTGCAGCTTCCGCCGTAGAGGATGGGCGTGCGGTTGGCGGCGTCGCCGAAGGTGTCGGCCAGCACCTTGCGGATGTAGGCGTGCACTTCCTGCGCCTGCGCGGCAGTGGCCGTTTTCCCTGTACCGATAGCCCACACCGGCTCGTAGGCAACGATAATCTTTTCAAAGTCGGCGGCGGGAAGCTGGCAAACCACGGCTTGCAATTGCCCCTTCACCACGTCGAACTGCTTTCCGGCTTCGCGTTCGCCCAGTTTCTCGCCAATGCAGAAAATAGGCGTAAGGTTGTGCTTCAGCGCCAGCTTCACCTTCTCGAGCAGGATGTTGTTGGTTTCGCCGTAGTATTCGCGGCGTTCCGAGTGTCCGAGGATGCAATAGTGCACGTCGATGGAGGCGAGCATGGCGGCCGACACCTCGCCGGTGTAGGCGCCCGACTCGTGACTGGCGCAGTTTTGCGCCGAAATGCCGATGCCGGCCTTGCCAAGGGGCTCGGCGAAGCAGCACAGGTGCGTAAACGGCGGCGCCACAATAAGCGTAACGTCACCCTTCACTTCCGATTTCTTCTCGATAATACCCTGAACGAGCTTTTCACCTTCTTCGTAGGTGGTGTTCATTTTCCAGTTTCCGGCTACAATTTTTTTTCTCATAGTTAATACATTTATGCGTTAAATTTATTTTAAAGCGCGAAAGTAAATAAAATTTTTTAACTTTGTAGCCTTTATGGAAAAAAAAACAATTAAATACACCTTTCTCTTTTTCTGTCTTGGCATAGCATTGCTGTTATTGTTTGCCGCCGATCTGTTTGCGGGCTCCGTGTTGCTCCCGCTCCCGGAGGTGTGGGCGGCGCTCACCGGCGGCGACGTGCCGGAAACCACCAAGGCGATTGTGCTTAATTTTCGCGTGCCCAAGGCGGCAGTGGCGCTGCTGGCCGGCGTATCCCTGTCGGTTAGCGGCCTGCAAATGCAAACCATTTTCAAGAACCCGCTGGCCGACCCGTATGTGCTGGGCATCAGCTCCGGCTCAAGCCTCGGCGTGGCGCTCTTTGTGCTGGGGTCGGCCTTCTGGGGCGGCTTCTCCGGCCTGTGGATGCAAAACTTGGGGCTGGCGCTCGCCGGATGGACCGGCGCCTTCGCGATGCTCGCCGTGATTATGGCGGCGTCCGTACGCTTGCGCGACACCATGTCGCTGCTGGTGCTCGGCATCATGGCAGGCGGCGTGGTATCGGCCATCGTGGGGGTCATGCAGTATTTCAGCGAGGCGGCAGCGCTCAAAACGTATGTCCTGTGGACTATGGGCAGTTTCAGCGCCGTGCCGGCCGGGCAGTTAGGCCTGATGACGCCGGCCATCACCATAGGACTGCTGCTGGCGTTCCTCACCACGAAGTGGCTCGACGCCCTGATGCTGGGCGACGTGTATGCCCGCACCATGGGCCTGAACGTGCAGCGCGCCCGCACCGTGCTCATCATCAGTTCGGGCTTTCTGGCGGGGACCGTCACGGCATTTTGCGGCCCCATCGGCTTTATCGGCATTGCCGTGCCGCACCTGTCGCGCATGCTGTTTCAAACCGCCAACCATCGCACCCTCATACCCGCCACCATCTTGCTGGGCGGCGTGATGATGCTGTTCTGCGATCTGGTGTCGCAGCTGCCGGGCGCCGACAGCGTGCTACCCGTCAACACCATCACCGCCCTGTTGGGCATACCGGTAATCGTATTCGTTATTTATCGTAATCAACGCGGCTATTAATGGAAGTAAACATTCATATAAAACATCTCTCCGTGGGATACCCGAACCCTTCCAGCACGGCGAAAGGCATTATCCTGCCGCCCATCGACGCGTCGCTGGCGCCGGGCGAGCTGGTGGCGCTGGTGGGACGCAACGGCATCGGGAAAAGCACTTTCCTGCGCACGCTCGTAGGGCTGCAACCCGCTATCGACGGACTTATCGAAATTAACGACAAACCGCTTTACGCGTACAAGAAAGACGAACTGTCGCGCATGGTGGGCTTCGTATCTACCGACATCAGCCGGATTCCGCACCTGAAGGTGTTCGATTTGGTGTCGCTCGGCCGCTTTCCCTACACCGGATGGATGGGGCGATTGAAGGTGAACGACAAGATGGTGATTTACGACGCGCTCGAAATGGTGGGCTTGCGCACCATGGCATGGCGCAACGTCGATACGCTGAGCGACGGCGAACGCCAGCGCGCACTCATTGCCCGCGCACTGGTGCAGGACACCCCGGTGATGATTCTCGACGAGCCCACGGCCTACCTCGACGTGATTCACAAATACGAGGTGATGGACCTGCTGTGCCAAATCGCGCACAAGGAGAATAAGACCGTGCTCTTCTCCACCCACGACCTGAATATCGCGCAGGACATGGTAGACAAAATCTGGCTGGTGACCAAGTCGGAGCTCATTGAAGGCGCGCCGGAGGACATGATCATGATGTCTACCTTTGAAAAACTCGTGACGCGCACCGCTATCCGGTTCAACCGCGTAGGGGGCGAGTTCGAGATGGGCAAGCGCCTGTTGAAAACCATGGCCGTGCACAGCCGGCAGGACATCCGCTGGATACGCCATGCCTTGCAGCGCTTCGGCTACAGGGCGATCCAAAACCCCGCAACAACCCCCGACAACACGCCCGAACTGCTGTTCGAGATCAACCGCAACGGCATGCGCCTGTCGTATAACTACGGGCTGGAACGGCACGTTTTCACGTCGGTGTATGCGCTGGGGCAATACCTGCGCAACCTGCGCAACCTGCGCACCCTCTCAAAATAAGGCGCGGCGTTAGTACCCCAATATTTTCAACATGGATTTGTAGGTTTGTTCCTTACTGAACAATTTCGTATTGTATTCGCCGGTTTCGTCCACATCAATAATAATGTGTTTCGGGCCGGGTTGCAGGCAGTGTTGCAGCCCCCCCACTCCACCGATAGTGTCTTGATAAGCGCCGGTGTGGAAGAACCCCACATATTGCGGCACCTCGTCGCCTTCATACAGGCGGGGCAGGAAGATGGCATTGGCGCGGGCGTCGGCGTTGTAGTAGTCCTGACTGTCGCACGTCAGGCCGCCGAGAAACACCCGCTGGTATTCCCTGTCCCAGTTGTTTACAGGCAGCTGGATGAAGCGCTGTTTCAGCGCCCATGTGTCGGGCAGCGTGGTCATGAAAGAACTGTCGATCATATACCAGCGCTCGCGGTCGTTTTGCTGTTTTTGGCCTAAAATAGAATAGATAATCGCGCCGCTCTCGCCCACCGTAAAGCTCCCGAACTCGCTAAAGATATTCGGTTCGGGCACGTCGTTCTGGGCGCATATACTCTTAATTTGGCTGATCATTTCCTCCGTCAGGTATTCGTAATCGTAGTTAAACGCCAGAGAATTTTTGACGGGGAAGCCGCCGCCGATGTTCAGGCTGTCGAGTTCGGGGCAAATTTTCTTCAGTTCACAGTACACACTCACGCACTTCGACAGTTCGTTCCAGTAGTAGGAGTTGTCGCGAATGCCGGTGTTGATGAAAAAGTGCAGCATTTTCAGACTGAACAGCCTGTTTTTTGCCAGCTGATGCCGGTAAAAACTCAGGATATCGCTGTAGCGTATTCCCAAGCGGGAGGTATAGAAGTCGAAATTCGGCTCCTCTTCGGCGGCGATGCGTATGCCTATCTTACAGGGCTCCGTCACATATTTCGCCAAGGTGTGGAGCTCCACCATATTGTCGAGCACCGGAATGGTGTTGCGCCATCCGTTGTTGATGAGCCCCGCGATGTTCTCGATATACAGGTCCTTCTTAAACCCGTTGCACACGATATAGCGGTCCTTGTCGATGAGCTTCATCTCGTAGAGGGCGTCGATCAGGTTGATGTCGTAGGCCGACGAGGTCTCGAGGTGGATGTCGTTCTTCAGCGCTTCCTCGAGCACAAAGTGGAAGTGGGAGCTCTTCGTACAGTAGCAATAGTGGTAGTCGCCCTGATAGTCTACTTTCGCCATGGCCACGTTAAACATGCGCTTCGCCCGCTGGATTTGCTGGCTTATCTTCGGCAGGTAGGTAACTCGCAACGGCGTCCCATACTGCTCAATCACCTCCATCAGGGGAATATTATTAAAGTATAATTCATTGTCTACAGTCTTGAACTCCGGCTGCGGGAACTCGAAAGTCTGTTCAATTAAGTCGATGTATTTGTTCTTCATTTTCTCGAAAATAAGCGCGCAAATATAATGCATATTTTTAAATTACACAACAAACATGCCAAAATGACATCTCATTTGCGCTTGGCAAGGAATTTGTTAGTTTCTAAGACAGACACGAAAAATAATACAGCTATGAACTTGAATAATCTTACCATAAAGTCGCAGGAGGTCGTGCAGCAGGCCATGCAAATGGCGCAAAGCGCCTCCCAGCAGGCGGTCGACAGCGGACACCTGTTAAAGGCCATGCTTTCCGACAACGAGGGCATCACCAACCTGCTGCTGCGCAAGCTCGGCATTGCGCTGCCTGCCCTGACCAAGACGGTTAGCGACACGGTGGAGCACTATCCGAAAGTAACGGGCGGCGATCCTTACCTGTCGTCGTATGCCAACAAGGCGCTGCAAAAGGCGCAGGAGCACGCCACAAAAATGGGCGACCAGTTTGTGTCGGTAGAGCATATACTGCTGGGGCTGCTCGACGGGGGCGACAACATCGCCCGGCTGATGAAAGACTGCGGGATTAACGAAAAAGACCTGAAAGCGGCCATCGCGGAACTGCGCAAGGGCGCGAAGGTAAACAGCACGTCGGCAGAGGAAACATACGATGCGCTGAACCGCTACGCGGTAAACCTGAACGAGCAGGCGCGCACGGGCAAGCTCGACCCGGTAATAGGACGCGACGACGAGATACGCCGCGTGCTGCAAATCCTGAGCCGCCGCACGAAGAACAACCCTATTCTGGTGGGCGAGCCGGGCGTGGGGAAAACGGCCATCGCCGAAGGCATCGCGCACCGCATCGTTACCGGCGACGTGCCGGAAGACCTGCGGTCGAAACAAATCTTTTCGCTCGACATGGGGGCGCTGATTGCCGGCGCCAAATATAAAGGCGAATTCGAGGAACGCCTGAAGGCTGTGGTGCGTGAAGTATCAACCGCCACCGGCGAGATTATTCTGTTTATCGACGAGATTCACACGCTGGTGGGCGCCGGCAAGAGCGAAGGCGCCATGGACGCGGCCAATATCCTGAAGCCCGCGCTGGCGCGGGGCGAGCTGCGGGCGGTGGGCGCTACTACGCTCGACGAATACCAGAAATATTTTGAGAAGGACAAGGCGCTGGAACGCCGGTTTCAGGTCGTTATGGTGGACGAGCCGTCGGTGCCCGACGCGATTTCTATCCTGCGGGGACTGAAGGAGCGCTACGAGAACCACCACAAGGTGCGCATCAAGGACGAGGCGATTATTGCCGCCGTGGAGCTGTCGACCCGCTACATCTCGTCGCGCTACCTGCCCGACAAGGCCATCGACCTGATCGACGAGGCGGCGGCGCGCCTGCGTCTCGAGATGAACTCGGTGCCGCAACCGATCGACGAGCTCGACCGCAAGGTGCGCCAGCTCGAAATCGAACGGGCGGCCATCAAGCGCGAGGGCGACGAGAAAAAACTCGAAGAGCTGTCGAAGCAAATCGGCGTGCTCGAGGAGCAGCTCACGGTGCAGCGCGCCCAGTGGAGGGAGGAAAAGGATCTGGTGGACGCCATCCAGAAGAACAAACAGATGATCGAAGACCTCAAGTTCCGCGCCGAAGACGCCGAACGCCGCGGCGACTACGGCGCGGTGGCGGAAATACGCTACGGCAAAATGATAGAAGCGGAAAAAGACATCGAGCGGCTGAACAAACAGAAGGAAGAGCGCCGTTTCACGATGGTAGACGAAGAGGTGAACGCGGAAGACATCGCCGAAGTGGTGGCCAAGTGGACGGGCATCCCCGTACAGCGCATGCTGCAGAGCGAGCGGGAAAAGCTGCTCGACATGGAACAGGCGCTGCACGGCCGGGTAGTGGGACAGGAGGAGGCCATCGCCGCCATATCCGACGCGGTGCGCCGGAGCCGCGCAGGATTGCAGGACGCGCGGCGGCCTATCGGCTCGTTCCTGTTTCTGGGCACCACCGGCGTGGGCAAGACCGAGCTGGCAAAGGCGCTGGCCGAGTTCCTGTTTAACGACGAGAACATGATGACGCGCATCGACATGAGCGAATATCAGGAACAGCACACCGTGAGCCGCCTCGTGGGCGCGCCGCCGGGCTACGTGGGCTACGAGGAAGGCGGACAGCTCACCGAGGCGGTGCGCCACAAGCCGTATTCGGTGGTGCTGCTCGACGAAATCGAAAAGGCGCACCCCGACGTGTTCAACCTCCTCCTGCAAGTGCTCGACGACGGGCGCCTCACCGACAACAAAGGCCGCACGGCGGACTTCAAGAACACGATTATCATTATGACCTCGAACGCCGGGTCGCACCTGATACAGGAGAACCTGAGCAAGCTCAACGAGCACAACCGCGACCAGCTGCTCTCCGAAAGCCGGCAGGAGGTGCTCGAGCTGCTCCGGGAAACCATCCGGCCGGAGTTCCTCAACCGCATCGACGAGATTGTGATGTTCAACCCGCTCACGAAAGAGAACATCCGCGAGATTGTGGAGCTGCAACTGAACAACCTGAAGAGCCTCCTTGCCGGAAGCGGCATTGCGCTCGAGCTTACCGAGTTTGCGCTCACCTATCTGGTGCAGCGCGGATACGACCCGCTGTATGGCGCACGGCCGGTGAAGCGGGTGCTGCAGCGCGAAATCACCAACGAGCTGGCTAAGGAAATTCTGAAAGGGAAGGTGAGCAAGGCGCACACGGTGATGGTCGACGATTTCGGTGACGGCCTCGTATTCAGCAATAAAAAAGAAAAGAAAACTTAATGTTCACTTAACGCTTATTATGAAATAACGCCGTATCTTTGCATCGGAAACAAACTTTCATTTCATGGGTAAAGTTATTTGGTTAGGTTAAAGACAGGCGCGGAGGAATTTTCTTCCGCGTTTTGTTTTTGTACCCCCCTACCGCAAATCGTTAACCACGGCATTGGGGTAGCGGTGCGCGGGGAATGAGAAGCTGAACGCCTTTACCGCCACTTCAGTGTTGAGGCTATCCACATCAAGAATGTAGCGCTGCCCGTTTTTCAGCTTGTAGGTGAGCTGCACCGGCAGGAAGGTTTCCTCCTCCACTTGCAGGTTTATCATGGTGTAGGCCGCGTCCTTGCTTGTGGGGATGAGGTCGGTGCTGAAGACTTTCTTTCCGTTCGGCGCCAAGTGTTTCACCGGCCGGTAGCGGAACTTGTTCTCATTATTCAGGATGTACTTTAGCGGATTGTCGGTCATTTCAACGGCCTCCTCCGACGGGAAAATGGTAACCTCGTTCACCGCTTCATTATATATCCACTTGCTTACCCCGTCGCAGTAGATGTCGAGGTCGCCCAGCTGGAGGTGGTAGTGCTCGCCGCTGTACACCATGATGCCTGTCTGCATGTCGCGGATCTTCTTCGGCGTGTTTTCGTATGTGAACTTAAACATCATCTCCACAGGCCCCGAAGTCATCTTTTCCAAAAAGCGCTGCACCACGTCACGCGCGGGCTGGGCATACCCCCACGCGGAAATCAGGCAGAGCGCTGCCCAGCATATCATTTTCTTCATAAGGGAACCGCTTTAAATATATTGTTGGACTTCCACCTCGCCGCGCATGGCCGCCAAGCCGTTGCGCGCCAGAGCGCCCATCTCGTCCTCGCCGGGATACACGGCTACGGGCGCGATGAACGACACCTTCCCGGTAATCGACTGCACCATTAAAGGGTTGTGGGCAATGCCGCCGGTCAGCAAAATGGCGTCGACGGCGCCTTTCAGCACCGTGGCCATCGCGCCGATAAACTTGGCCACGTTGTAGGCCATGGCCTCATGCACCAGCGCGGCTTTCTTGTCGCCCGAGGGGATGAGCTCCTGCTCGATTTTCTGAAACTGGTTCGTGCCTAAGTGCGCCACCATGCCGCCTTCGCCGGTAAGGATTTTCTTCACTTGCTCGAACGTGTAGTTTCCGCTAAAGCAGAGCTTGGCCAGTTGCAGCGCCGGCAGGCTCCCCGTGCGTTCGGGCGAGAAGGGGCCTTCGCCGTCTACGGCATTGCTCACGTCGATGATTTTGCCCTTGCAGTGCGCGCCTACCGAGATGCCGCCGCCCAAGTGCGCCAGAATCAGGTTCAGCGATTCGTAGGGCTTGCCCGTCTTTTTGGCGTGCGCCTTGGCAATGGCCTTGTGGTTGAGGGCATGGAACATGCACACCCGCTGAAACAGCGGGTGGCCGGTGAGGCGCGCCACGTCGTGCATTTCGTCCATCACTACGGGGTCGGCGGTGAACGCGCGGACGCCGGGAAGCGGCGACGCGATGTTGTCGGCAATCAGGGCGCCGAGGTTGCTGGCGTGTTCTCCGTAGCGGCAGTCGAGCAGGTCGCGCTTCATGGCGGCGTTCACCTCATACACGCCCGAAGGCACGGGATGCGTGATGCCGCCGCGCCCCACCACGGCGCCGAACTGCGACGGGTCGAAGCCGGCTTCCCGCAAGGTGTCGAGGATGGCCTTCCTGCGAAAGTCGAACTGCTCGGTTATCTTTTTAAACTGTTTGAGGTCGGTGGCGTCGTGCTGGAGGTTTTTCTGGAAAATATTGTCTTCGTCTTCGAAAACGGCAATCTTTGTAGAGGTAGAGCCGGGGTTAATTGTAAGTATCTTCATTCCGTAAAATAATAATGTATTAAGTTAAAAAGGCCCGGCCATGAGCGCGGCCAGGGCAATGGAGTTGAGTTTTGTGTCGGTGCTGTCGCCGCGGCTCGAGAGCACGGCCGGGACTTTCGCGCCGGTGACGATGGCCGCCAGCCGCGTGCCTTTGCAGAGTATGGCGTTGGCTTTGTAAAACATGTTGCCCGACTCGATGTTGGGGAAGAGCAGGCAGTCGGCGTCGCCGGCCACTTCGCTGCTCACCTTTTTTATCCCGGCGGCTTCGCGCGACACGGCAATGTCTAACGACAGGGGGCCGTCGAGGATGCAGTGCCTGATTTGCCCGCGCTCGGCCATCTTGGCCAGTATGGCGGCGTCGACACAGGCCGGCATGCCCGTGAGCATCTGCTCGGTGGCCGCGAGCGCCGCTACTTTCGGACGTTCTACGCCCAGCTTGCGCGCAATGTCTACCAGATAGCCCACCATGGCGATCTTCTGCGGCAGGTCGGGTGCGGGGATTACCGCGATGTCGCTCATCAGGATGAGCTTGTGGTATTCCGGATGAAAGAGCAGCGACACGTGGCTGAGCACGGTCTTCGGGGGCAGCAGGCCTTTCTCCCTGTTCAGGATGGCGCGCATGTACTTGTCGGTGCTGCAGAGGCCTTTCATCAGCATGTCGCCTTCGCCCTGATTGATGAGGCTTACGGCCATGCCGGCGGCCGATACGTCGTCGGAGATGTCGACTACGCGAAATATGGAGGGGTCGATGTGTTCCGCGTCGCACACCTTTTTAATGAGTTGCCGGTTGCCCACGAGGGTCACGTCGGTGAGGTTTCGCCGTATGGCTTCGGCCGAGGCCACAATGGAGTGGTCGTCGACGCCCCAGGCCACTACCAGCCGCTTTTTCGGGAGGGAGGCTACTTTCTCGTAAATCTCTTCGAAAGAGGTTATCATCGCGATTGTTCTTTAATATATGGTTATGTTCATGCCGAACTGAATGTTGGCGGTGGTTATGGCTTTTACGTTGAACGACGAGAGGTTCTCGCCTGTCAGGTGGAGCTGGAAATTCCCGAGGCGGAAATGCGCCGCCACGCTGGGGTTGAAGAATTTCTGAAGCATGAAGTTGTTGCCGGCGGCCACGGTGAGCCACTTGCCCACGCTGCGGCTGTACATGAAGGCGAAGGTGGTGCGGCTGAACTTTTGCAGCGCGCGGGTGCTGAACAGGAAGCCCAGCTTGTCGAAGGGGTTAAGGTCGCAGGAGGCGCCGAAGTAAATCTTGCCAGGCAGCGGCGAGGTGTAGGGGTCGGGGTTGTCCACATCGTTAAACTTCATCACGCTTTCCAGCGTGTCGAGGATGGCGTTCAGGTTGTTGTCTTTTATATCGGTGATGCCTTTAAATTCATAGCGGCCGTCGCGCACTTTGCTTTGGTAAACCTTGTCTACGGAGTTCCACTGGATATATCCCCAGTCGATGAGGCTAAGGCTAAACTCCAATCCTTTGACCGGCGATTTGTAATACAGGCCGGCGTCGAAGCCCAGGCCGGAGTTTTCAAAGGGGTTGTCCTTTACCGACGCCGTACGCACCAGCGCCTGCGAGGAGAGTTGCAGGGAGAAGTCGTCGGGATGGGTGGCGATGGCGGCCGTCAGGTCGTCGCCGTAGATATTGGCCAGCCCGGCGAGATACTTCACCTTCACGCCCATCTTCCAGTTCTCGTTGAATGTGCGCGCGTAGCCCACGGCCACCTCCACGCAGGCCGAGGCGTTTATGTCGGAATCGAACGACAGGGTCTCGCCCGGCGTGTTGCCGTGCACCAGCAGCACGGCGAGGTCTTTCGGGAAATGGAACGTGCCGAAGGCCTTCGCCGAAAGGGAAAAGGTAACCATGTTGTCTTCGCGGAAGCGTACGCCGAACGACATGAGCTCGTAGTGCGCGTCGAGCCCGAGGCGGGTGGAGCGGGTGAGCTTGTCTACGATGTCGCGGTTAACGCTCAGGGAGTCGTTGCCGGGGTTGCGATAAATGGCGTCGGCGTAGGCGAAGCCGAGGTTGAAGTCGGCGTTGATGTTCGACAGGAACGGGATGCCCACGAACGAGGTCACCGTGTCGAGCAGGTTGGCGGGGTTGGAGCGTAGCGACTGCGGCGAGTTCCGCATAAAGTGCAGCAGCGTGCTTTCCTGCGCGGCAACTTGCACCGCCCACGTCAACAGGAGCACGGAAAGGAGTATGAGGTGTTTTTTCATGACCGGATGATAAATCGGTTATTTTAGTTCTTCTATGCTGAGTCTGGTTCTGGCGCCGATACTGAGGTGGATGTAGTTGTC
The DNA here is from genome assembly GCA_031288865.1 of Prevotellaceae bacterium. Classification (GTDB taxonomy): domain Bacteria; phylum Bacteroidota; class Bacteroidia; order Bacteroidales; family UBA932; genus JAIRLC01. The sequence continues at coordinate 15,371 of JAITQN010000146.1, forward strand.
CTGTTTTATTTCCGCGACCTCCGGCGTGTTCACCGTAATCTCCACCTTTAATTTCCGGGCGTCGTTCAGCCTGTTCACATTCGCCACGCTCACCGCATACGACGTGTCCTTACCGGCCGGAACCGGCACCGGCACCGGTTCGCCCCGCTTGTCGGTGAACAGCACGATGGGCTCATCGTCGTCATCCGTCAGGGGTTCGCCGTCATCACCTGTCGGGCAGGCTTGCAGGTCTACGCCAACGGGCATGGTGTTATTTATGTTCATGAACAGTTCGAGCTCTTCAAGCGTCATGGTCGAGAGGTCGAAGTCGAGGGTATCGAGCAGCACGATGTTGCGTGCCTTAAATTTGAGCGGTATCCGCACTTCGATGTCGCTCACTTTAATACTGTCGTCCCTGGTCAGGAAATTCTTCACCGGGTTGCCATACCGGTCGGGGTTTCCGTCGGGGTTGATGGTGGCCGAAATCTGAAACTCCACCCGCTCCGGCATATTGCTCAACACCTCTCCCAGCACGTTGCCGCCGAAGTTCGGGTAGGAATTCCAATACGTTCCGGGCTCCGGAGCGGCCGGGATGGTGACGCTGCCCGCATTCATAACCGACGTGACCGACGTGGCCGACGACGTGGCCGGCGACGTGCCTGTCGACGCCGCCTCCACAATGTTAAGCCGCACCGGGAAGCCCGCCGAGCTCCTTACGGCAAACGCGATGTAGGCCTTTTCTATCTGAAGGCTTGCGCCGGGGGAGCTTTCCCTGAACTTGTTGAACGTTGTAATATCCTGTGCCACCGTGACGGTATCCACCGCGCGCTGCCCGAAGTAGCCGCCGGCATACCCTATGCCAACCTTGCTGAACGAAACCTGCGCTTTGAAACGGTAATCGCCGGCCGGCTCCGTCGACGAGGAAACGTTGGCCTCGGTGATTACATCAAACCGGTTGTTCGCCTTGCTGTCGAAGGCCAGACTATAGCCCGCCAGCGACGAGTCGATCGACTGTTCGGTATCCGAAAAGATAATATCGGTCGAAAAAGGTTCTCCGTTTTTGTTTCTCAATTTGGGAATTGTGACGCTATAGCTGCCGCTGAACCCTATGGAATAGTTTGTAAACGTAAGCGTTCCGCTGTCGAACACCAGGCTGTCGATTTGCTGGTCGTTCGACAAAAACTTAAACTCCAGGGGAACGGTTTCCTCCGGAATATGATACACATTGCCACTGCCGGGATAGTTAAACGCTACGCCAACGATATCGAATATGGTATCGGGCACGGCAAAGAACTCGCCGGTTTCCGGCACGAAGCCCTTGTTGACGGGAAAGCGCAGGTAGCCCACGCCATCGTTATCGTAGTGTATATTATAGCTGTTCTTCACGCTGAGGCGGACTGTGTCGTTCAGCAACGGCAGGTAAAATTCCGGGTCGAGGCCTTTGAGCGAGAGCTTGCTCAGGTCGAAGTCCTTTTCGTCGAAGCACCCCGTGAGGGCGCTCCCTGCGAGGATCAATCCGGTGATGAGGCTTACTGTTTTTTTCATTTCCGTCGGGAATTTATTTTTCAGGCGCAAAGGTACGCGAATTTTTCGGAATTTTATGCATAAGTCCGCATTTTATTTCTATCTTTGCCGGGAGTTTCCGTTACACGTAACGGAAGTTCGGTTACACGTAACGGAGGTTCGGTTACACGTAACGGAAGTTTGGTTACATGTAACGGAAGATTGGTTACATGTAACGGAAGTTCGGTTACATGTAACGGAAGTTCGGTTACATGTAACGGAAGATTGGTTACATGTAACGAAAGTATAAACTAACTATAAAAAGGACAATTTGTTATGCATCGAAAACCAGACTACATCCCGCGCGCCGATGCGGCATTCCACAACTGGGCGCAGCAATTCATCACGCACCTGGGCCTGCTCCGCGAGGAGGTGCGCTTCCCGGAGGCGCTGTATGCGGAGCTCGCGGCGCTGCAGAGCGAGTTCTCGGAGAAGCTCGATGTGTGCTGGAATCCGAAAACGCGCACCTCGGTGTCGGTATTTGAGAAGGACGCGGTGCGCGACCGTTTCAAGCGGACGGTGCGGCAGGCGGTGAACGCGCACTTGTCGTACAATAGCCTGCTCACGGGGACACACCGCGAGATGCTGGGGCTGCCGATACGCAAAACGACGCGCACGCGGGCGCACCAGCCCGACACGACGCCCATAGTCACGTGCAGGCTTCCCGGCCCCGCGATGGTGGAGTTCCACTTCCGCAACCCCGAGGGACGGCGCTGGGCGAAGCCCGCCGGCACCCTCTGCGCGGAGTTCGCCTGGGGCTGCTTCGAGGAGCGCCCCGTCGACTGGGAGGCGCTCCCGCACCGGACGCTCTTCCTGCACACGCCGGGGCAGCTCACGTTCAAGTCCTGCGAGCGCGGCCTCACGCTCTACTTCGCCATCCGCTGGGTGAACACCCGCGGCGAGCCCGGCCCCTGGAGCGAAATCAAGAGCGTGATCATACCATAGGGGTTATGAGTTATG
>JAITQN010000148.1 GCA_031288865.1 Prevotellaceae bacterium
ACCCAGTCCTTTTCCAGTTCAGCAATTGCCAGGCCGTCGAACAGCTCTTTCTTCCCGAGGAAATACGCCTTGAGTGTAGACAGAAAGAGGCTTTTTCCGAAACGGCGCGGACGACCAAGAAAATAGGAATAACTCGTTTGAACCAGTTGGTATAGATATTCCGTTTTATCCACATACACGTAATTGTCGGTGCGTAACTTCTCAAAATCCTGTATGCCTATCGGCATTTTTCTTATCGGTGCCATTCTTTCGCTACTTTAATAGTTCATGCAAAGATATGAAACAATTCCCAATTTACACAATCACGTCCCGCGGCTTGATGTCCTTAATGCGCAGTTGGATGTTGGCGATGCCGCGGTAATAGTTTTCGGAAACCGAATAGCAGACGTCCACCGGATTGCCGGCCTGCATGTGGCTGAAGTGTTCCGCCTGGTTGAACGCAATGGCCGGGATAGGGCGGTAGGGCTCGTCTTCCTGAATCAACTCCAGTTTCACGTGACCGCCGTCGCTGCCCACCAGCCGGCCGTTGCCGTTGTCATACACGTTCTCGGTCATGAACACCGGCGACATGTTGCCGGGCCCGAACGGCTGGAACTGTTTCAGGATACGGTAGAATTTCGGCGTAATTTGCTTGAAGTCGAGAAACGTGTCGATGTCTATCTGCGGGGTCAGTATTTCGGTCGACGTGTGTGCCGCTACATACGCTTCGAATTGGTTGGAGAATGTTTCAAAATTTTCTTCCCGCAGGGTGAGGCCTGCGGCGTACATGTGTCCGCCGAACGTTTCGAGCAGGCCGGAGCACGATTCGATGGCCTCATACAGGTCGAACCCCGGTATGCTTCGGGCAGAACCGGTGATGAACCCATTCGACTGGGTGAGCACGATAGACGGGCGGAAATACGTTTCCACCAAACGCGAAGCCACAATGCCTACCACGCCTTTGTGCCAGTTGGGATTGTAAAGCACGATTGATTTTTTCGCTTTCAGCAGGTCGTCGCCGGCCACCATCGACAGTGCCTCCTGCGTGATTTCGCGGTCGACGTTTTTGCGTTCGTTGTTGTGGGTGTTGATGGTGATGCCTATTTTTGTGGCCGTTTCTTCGTTTTCCGAGATGAGCAGGTCAACCGCCGACTTCCCTGATTCCATGCGCCCGGCAGCGTTAATGCGCGGCGCTATTTTAAACACAATATCGTCAATGGCGATGTGGTGGTTCTCCAATCCCGACAGTTTGATAATAGACTGCAAGCCGCGCCGTGGCGCGCTGTTCAATTGCTTGAGGCCATAGTGCGCCAGGATGCGGTTTTCGCCGGTGATGGATACCAAATCGGCCGCAATGCTCACTACCACCAGGTCGAGGAAAGGGTATAGGTCTTCGAGCGGAAGGCCGTGTTTAATACAATACCCCTGCATTAGCTTGAAGCCTACGCCGCACCCCGAGAGGTCGTCGAACGGATAATAGCAATCCGAGCGCTTGGGGTCGAGCACGGCCACTGCTTCAGGCAGCGCTTCGCCCGGCAAGTGGTGGTCGCAGATAATAAAATCGATGCCCCGGTCGTTCGCGTAGTCGATTTTTTCATTCGCCTTGATGCCGCAGTCCAGTGCAATGACCAGCGAAATGCCGTGTTGCTTGGCGTGGTCAACGCCCGCGTACGACACGCCGTATCCTTCGTTGTAGCGGTCGGGGATATAATACGACACCTCGTTGCTGAACTTCTTCAGAAAAGAATAGACCAGCGCCACCGCCGTGGTGCCGTCCACATCATAATCGCCGTAAATCATGATTTTCTCATGCCGGTCGATAGCTCGCTGGATGCGGTCGAGCGCCTTGTGCATGTCGGTCATCAGGAAAGGGTCGTGCAAATTTTCCAGCATCGGCCGGAAAAACCGCTTTGCCTCGTCGAACGAGCGCACATTACGTTGCACCAGCAGGTTCGCCAGTGTTTGGTCGATGCCGAGTTCCCCTGCTAAATGGCGTGCGGTGATAGGGTCGCCCTGTTCTTTTATGATCCACTTTTTTTCCAATGAAGAGTGTAATATAAAGTTAGTAATTTTTCAAAGTTAGTAATTTTTTCCGATAAATTCTTTCATAAATTTATATATCTTTGCATTTTATTAATAGTTTTCAATGAAAGTTAGTGGATTTACCTTTGTGCGCAACGCGGAAAAATTTGATTATCCGGTGGTGGAGGCCATAACTTCCATATTGCCGCTATGCGATGAAGTGGTGGTGTGTGTGGGAAACTCGGACGACAATACACTGGCGCTGATTGAAAGTATTCCGTCCGGCAAAATCAGAATTGTTCACTCGGTGTGGGACGACAGCTTGCGTAAGGACGGCAAGGTGCTTGCGGTAGAAACCGACAAGGCGTTTGATGCCATAGCCGCCGATGCGGATTGGGCTTTTTACATTCAGGCCGATGAGGTGCTGCATGAAAAATATATTCCCGCGGTTCGGCAGGCGATGGAACAATATAAAGACAACAAGGAAGTGGAGGGCTTGCTGTTTAAATACATTCATTTTTACGGTTCGTACAACTATGTTGGTGATTCGCGCACGTGGTATCGTCATGAGATAAGGGTTGTCCGCAATGACAAAGCAATCCGTTCCTATCGCGACGCGCAGGGGTTCCGGAAGCATGGACGAAAGATGCGTGTAAAGGAAATCGATGCGGCCATTCATCACTACGGATGGGTGCGGAATCCTTATCACATGCAAGCCAAACAGAGTAATTTTGAAAGCTTGTACCGTGAAAAACCAACCATAGCAGCCGATGCGTTGTTTGATTATTCCAACGAGGCGTCGTTAAAATTATTTGACGGCACGCATCCGCAGGTGATGCAGGAGCGCATCGGCCGGCAAGACTGGGATTTCACATTCGACACGAAGAAGAAACATTTTTCGTGGAAAAACCGGCTGTTGCATTTCATAGAAGAGAAAACAGGCAAACGATTGTTTGAATATAAAAATTATACTATTATCTAAATATACATGGAGCAAACAGGATTAAGCGAGCAGGAAGCTATTCGTCGCGAGTCGTTGAAAAATATTGAAGCCTTAGGCATACCGGCCTATCCCGCCGAGGCGTTTGACGTGAATGTTACGGCCGCCCAGCTGCACCGGGAATATGATAAGGAAAAGGGAAACTTTGCAGACATGCGTATCGCCGGACGCATCATGACGCGCCGCATTATGGGCGCCGCGGCCTTTTTCGAGTTGCAGGACGAGACGGGACGCATTCAAGTGTATGTGAAGCGCGACGAAATTTGCCCGGATGACGACAAGACGCTTTACAATACCGTATTCAAGAAGCTGCTCGACATCGGAGATATTGTAGGCATTGGCGGCTATGCGTTCGTGACCCAAACCGGAGAACTCTCTATCCATGCCAAGACGTTGAAGTTATTGAGCAAGTCGCTTCGTGTGTTGCCGATTGTAAAGGAGAAAGAAGGCGAAGTGTTCGATGCCTTCAGCGACCCCGAACAGCGCTACCGCATGCGCTATGTCGACCTGATTGTGAACCCGCAAGTGAAGGACGTGTTTGTCAAACGCACGAAGCTGATTAACGCCATGCGCGAATTTTTCAATGCGCGGGGCTATCTGGAAGTCGACACGCCCGTGCTGCAAGCCATACCGGGCGGGGCTACGGCGCGTCCGTTCGTCACGCACCACAATGCGCTCGATATTCCGCTGTATTTGCGTATTGCCAATGAACTCTACCTGAAACGCCTTATCGTGGGCGGGTTTACGGGAGTATATGAATTCTCGCGTAACTTCCGCAACGAAGGCATGGACCGCACGCACAACCCCGAGTTTACCTGCATGGAAATCTACGTGGCCTACAAGGATTACCTCTGGATGATGGACTTCACGGAAGCGTTGCTGGAGTACATTGCCGTGGCGGTGAATGGAACGAGCTGCGTGAAAACAGGCGACCACAACATTGAATTTAAGAAGCCGTATCGCCGCTTGCCGATGCTCGACGCCATTAAGGAATATGCCGGCGTAGACATCTCGAATAAGAATGAAGAGGAGTTGCGTGCCGTGTGCAAGCAACTGCATATCGAAACGGATCCCAAGATGGGCAAGGGCAAACTGATTGACGCTATTTTTGGTGAAAAATGTGAGCAACACCTCATACAGCCCACTTTCATCATCGATTATCCGATTGAGCTGTCGCCGTTGACCAAGCGTCACCGTAATAACCCGAATCTGACCGAACGTTTTGAATTATTTGTGAACGGGAAGGAAATATGTAATGCCTATTCGGAGCTCAACGACCCTGTTGACCAGCTGGAGCGTTTTAAGGAGCAGGCGAAACTGAAGGAGCGCGGCGATGACGAGGCCATGTTCATCGACATGGACTTTGTGCGTGCGCTGGAATATGGCATGCCGCCCACGTCGGGCATGGGTGTGGGCATCGACCGCTTAGTGATGATGATGACCGGCGCGCAGTCGATACAGGATGTATTGCTCTTCCCGCAGATGCGGCCGGAGAAATATATAGACAACCAATGAGCAGGAAAGAACAGGTAAGCTTTAGCCAGTCAAAGAATGTAGCCATACTGGAATTAGGCGGTTCTCACGCGGAATGTATTCATACGCAAATTCATTATTTGGTTATGGCTGGTTACCGTGTACATCTTATTTGCGACGAGGCAGTGTGGTCGCAGATAGAAGAAAAGCAACGTCTTTCCGGAGTACAGGTACATCAATCGCAACGCAATATATTACAAAGAGTCGTTACAACGTTTAAAATACATTATTATCTTCGTAAACACAAAATCCGCCTTATGCTTGTCAATACGATTGAGGTAAGCACTATCAGAGATATCTGTTGCTTTCCTTTACCCCGTAAGCTTAAGACCGTGGGCTTGCTGCACAACGCTGATAAACTGATAACCGGTCGCAGCCTGCGCCTTATTGTAGGAAAAAAGGTGAAGAAGTTTTTTGTATTGAGCGAATATATTCGAAAAAAGTTTCAACCGCAGACGAAGTACGGCTTAGATGTCTTTTATCCCATTTACTTTCCTGAATTTGCACAAGTACCGGTCGAGAAGTCCACAGATGAGATATGGATAACCATTCCCGGCG
>JAITQN010000037.1 GCA_031288865.1 Prevotellaceae bacterium
AAATATTATGATTTCCCATCAACAATCGAAGTGTCCACTGTTGACTTTTCTTATTTAAACGTTCAGAGCGATAAGAAAACGGACACTTATCTTCTTTATTATAAATCGTCACATGATGTTTCGTGGCAAAGCATAGATTCTCAAACTAACCTTGACACAAAACGGGTAATAAGTAAGCAAAATAGTCCAATTCTCATTCAGCATATCACGCTGTTCCCATTTCCTGAATTGAATTATTCACACTACATCACGCCAAATGGTGACGGTTTTAATGACTATTTTGAAATCCTCGGCATAGAGAAATGTACCGGTTCAAAATTAGTCATCTTTACGCCTGCAGGAACGATTATCCACACCGCAGAGCCCTACGATAATGATTTTGACGGAAAAAATTCGGATATATCTGCCGGTGCATATTACTACATCTTTTGGTGTGATAAAAACGATAGCCCGATAAAAAAAGGATACCTTGAAATAATTAAATAAATAGTGAAAAAGCTTTTTACATTACACTTATGTTTGTTGATAACAATATCTTCTGCTATTGCGCAGATACAATATATGTACCATAAACAATTTACCAATCCGGCCGCGATGGGAGCAGAGGATGTGTTTAACTTTGCCACATATGCACAACTTAGGCTGTACGGATTCGATTCGGCGCCCGGACAAACAGTTTTACAAGTGACGGTTCCTTTTTCGACAAACGCCGGCTATGGATTTTCAGATGCATCAAAAAACATGTACATTGGGTTTACTGCATTTGTAAGATCAACGGGAATCCATCTAAATTATAATATTTTGGCTTCATATGGATACAAAATTAATTTAACCCCCAATACCAATTTAACATTTGCATTAGCGTTAGGAGTAAATGCTAATAGCATCAATTATCAAAGACTACTTGACTATGATACGGATCCCGCAGTCGCCGCATTATTGGTATCAACGGGATATAAATTACACGGACAGGCCGGAGCCTATATGCAAGGCAATAAATTTTACTTTTCATTATATTCGTCGTCGATAGTTTCAGATCAAAATATATGGCTTCAAACCGGCTTTTTTACCACGGTAGGCAAATCTGACGACGATGGATACTCACAAATATATTCACAGGACGGCAGAAAAAATATGTTTGAAATAAACGGACAACTTGGCTATACTAACAATAACAGGAATAGTAAAGAAACAATACTGCAAGCACAAGCCAATACAATATTTACGTTCAATAATCTCATTGGCGGGGGCATCGCATGGGAATATCCGTTAAAAATGGCAGGAATAGCAACCTTTAACCTGGGGTCAATAAAGGTGTCCTATTGCTATCACGTTGATAATTTAGACAAGAATTTGCCGACCCACGAAATTTTCCTAAAAGTGAAAATTAAACCGAAAACAGATATTTTTTAATATCGTTTTCATGCAATTATTTTGATTTTCATATAGTCGGGAGTGAATGAAATAGACTGGAAAAGCGGCCTGTCGCCAAACAGATGCTTTTGTTGAAGTTGATATGTTTTTTATTTGCTTATCATTATATGCCAAGTTTGCTGTGATATTCGATATTTTTCTTTGTCTTTTTTCTATTGGAGTATCGGGCGACAAAGTGGGCATTATCAGGTTTACAATATCTTCTCTTGTGGCAAAGCCTTTTTCTTCTGTTTTCTAAACCTTTCCTGCAATTCTTCTATTCGTTTCAGCAATTCGTCGAAGGTCAATTTGTTTCCGTAAATCATTGAATTACACATTATTTCGTAATCTTGTCGCCATTCGATAATAACTTGTTCGGGCGGAATAAGTACAATGCGTTTGCGAATGTCGAGCGTGTAATCAACGTCGTTTATTCGGGTAAAGACTTCGCGATGGTGGCGGATTGTTTCCCAAAATTCGTTGTCGACAATGGCTTTTATGGCAAAATCGCAATCCATCATTCGTTCCAAGTCGTAGAAATGGCGACTTTTACGATTGGCGTGCATATTTCCGCCCGAAGTAAAAATCTCGTGTAACAAAAAGGCTTTTTCCAAAAATGTTTTTTCGGGAACTGCCGTAATAATTTTGGAATTGACAAACGAAGTGTCAACCGGAGTATTTTCCGAAATCATTGATTTAATATTGCCTTTTGCCGTCGGCTCAAACAGAGAGCGTGCGCCAATTTCAAGCACTATTTCCGATTTCATATATGGAATGTTATCATATAGCGGACTGTAGCGAATGAAAATCTTTCGTGGTTCGGGGTATGTCTTGTCACCTTCACCGTCGGACTGTGGCGTAATTGTACAAATATCGGCAATGTTGTATTTATTTACAGCGTCTTGCAGTTCGTTACAAAATGCTTCTTTCACAAAAAGTGAAGATTGTTTGCGTAATTTTTTGATTTGTTTTACGGTCAAATCGCCTTCAGGTAAATCCAACTGTTCACGAGCAATTGCTAAATCAATGTCTTCTGAAAAACGGTTTGTCAATTTCCAAACTTTACTTAACGAAGTGCCGCCTTTGAACACCAGTTTATCGGCAAACGACAGTGAGAAAACAATCTGTAAAACAGTTGTTACCCACAAATCTTTTTCGATTGCCTGAACGGGCAGCCCGACTTTGTCGGCAGTGGTTTTAATGATAAACAATTTATCGCTGTTCGATAATGTAAAAAAATCATTCATAACAATTCATTATTAAAGATTTAATCCAAGACGGCATTAGTTTTACATCATTCATTATTTGCTCTTTTGGCTGCATAGTGAGAATATATTTGATTTTGTCCAAATGTTCCTGCATAACTTTATCTTTACCTATTTCTTTGAGAGCAAAAGTAATGAGCATAGCCAATTCGTTTTTGAATGCCAGATTTTTTGGGGCTGTATGAATAAAAAGAATTCCGTTTTGCGGTCCGACTTTTATTCTGCGCGGCGTACCGTCTGTAAGATAAACAAAATTCATAGGAACCTGCGTAGAAAACCCAAGACGATTAAGCGCATAGACGCCTGTTGGTACAATGTGCGCATTGTCTCTTTTTGCAATACTTTGTGCGACATCTTCTACTGACGGAAACAAAATGCCCATACCGAATTTTTTGTCGATTTTCGGGTAATAATAAATGCCACGAGCATATCTTAAAATCATTCCTTTTTTAACTAAACGCTGTAATACGGTTCTTACCGATTCCGTTTTTCCGAACGTTGCAAAATCTGCCGGTAAAAACACATTTCCTCTTCCGCATTTTTTAATCTTCGCAACTATTCTATTTTCAATATTTTCCATATTATTTTTACTTATATTTTGTCGCGAAAAATATGTCTTTTCGCGACAATTCTCACGCTGCAAAGATATTGTTTTTTTCTGATATATGATATACAATTATTGGATTGTGCATTTTTCGATTGCATATATATGAGGTTATATCAAATATCAAATTTGCGGAAGTTTTGGAACACATTATATCAAAATGTGTTCCAAAATTCCGACTGCAAAGATACTGCTTTTATATATTTCCTTTATAAAAATAATTCGTTGTAATTTTGCGACAAAATAGAGAGATGATGAAAAAAGAGCACGAATTAGTCCCACTGAGTTAATAACTGAGCGTTTTTCTGCCGTTCATCACTCTCAAAAGAGGCTAAATAATTTTCTGTTGTTCTGATATCTGAGTGGCCAAGGCTTTCTGAAATAAATGCTATGTTTGCACCACTCCGCTTCAAGACGGTAGCATAAGAGTGTCGGGCAACATAAGTGGTTAGATTGGCAATACCTAAGACAGCGCCAAGCTGCTTCATGCTTTTGTTGGTACGTTTAATTACATCCTTGATCATATTTCTTCGCTTTACAGGGTCATTGATGCAATTGAGATAGGGGAAAATGTAATTTTCTTTATCCGTATCGGTATTACCCCGCCTTTTTATAATATCCCACATTTCAGGAGTAATAAAGGCTATAACCTCTTTTTTTTCTCTGGAGGTTCGTGTTGTCTTCTTACGTAAAAACGATACTTCATTATCTTGAATATTCCCATATTTAAGTTGAAGAATATCCTTAAAATTAGCACCATTACACAAGTAAGAAAATAGCCATAAATCACGATAATACGCACCGGAGCTGTTTTCGTCATATTTGTATTCTTTTATTTGTTTTATTTGAGCGAGTGACAGTGCCAATTTACGTCTTACTGACATGGGTATTTCATACTTGCGTTTGCCAAAAGGATATAATGCTGCATCTATGAGTCCAGCATCTATAGTTTCATTGAAAACAGTACGCAGATTACGAAGATAAATTCCAATAGTTGTATAACTTCTCCCCTGAGTCAGCATGTGTTTTTCATAACTGTTAAGCCATGATACCGTAATGTTCTCAAACCTCAAGGCATCACCGCCATAACGATTGAGACTTAAATATGTGCATTTATAAGTGTCTGCTGTGCCAAAAGCTTCTATACTTTCCAACTTTTTCACTTTATTCAGTATTGTGTCTTTAATACTAATACATGTTATACCGTCCATCCGTACCTTCAAATTATCGAATGAAAATTTTCCATCTTCCATTAATTTGCGGGCAAAATGTTTAACTTTGCCAAACGTATTTTCGAGGCTATTGCGGTGTTCTATTAATTTTTTATTTTTACTTGTGTTGATAGATTTCCATTCTTCACCTGTCAACTGGACACCTGTGGAATAATATGTTCTTTTTCTTTTATAGGAAATGCATATCTTGATGGATGCTTTTTCCGTATTTGCGAGTTTGTAACGATCTTCTCGTATAAAGTAAATATTCAATCCTTCTTTAGTGTATTTTTCCATAATTACATTTATCTTTGTAAAATGTTTACAAAAGTATGATAAAATTTTGCTACACACAAACTACACACAACGGGAAAAAAATAAAGAAAACTTATACAACCTTAATTGCATCTATTGTGCTTATTTTTAATATATTTTAACCATTTTGAAATGTTAAACAATCCTATCCAATCTTGTTTTTTATGCCCTGCAAGCAGGGGGTCGTCGGTTCGACTCCGACAATCTCCACCAAACAGACGTCAGGCGATTTTGAAAGAAGTTGCCTGATTTTTTTTAATTGAAAATCAACCTTTAAAAAGAAAAAGAATTTTTGTGAATTCGGATAAGTTTGCAAAATTGTGTAGATTGGCCGCTCTATTTTAGCTCTTTGCAGCGCAACTAACTAATGTAAATGAGACTAAAAAGTCGTATTTGAAACATATTTTTTAATTTGTTCCATTCTGAAATGTCGTTCAAATGAAAAAGTAGAACTCTCTTTGATTATATATTCGTCCAACTTTAAGCATAATTGATATAATGCATTCTTTTTTGAATTATTTGTATTCATATTATCTGCAATGATGACTAAAATTTCCACTAATTTATTAATATCCTCATAATCAAATCCTTTTTTATTAAGAATATGTATTATATCTTCAAATTTACATGTGAGAAAAGTATCAATATCTATGTCGAATTCAGAATTTAATACCTGACGAACCTTTTCAACCCCAATAGAGTCAATAGTGCCTGTTTTTAAATTAAGTAAATACGCAATCAAATACCCAAGAACAACCCCTATCTGGTCTATTTGTCGTTTTAAATAATCTCTCTGTTCCATATTATCTTTAATCTACGCATCAAAATACAAATATACTACAAACTAAGCGATTTTACCCTAAACAATCGGTCAGATTACCTGCCTTTGAAAGCAAATCAGGACGAATAATGAAAATATTAAAAGTGTTCAACGATTTTATGGCGCTATAACTAGGGTAAACTTGTGTGTAATTACCAAAAAAAGTTAGCATTTTTTGTAAGTAATTGATATTTCCTTACATTTGTGTTGTTATTTTTTTTGCGATGTGCAACGAAAAGGAAATTTTGGTGTTATTAAAAAAGGGCGACATCTTCGGATTCCGGAAGCTGTTTGAGCACTATTATGCCCTTGAAAGATGTGTTCTCTTCGTATATTGCCAATTTATAATTAATAAAGATATGAAAAAAATTATTCTTGCTCTTTGCCTTGTCGCTTGCTGCTGTCCGGCCTATTCGCAGGCGGCGCCTGATTTCCGGAATCCGGATAAAGATACGGAAACGCGGGTTAACGATGTAATTGCCCATATGACGCTGGATGAAAAGATAGCGCTGTTGGCGGGCTATAACGATTTTTTCTTTCATCCGTGCGCGCGGTTGGATATTCCTGCCTTCAAAATGGGCGATGGTCCGTTGGGCGTGGCCTCGTGGGGCCTGTTCGGGCGCGCTACCGCTTTTCCTGCAGCCCTCGCGCAGGCTTCTTCGTGGAACAGGGATTTGATGCAGCGGCTCGGCGCCATGTATGCCCGTGAGTGGCGCGCGCGCGGTGTGCATTTTTTGCTCTCGCCGGGTGTCAATATATACAGGGCGTCGAAAAGCGCTCGTAATTTTGAATATTTCGGCGAAGATCCTTACCTGGCTTCCGCAATGATCGTGCCCTTCATCAAAGCGGTGCAGGAGGGCGGCGTGATTGCCACCGTAAAACATTTTGCGGGCAACGAGCAGGAATTTGACCGCTACCGCGTAAGTTCCGAAATCGGCGAGCGGGCATTGCGCGAAATATATTTGCCTCCATTCAAGGCGGCGGTGCAGGAAGCCGGCGTGTGGGCGGTGATGACCAGCTACAACCCGCTGAACGGCACGTACACCACCCAAAATAAATTTCTGATCAACATCCTGAAGAAGGAATGGGGTTTTAAGGGCCTGTTGATGTCCGACTGGGCTTGTACCTACAACGCCATCGAAGCCGCCAACAACGGCCTCGACATGGAAATGGGCTCCATGGTGGCTTTTAAATATGATGTACTGAAACCGCTGATAGACGCAGGAAAGGTAACGGAAGCCACCCTCGACGAGAAGGTACGGCGCATCTACCGAGCGTGCATCGCTATGGGCTTCTTTGACCGCGACCAACAGTCGGGCGAGCCACTTTACAACGTGGATGCCAACAAACTGGCGCTGGAGGCGGCGCGTGAAGGTATCACGCTCCTCAAAAACGAGCGCAACCTGTTGCCGCTGCAACCTGTAGGAATAAAGACCATTGCCGTGATTGGCCCCACTGCCAATCCCATGCTGATTACCGACCGCGCTTTTCAGGGACCACACCGGATTGTATATGGCGGCGGCGGCAGTTCAAAAGTGAATCCATGGTACATCGTGTCGGATTTGGATGGAATTAAAAATCAATTTGCAGAGTGCAAGGTGGTGTACGCCGAAGGTATCTCGAATGATTTTAAATATAATCTTTTCCGCACCTCGCGGTTTGTCACCGATGAGGGAAAGCCGGGGCTGAAGGCGCGTTATAGCGTAAATGTCCAGGAAGCGCAAAAGGTAGACGGGCAGGTGAATTTTGAATGGGATATGTGGGCTCCGGAGATGCAAGGAGGCAAAGAACTGTCGGTCCGTTGGGAAGGATTTATAGAGGTGTCGGAGACCGGCGATTTGCTGCTTTTTGTGGATGCGCAGGGCGGTTACCGCCTTTCGGTGGACGACCGGACAGTGTTGGACGCCTACAGCGCGCCCTCGTTCGACAACCGTAACATTAGCCTCGCCGTCAATAAGGGCGAGCGGAAGAAGGTTACGCTTGAGTACCGGAGTAACGGAGCGGCTCCTGCCGAAATTCGTTTGGGCTACACCTACCGTAGCCGCATTGATTTCAGTGAAGCGTTGGCCGTGGCGCGGCAAGCCGATGCCGTTATTTTTTGCGGTGGGCTGGATGGCGAGATTGAAAAGGAAGGGCGTGACCGTCCCTTCGACCTGCCCTTTGGACAGGATGAACTCATTAAAGAATTGGCCAAAGTCAATCCTAACCTCTGCGTGGTTATCCATGCCGGCGGCGGGGTAAACATGAGCACATGGATAGATCATGTTCCGGCCGTGCTCCATGCACTTTATCCCGGACAGGAAGGCGGCGCGGCGCTGGCCGAAATCCTCTCCGGCGCGGTAAACCCGTCGGCAAAGTTGCCCTATACCATAGAAAAGCGGTGGGAAGATTCGCCCGCTTATGGAGGATATGACGAAACGCGCGGCGAGCGAAAAGTATATTATCACGAAGGCATTTTTGTGGGCTATCGCGGGTACGACAAAAAAGGTATCACGCCGCTGTTCCCTTTTGGACATGGGCTTTCCTACACTACTTTTGAATATTCGGATTTAAACATTGAGGCGAAAGACCGCAACCGGGTGAGGGTGCGCTTCAGCATAACAAATACCGGCACACGCGCCGGAGCGGAAGTGGCGCAACTGTATATTCGCGATATAAAATCCACAGAAGAGCGTCCGGAGAAAGAATTAAAAGGTTTCGAAAAACTGTGGCTGGATGCCGGCGAAACCAAAACAGTGGAAATATTACTTGCTGAAGATGCGTTTACCTACTTTAGCGAAAAGAGAAACAAGTGGGTGTTTGAAAAAGGCGAATTTGACTTTTTGGTAGGAAAATCATCACAGGATATTATACTGCACAAAACCGTTTCGTTAAAATAAACACCATTTTAATTTTTTTTCTCCTTATAGTCAGATATTTATAAAAAAAAGTTTACTTTTTTTTAACAAAAGTGTAATATATACACAAAAAAGTTTATATATTTGTCTCGTGTTTGGGTTATTGTTAATTAGCAAAAAAAACAAAATTTGTCCTACCCAGACAAACTGAAAAACGAAGAGAACGCAGGGGGGAGTGCAGTTCATCGGAGAAGTAGCCAGACGTGGTAAGAAAAAGGGGAAAAAAAACGTCGCACAGGGGCTATTCGAATTGCCAAAATATACATAGAATAAACTGAAAAAGATACACATAAAGGTGTAGGGTGTGGGGTAAGAAAAAGGGGGAAACACACACAATTAATGTGTACAACAGCGTGAGTATAAATTGTTTATACGTTTCCGGAAGGAAAATGTACATATGAGTGAATTAGCTGAAATACTGTAAATTGAGAGGGCGATTTGACTGGGTAGGACAAAACCAAAATAGAGACTAATGAAAAAGATCACCTGTGGGAAAAAACGTTGCCTGTTGGCGCTGGTTGCAATTGTCGCTGCCGGCGCAGTAAGTACCGGAATGGCACGGCTGGAGCGCTCCCCCTCATGGAAGGGAGGGCCGCAGGCGGGGGAAGGGCTGTCTTCCAACACGGGTAACGCCGTACTGTATAACTATCCTGAGGAAGCCGCACCGTCGGAAGAATATGCCGTGCGTATCGACGGAACGCCGTATTTCGTGTTCCCCGTGCCGCAAACCAACCAGCGCAAGGTAGGCTTCCAGCAACCTTTCTTCCCGCATATCGTATCCTTTGACATTAAAGGTAAGGTACGGATAGACATCACGCCGGAAAAAACGGCGGTAACGAGCGTGAAAATACGTCCCGAAAGCGCCGGCGTTGCCCACACCGTGAAAGGGAATACCATCACCATCACACTCGACAAGCCGCAATACCTGACCGTGGAGCTTAATGGCCACATCGAAAAACCGCTGCTGGTCTTCGCCAACGAGCCCGAAACGGAAATCCCCGACCCGGACGACCCAAACGTGCTGTTCTACGAGGCGGGGAAAATCCATAATATAGGATATGGCGTACACCGTCCTGTGCTTACCTCGAACACCACGGTGTATATCGCACCGGGCGCCATTTGTTACGGCGCGTTCACGTCACAAGAAAATCACCGTGCCAAAAATATACGCATCATGGGGCGCGGCATCCTGTCGGGCGCCAAGAGCCTGACGGCCAACGGCGGCAAGTGGCCGGTACTCCTCGTGCGGACGGCCAATGCCACCATAGAGGGCATTACCCTTGTAGATTGTAAAAACTGGTCGTTACCGCTGCAGAACTGCGAGAACATCACCGTCAAGGGTGTGAAAATCGTATCGAACACCGGCTTTGAAGACGGCATCGACATTGTGGGAAGCAAAGACGTCACCATCGACAATTGCTTTATCCGCACCAAAGACGACTGCATTGCCCTGAAATCCGGCGTATACTATATGACGCCTGATTTCACCCCCAGCAGTGTGGAAAACGTCACCGTAAAAAACTGCGTCATCTGGAACGGCAAGCACGGCAACGGACTGGAAATAGGCTTCGAGTTGAATACCGCCGCGGTGAAAAACGTGACATTCGAAAATATCGACCTGATCCATGCCGAGAACCCCGGTCAAATGGACGAGGGCGCCATCACCATACACAACAGCGGCACGGCCGTGGTCAGGAATGTCCTCTACAAAAACATCAGGATAGAAGATCCGCAGCGCATACTGTTCCAGTTCTCCGTACTGAAGTCGGACTACACTTCCCACGCCAGGTACGGAAAAATACAGGACATCCGGCTGGAAGATATCAGCGTGACCTCGTCGCGCGGCCCCTTGCTTTCCATCTTCACAGGCCTGAGTGCGCGCGAAAATGTGTCGGGCATCACGTTTAAAAATTTAGTCATCAACGGGAAAAAAATCACGGCGTGGAGCGGCCGGCCGGACGATGACTTTTATGCGATCACCAATAAATATGCGTCAAATATAACTTTTGAATAAAACAATGTGACTTATGAAAAAATTATCTTTATTATTCGTGTTAGCCCTGAGCGGGCTGGCTTACGTCTCTTGCGAAGATGACGAGAAGCTCGAAGCAGAACAATCTAAAAAGATTACCTTAACGGCGCCGGAGAGCTATGCTGAGGTTGACTTGGCGACCGTATCAAAGGTCTCTTTCAAATGGGGGCCGCAAGGCGATATTGACGGCTACAGGTGGCTGTTGAGCGACGCCCCCAACCTCGCGAATGCGGTGACGAAACCCGCCACCAGCAATCCGTTTGATTTATCGGCGGCGGAGTTAGACCGGATTATGGCAGAAAATTTCGGTATAGCGCTGGAAGCTATTCCAACATCGTATGAATTCTACTGGACCGTGATCTCAAGTGCAGGCGACGTGAAAGCCGGCACGCGCGCCATTAGCCTGAAACGCCTTTCGGCACGCGACCCGGTGATTACGCTCGTGGCGCCGGAAACAGACACGGCCTTTGCGCTGCAAACTACCCCCAGCGTGACTTTCAGATGGCAGGTTTCGCCGGCCGGAGCCATCAACGAGTTCGTGCTGGCGCTGAGTGACAACGAAAGCGACTTCGCGGGCGCAGCCACTTTTCCGGCTACGGCAAGCTCATTCACCCTCACAGTAAGTGACCTCGACGATATCTTGAAAAGCAAGGGCGTGGACAAAGGACAAACCGCCGACCTGTACTGGAAAGTGCTGTCGGCAAACACCAAAACCCCGGTCACGAGCACCGTCAGGGCTATGTCCATCACGCGCATGGAGCGCGCCACCATCTCGCTCACGAGCCCGGTCGATGGAACGGAATTTGACCTGGCCACCGACGAGCCGGTAAATTTTGCATGGGCAACATTTTTCGATGCGGATACCATTACCCACTTTGTGTTGCAGATAAGCGACGCGGCCGACCTCTCGGGCGCAGTGTCTTACCCGGTAACCGGGAGCAAAATCCATACCCTGACGGCTACCGCAGCCGACGACATCCTGAAAAACATGGGTGTGAACAAGGGCGATGCGCGCAACCTCTACTACTCCGTGAAACCGCTGGTAGACGGCTTGGATGTGAGCCTCGACACCTTATCTATTAATGTGAAGCGGGTGCCACAGCCGGTTGTAAGCCCTACGGCTCCGGACGACAACGCGGCCTTCTACCTGGCCTCCTTCACCGATGGGGTGAACTTCACCTGGAGCGCCGTGCCAGCCAACAGCTACGGCGATGGCTTTACACTTCTGGTAAGCGCGAACCTCGACCTGTCGAGCCCTGTTGTGACGGAAAATCTTGTAACCAGCCCGCACGAGGTAACGCCCGCCGACCTTAACGCCTGGGCTACGACAGCCGGCGCAGCCGATGGCGCACCGGTAGACCTCTACTGGTCGGTACAGCCAAACGGCACTTTCGACCCGGACAACACCCCGGCCACCTACGTCAGGAAACTCACCGTGACGCGGCCGCCGAGCACGCCGGTGATTAACCTCACCGCGCCGGCCAACAACGTAACTTTTGACCTGCTCACCCACACCGCCAACGTGAATATCAGCTGGGCGACCAGCGCAGGCGGCAACATTACTGCCTATAAGCTTCTGGTAAGCACGAACAGCGACCTGTCGAGCCCTACTGTGACGGAAGACCCCGTAACCAGCCCGCACGTAGTAACAGCTGCAGAGCTCGACCAGTTGGCCAGCACAGCCGGCGTAGCTGAGGGTGCACAGCAAACCTTCTACTGGTCGGTGGTACCGAGCAATGGCGCAGAACCGGCCACTACTTTCATCCGGTCATTTACCGTGAAGCGCGCCGCGCCGGTCATTACGCTCACCGGCCCGGCCACCGGACAAGTGATAGATTTAGGCACCGCTACAAATGTGACCTTCACCTGGGATCACCTTACCGGCGCATCGCCCTACAAGCTGACATGGAGCGCCTTTGAAGACCTGGATCTGCAAGGCGGGGATGAGGTAGAAAACATCACTGGCGCCTCCCAAAGCATTCCGGCTGTCGACATGGTTAAGAAGTTGCTGGCTATGAATAATGACGGATCCACGAATGTAAACGTGTATTGGAAAGTGGAAATGCAAACGTCCAACACAACCATAGCGCGTCCGTCGGCCACAGGGAGCTTTAAGGTGAATATCCCGCCGGTGCTCACCACTCCGGCCACCAATGCCGCCCTCACGCTTGATTACAAGAACCCCGCCGTCACTGCCGTAACTTTCTCGTGGCTCGATTTGGGCGATGAATATGAATTGCTCTTCAGTAAAAATGCCAACATGAGCAACCCGGTGGTTGTACCTGTAACCGGTACGAGCCAGGCCTACACCCACGCAGAACTGCAAACCGCCCTGATTGGCACCGCCGTTGCACCGAAGAAATATAAGACCAACACGGTGTATTGGAGCGTGCGGGTAGCCGGAGAAACCTCGCCCCTGACCGGCGTGACGCCAAGAACCGTCAAAGTGGGCGGATACCGGATCTTTGAATACCCCAACAGCAGCGCCAACACCTACGAGGTGTCGGTAGTAACCCTTTCCGGCAACAAGGCCGGGCAGGAAACGGTGTGGCTGTCGACCAACTTCAGGGAAAGCCATGACAAAAATGGCGTAGCTTTTACTACTACCGACGAAGCAATACCCGCAACCGACCACTCGGCCATGCCGGCAGCATTGAGACCTACTGCAGGTTATTACTACTTCAATAACCATCCGGAACAACCGCTGCTTAAAGGCCGGCTCCTTCCGCAGGGATGGGAATTACCCTCCCAGTATGATTTCGACGA
This sequence comes from Prevotellaceae bacterium, assembly GCA_031288865.1. Classification (GTDB taxonomy): domain Bacteria; phylum Bacteroidota; class Bacteroidia; order Bacteroidales; family UBA932; genus JAIRLC01. The sequence goes on from JAITQN010000037.1 coordinate 13,324, forward strand.
TTTGTGGGCAGCCGCCGTGACCCAAGCGGGCAGTGCCGATGTATTGTTAACAATACAGTCCAACACGTGGAACCTGAACTTGGGCGGTTATGGAAATCTTAGATGGGGTGCCGGTTGGATAGATATGGGTGGTGTGTGGGATAATCTTGGTTGTGACAGATGCTTTGTGTCCGCTTACGACTACGAAAAGACTATAGGTGCAAACCCATGGCCATATACATACTCTTTTGTATGGGATCCGGGCGGTACTACCTCGTTTGAGCCTGGCCACTACATAGAAGTGAACTATGGTGCTATAACCGTTCGTGGGATATATGTGGGAGATGACAATTTGTAATGAATAATGAATTTTGGATTGAGGCATATAGAACCAATCTGTAGAGACGTGGCATGCCGCGTCTCTACATGGGGGGTGAGGATAATTATAATTAAGAAGAGGTGAAGATAAAATTAAAATATGTGTTTTTAATGGCGCTGCTGGGCGGCCTGGCCTTCACCGGCTGCAAGGACGAACTGGCGGATGACAATACCGTCGTTCCGCCGGAAGTCACCCCCGACCCGGAGCTTGCACTCCTTGTGCCAAGTGCCGACACAGCCCTCACGCTCGACTACAAGACCCCCGCCGTTATCGCAACAACGTTTGAGTGGTCGAACGTGGAGGCCACAAGGCGCGAGCTGCTCTTCAGCAAAAACGCCGACATGAGCAACCCGGTAGTCATGGAAGCGCCCGGCACAAGCAAGGCCTTCACCCACGCCGAACTGCAAGCCTTTATCGGCACGGCGCTCGCGCCAAAGAAATATAAAACCAACACGGTGTACTGGACGGTACGGATAGACAACCAGGCCACCGTAACCCCGCGAGCCCTCAAGCTGGGCGGATACCGGCTTTTTACCTATCCCAACAGCAGCGCCAACACCTACGAAGTGTCGGTAGTGGCGCTTTCCGGCAACAAGGCCGGACAGGAGGTCGTGTGGCTGTCGACCAACTTCAGGGAAACCCATGACAAAAACGGTAGCGTTTTTTCTTCCGGCGAAGCGCTACCCGCGGCAAACTATCCGAAGATGGCGGAAGAACTAAAACCCATTGCGGGCTATTACTATAATAATAATGTAGGCGAGGGCGGGCTGGTGCTAATTAAAACCCGCCTCATTCCACCGGGATGGGAATTGCCCTCCATGCAGGATTTCCGGGATTTGTGGGTAACCGCCCTGCTCCAGGAATACACGGCTGCCGTGCTGATGAAAAGGTATTCCAACAAGTGGAACCTGAACTTCGGCGATTACGGCACCAAACGGTGGGGCAGCGATTTTGGCGATTATGGCGGCGAATGGCACTGTATTAATAATCCGGATTGCTTCACTTCCCAGCACGACTACGCGAAGGACAAGGACTACGGATGGCCGCATCCCTTGATGGTGGCCTGGGCCGGTTATCTCTCGGCGGAAGAACACTGTGGCGCCGCAGGCCTCGCCTGCGTGAGCCCACACTATCTGAAGGATGACTCCTATGGCGAAGCCACCGTCAGGGCAATTTATAGGGGAGACGACGAATAATGAAGATAAAATTAAAATATGTCTTTTTATTGATGGCGCTGCTGGGCGGCCTGGCCTTCGCCGGCTGCAAGGACGAGCTGGCGGATGACAACACTGTTGTTCCGCCGGAAGTCACCCCCGGCCCGGACACGGAAACAGCCGTACTGTACAACTGGCCCGAATGTGAACCGTCGTCCACCGCCTACAGCGTGCGCGTGAACGGCACGCCCTACTTCGTGTTCCCGGTGCCGCAAACCAACTGGCGCGAAGAAGGCATCGTAGACTTCTTTTATCCGCATATCGTGATGTTCGACATCAAAGGCGAGGTGCAAATCGACATCACGTCGACCGAGCGGGTCCACACCGTGAAGATACGCCCCGAGCGGGCAAACATTGCCCACACCAGGAGAGGGAACACCATATCCATCACACTCACCAAGCCGCAACAGCTGAGCGTGGAAATTAACGACGACCTCGAGAAGCCGCTGCTGATTTTCGCCAGTCCGCCTGAAACCGAAGCCGACATACCCGACAAGAACGACCCCAACGTGCTGTTCTACGAATCGGGGCAAACACATACGGCGGCCGAAGTGCTGCCATCGAACGCCACGGTGTATATCGCGCCGGGCGCCGTGGTGTATGGCTACTTTAAAACATCCGACAAGATGGTACACCGCAACATCCGCATCACAGGGCGCGGCATCCTCTCGGGCACCAAACTCGAGTTGCTGGAGCGCTTGCAATACTGGGGCGGCGAGAACCCGATCGCCATCTTCCACACCGACGGCGTGTTCTTAGAGGGCATCACGCTGGTAGATTGCAAGAACTGGTGCGTGTATATACCCAACGGCAACAACGTCACCGTGAGGGGCGTGAAATGCGTGTCGAACACCGGATGGGAAGACGGCATCGACGTGGCGAGTTGCACAAACGTGCTGATCGAGGACTGCTTTGTCCGCGCCAAAGACGACTGCTTCTCGCCGAAAGCCTATGACGCCGGCCTGGAGCGGAACCTGGAAGATGTCGTCATCCGCAACTGCATTATATGGAACGGCAACCATGGCTTCGCCATAAAGATCGGCCCCGACATGATGGTGCCCCACGTGCGGCGCATCACATTTGAAAACATCGACATCATCCACGCCCAGAACTGCGGCTATGCCGACGGCGGCGCCATGGAAGAAGGCGCCATCGGCCTGTGGAACGACGGAATCGCCATCATGGAAGACATCGTCTTCCGGAATATCTACATCGAAGACGCCGAGCGCTGGCTGTTCATTTTTTCGGTCTACGACTCCACGCCGGAGGGAGAGACGATATGGTGGGATGTCCCGACAACCGGAAGGATACGAAACGTCCTGCTGGAGAACATCCACGTCACCTCCACGCGCGGCAAGTTGGGCAACATCATCGGGGGAATGGATGCAGACAGGAGCGTGGACGGCGTTACCTTCCGCAACCTGTTCATCAACGGCGAGAAAATCACCGGCATGCCTAACAACGAGGGCGCCCCTTATTACCTGCGCGACTGCTGGTACTGCGACAAATGGCCAGACCCAACCGACTGCCATCTGATCGACTGCCATCGGTATAACATTAAATTTGAATAAAGTTATGAGTTATGAATTATGAGTTATGAGTTATAGAAGCATGAAAAGAAGACAATTTTTAATCGCAGCCGGGTGGGTTGCTTTCGGGATGGCGGCCACGCCGGGCATCCTCGTGGCCAACCCGCTATCCGGCGAACGTACCGCACCCTGTGCCGGCCGTCAGCCGGAGCAGGGCTTCCGCTTCGTGCTTCAAGGCGACTCGGTGACCTGGTGGGCCAGGGAGAGCGACGCGCCCGACACCGACCCGCGCGCCTGGGGTACCGGCTACGCGGCTATTATCGGCAAACGCCTCACCGCGGCCTTCCCGCAACACGGCCTCGCCTTCTACAACCGCGGCGTGAGCCAAAACAGGGTCTACGACCTCCAAAACCGCTGGAACAACGACGTGCTGCAACTGAAACCCGGTTTGCTAAGCATCCTCATCGGCGTAAACCACCGGCTCGAAGACGACTTCGCCGCCTTCGAAACCACCTACCGGCAACTCCTGGAAACCACCCGCGCGCAACTCCCCGGCGTTGTCTTCGTGCTGGGACTGCCTTTCATCGCGCCGGTGGGAGAATTTGAAGAGAATTACGAACGCTACAGGGCCGACATCGACCGGCGCGACGACATCGTGAAGCGCATAGCCGCCGACTTCGACGCCGTGACGGTGGACTATCCCGCCCTGTTCGACAAGGCGGCCGAAAGCACGCCCTACAGTCACCTGATATACGATGGGCTGCATCCCACTCCCGCCGGCTACGAACTGATGGCCAACGAGTGGATCCGGGTGGTGGGCGAACGGCTACCATGTTTTAAAGAGTTATGAGTTATGAATTATGAGTTATAAATTATAGCATTATGAAAAGAAGACAATTTTTATCTACAGCCGGGTGGGCAGCCGTCGGGGCAGCCGCCGTGCCGGGCGTGCTCCTGGCCAACTGCAGCAAGAAAGCCGACAACCCCGACACTCCCGATACGCCGGAACCGCCCGAACCTCCCGGACCCGACTACGGCGAGCCGGCACGTGACTTCCGCTTCGTGTTCCAGGGCGATTCGGTGACCGAATCCGGCCGCGACAAAAGCGCTGTGGTCGATGACAAAAACAGTTGGGGATACGGCTACGTGTCGATCATCGGCAACCTCCTCGTGAACGACTTCCCGCGCCACCGGCTCGGCATCTTCAACCGCGGCTGGGGCGGAAATGCAACCTGGGATCTTTTCCCCCGCTGGAAGCGCGACACCCTCGACCTGAACGCCGACCTGCTAAGCCTCCTGATTGGTGTAAACCACACCATCATGGACGGCGCGGGAACTATCGCCGGCTTCGGAGGCGACATCCGCAACCTGGTGCAACAGTGCAGGGATCAAAACCCGGACATGATAATCGTGCTGGGGCTGCCCTTCATGCTGCCGATGGGACCCTACGAAAGCACTTATGAAACGAACTACAGACCCGATTTGGAAGCGCGCTGCAACGCCATACGGGAGCTCGCTCCCGAGTTCGACGCCTTAGTGGTAGACTTCCTCACCATGTTTGAGGAAGCCGGCAAAAGCAAACCTTATTCTTACTACTTGGCAGACGGCGTGCACCCCACCGCCGCCGGCCACGAACTCATGGCCAAAGAATGGATGCGGGTGGTGGGCGAACGGCTGCCGTACTTTAAGAAATACGTACAATAATGAATAAATAATTTAATTATAATCAGAACCATGGAAAACACAAACATTATGAAATTAGGGGCGGTGGTGCTGCTGTTGTTGCTGGGCCTGGCGCAGTGCAAGGACGAGGACAGCTTTGCTCAGCACGACCCGGGCACCCCGGTAGAAGTGACTGCGTTTACGCCCGATAGCGGGAGTGCAGCCGCACAACTGCTGATTTACGGTTCCAACTTCGGCACCGACACGTCGTTAATAGAGGTTACCATTAATGGAACGAAAGCGCCGGTGCTGGGCAGCAACGGCTCGGTGATCTTTGCAATGGTGCCGCGCAAAGCCGCTGCGACCGATCGCTTCTGCAATGTGAAGCTGCGGGTAGGCACACAGGAAGTGCTGCTTAAGGAACAGTTCTACTACAAGCGCCGCTACATGGTCACGACGCTGGCCGGCACATCCGACAGGGACGGCCAGAGATACTATATCGACGGACCTATCGACATGGCGCAGTTCAGAAACCCTTGCTGGCTGATGTTCGATGACAAGTATAACCTGTTCATTATTGATGAAGGTGATGGCGTGCGTTACATCAATGCGGCACAAACGGAGGTTAAGACCCTTTTCCGGACAGGGAACGGTGTCTCACGCCCCCGCAGCATCGCCTTCACGTCGACCTACGACACCATGATTGTATCCAACGACCAGCCCGATCAAAGCGGTTATTCGCAAGTCATGGTAAAGAGAAACGCTGATGGAAGCTGGCCGGAGAATGCTCCGTGGACGCCGGTATGCTATACCGTGAACTGCAATGGCGGCGCCTTCCACCCGGTGAACAATAACGAGTATTATTTCAACAGTTACACCAACGGAGAGGTTTACAAAGTAAACGATACCAAAGCGGCGCGCTGGACACCTGAAGAACTGTTCCGCACCGGCGATGTGAACTGGGAATTTGGAACCTACTTTGCCCCGAGCGGCAATTTCGCCTATTTCGTGGTCGTCAACAATCACTATATCGCCAGGTCTACCTACGATTGGGGCAACCACAAGCTATTGTCGCCCATCGACTTTGTGGGCGTGCGGGGTGAGAATAATCGCGTCGACGGCGCCCTCACCAATGCGCGCGTTACCCGTCCCTTCCAGGGCACGTTTGATGAAGACGATAACTTCTATTTCTGTGAACAGTGGAGCCACACTGTTCGCAAAATAACGCCCGAAGGCATTGTGACCACCTTTGCCGGCCGGTCATTCTCATTGGGCTTCGTGGATGGAGAATTACGGGAGGCGGTATTCAACGGTCCCGGTGGCATCGCTTACGATAAGCGCGACGGAACATTTTACGTTGGCGACGTCGGCAATGGGCGTATCCGCAAAATAGCAATCGAATAACTGAACAGACTATGAAAAAAATTACATTATATATAATAGTGTTCCTGTGTGCGGCAATCACTGCCGGCGCACAGGCCACGGGCAATGTCCCATTGGCTAAAATGGAAATTACCGGAACGGTAACCGACACGCAGGGCGAGCCGCTCATCGGCGTGAGCGTCGTAGTCAAAAACAAGGCCGGGCTGGGCACCGCCACCGGTGTGGACGGCAGCTACCGCATCACCGTTGAACAGTACAACACACTGGTGTTCTCGTACCTCGGCTTCGAGACGCAGGAATTCCTGATAAAAGACGTCACCAGGATTGACGTCGTAATGAAAGAAAGCGTCAGCACCGTGCTCGACGAAGTGGTGATCACGGCCACAGGGACGCAGAAAAAGGCGACCCTCACCGGCGCCATCACCACGGTCGACCTCAAAACAATTAAAGTGCCCACGGCGAATATCACCAACGCCCTGGCCGGCAACGTGGCGGGGATTATCTCCATGCAGACCTCAGGCGAGCCGGGCTCCAATGCGTCGGAGTTCTGGATCCGCGGCATCTCCACCTTCGGGGCGGGCGCCAGCGCTTTGGTGCTGGTCGACGGCTTCGAGCGCCCGTTCAATGAACTCAATGTGGAAGACATCGAGTCGTTCTCCGTGCTGAAAGATGCGTCGGCCACCGCCATCTACGGCGCGCGCGGCGCCAACGGCGTGCTGTTGGTTACGACCAAGAAGGGGAATTCCGGGAAGATCAACATCAACGTGAAGGCCGAATACGGCTACGGCATGCGCACGCGCACGCCCGAATTTGTAGACGGCTACACCTATGCCGGCCTCGTGAACGAGGCGCGGCTCACCCGCAACCAGGAGCCGGTGTATACGCCGGCCGAGCTGGAAATCATAAAATACAACCTCGACCCGGATGTGTACCCGAACGTGGACTGGATGGATGTGCTGCTGCGTGACGGCACCAACATCTACCGCGCATCGGTGAACCTGGACGGCGGCGGCCCCACAGCGCGCTACTTTGTGTCGGCCAGCTTCCTCGACGAGGGCGGCATCTACAAGACCGACGAAACGCTGAAAGACTACAACACCAACGCCAACCTGCAACGCTGGAACTACCGCTCGAACGTGGATATCGACATTACACCCACCACCGTGCTGCGCACCGGCGTGTCGGGCTTTCTCGAAAAGCAGAACAAGGCCGGGGTACAGGGACAGATAGAATGGCTCAATCCCACCATCAACCATATTTGGAGCTCGCTGGTAGCCACCACGCCGGTAGCCGTCCCGGTGATGTATTCCAACGGACGTATCCCGGCAATGGGTGGAACGACCGCAGGCCGGCGATACAGCAACCCCTGGACGATGGCCACCCAAACCGGATATTCCGAATACTGGCGCAGCAAGGTGGAAACCAACGTGACGCTCGAACAGGACTTCAAGTTTATCACCGAAGGCTTGCGCTTTGTAGGGCGTTTTGCGTTCGACTCCGACAGCAAGAACAGCATTTTCCACATCAAATTCCCCGAAGAGTGGCAGACCGGCCGGCGCCGCAATGTGGACGGCTCTCTCACCTGGCGGCGGTACAGTACCGAAATCCAGATGACCCAGAGCGCTGACTCATGGAGCGAGCGGGTCTTTAACCTCGAAGGGGAACTGCACTACGCGCGGGGCTTCGCCGACATCCATAACATCACCGCCATGGTCAAATATGCCCAGCGCGAGCGGAAAGAAACCCTGAACACAGGCACCGATATGGTGCGCGGGGTTCCGCACCGCAACCAGTCGCTCGCCGGCCGCTTCACCTACGACCTGTTCGGCCGCTACTTCGTGGAATTTAACGGCGGCTACTCCGGCTCGGAAGTCTTCAAAACAGGCCACCAGTTCGGCTTCTTCCCGGCCATCTCCGGCGGGTGGAACATCTCGGAAGAGCCCTGGCTCAAACCCCACACGCCCTGGCTCGACCTCTTCAAAGTACGCTACTCTTACGGAAAGGTGGGCAATGAAAAAATCCAATTGCCCGACGGCACCGAAATCCGCTTCCCCTACGTGGAAACGATCAGTGGTACGGATGGCGGAGCCGGGTACCAGTTCGCCGACTATGGCGACGCTTACTGGTTTGACGGTAGACATTACACCGCCGTGGCGTCCGACGTGCTCACGTGGGAAGTGTCGACCAAGCACAATTTAGGGTTCGACATCCACCTGTTCGGCGACAAGTTCTCCGGCACCATCGATATCTACCGCGACGTGCGGAGCAGTATTTACATGCAACGCCAGCACCTCCCGGAAATGGCAGGCCTCACCAACCAGCCCTGGGCCAACGTGGGCAAGATGGAAAACCGCGGCTTCGACGGCCAGTTCAACGCCATGCACCGCCTCGGCGACGTGGAATTTACCCTGCGCGGCAACATCACCTACACCCACAACAAGGTGATCGAATATGACGAGGAAGCCAACGCGCTGCCCTACAAGATGACGCAGGGCTACCGCTGGCAACAGGCCAAGGGCCTCATTGCGCTGGGCCTGTTCAAGGATTACGACGACATCCGCAACAGCCCGAGGCAAACCTACGGAGAATACATGCCGGGCGACATTAAATATAAAGACGTGAACGGCGACGGCCTTATCGACGACAATGACATCGTGGCTGTGGGGGCGTCTCGTGTCCCGAGCCTGATTTACGGCATGGGGCTGTCGGTGATGTGGAAGGGATTTGATTTCAACATCCACTTCCAGGGCGCCGGCAAGTCGGCCTACTTCCTCAATGGCTTCGGCGTATATCCGTTCGTGGAAGGTGGAATAGGCAATATACTGAGCTTGGTGGGCGATCCCAACAACCGCTGGATCTCGCGCGAGATCTCCGGCACGCCCGACACCGAGCGCACCGACGCCATGTTCCCGCGCCTGTCCTACTCCCAAATTGAGTGGCTCGCCGCCGGCGACGCATACGTCGGGGGGACTCAGAGCCCGGGCATCGGCCACCGAAACAATTACCGCGCCTCGACGTTCTGGCTGCGCGATGGCGCCTACCTGCGCCTCAAGACGCTGGAAATAGGCTATACCATCCCCAAAGCCATCACCAACAAGGCGCACATGAACACCGTACGCCTGTACTTCATCGGCACGAACCTGCTCCTGTGGGACAGCCTGAAGGTTTGGGACCCGGAACTCGCCAGCGGGCACGGCATGAATTACCCCTTGGCCAAAACGCTGACCTTCGGATTAACCATTAACATGTAACGATTATGAAAATTAAAATACAATATGCCATGAAAAAAATAGTGCTTACCGGCTTGGCGGCGCTGCTGGCCGTGTCGTGTAACGAATATTTGAATGTGGAACACCTGCTCGACGAGTCGCTCAGTTTGCAGGATGTGTTCGAGAGCAAAGACTACTCCGACCAGTGGCTGGCCAATGTGTATTCACACCTCGATAATGAAAATGCAGACGTGGCCAGTAAAGGTGCAAATCTGCAGGTGGGGATGCCCTTCAATATGATTTCCGACGACATCTATTACAACGACCGCCATGCGCAGGACTATGCTTACTCCCGGTTCAAAAACGGCGTATATGTCGAGTCCGACGTCCAAAGTTCCTGGGCATCGTGTTACCAGGCTATCCGCGACGCCACCACCTATATTTATAATATCGACATCTGCAAGGAACTCTCGGCGAAAGAAATAATCGACCGCAAGGCGCAGGCCCGCTTCCTGAGGGCTTACTACTACTGGCTGCTGCTGCGCAAGTATGGCCCGGTTCCCCTCCTGCCCGACGAGGGGATAGACTTCACGCAAGACTATACCGCCTTAGCCGTGCCGCGCAGTACTTACGAGGAATGCGCCACCTACATTGGCAGCGAGCTGGCGCTGGCCGCCAGGGATTTGGACTATATGCGCGATAACCTCAACCTTGCCCGGCCTACCAGAGGGGCTGCCTTAGCCGCCCGCGCCAAAGTGTATCTCTATGCGGCCAGCCCGCTGTTCAACGGCAACACCGACCCCTGGGCGGCGCAGTTGGTCGACCACGAGGGCAAGCGCTTAGTCTCGGAAACTTACGACGAAAGCAAATGGGCGCGTGCCGCCGCCGCCGCCTGGGAAGTGACGGACCTGGGCCTGTACCGTCTGTATGTATACCCGAAGAGAGAGAGTGATGAGCAGGGACCCTCCGTGGGCTATAACAAGTGGATGACTTTCCCCTATACCCGCTACCCGGCTACGGTAGAGCCGCCCTACCATCCGGATTATTCGGACCGTAATTGGAACCAATATGGCAGGGGCGACTACGGCTGGAAGAATATCGACCCGTTCGAATCATACCGCCGGCTGTTCGACGGCCACCTGACGGGACCCGGCAATCCGGAATTGATCTTCACGCGGGGACAAAACCAGGGAAATGCAAATGAAAACATAATGTCCATGGCGATTCACGCGATGCCATTTTCCTTAAATGGCTGGAACACGCACGGCATGAGCCTGAAAATGTATGACGCCTATTACATGAACAACGGCGATGAATTTCCGGCGAACAGCCGCCCCACAGGATACACCGACACGATTACGGTTCCCGTCATGAGCCCGAACCACTATACCAATTATCCGCCCCTGCCGCCGCACGTATCGCTGCAACACGCCAACCGCGAGCCGCGCTTCTATGCTTCGGTGGCCTACAACGGCAGCATCTGGGAAGCGCATGGCCGTTACGCGACCGATGCATCCAGAAACAGAGAATTGTGTTACAAGCAGGCGTTTTATTACCGCGATTCCGAAGACGGCAAACGGCCGGGCGAATCGCAGTTTTACCTGCCCACCGGCATCGGCATCAAAAAATACTACCACGTGAGTGATTACAGCGGTAGTGTGGCGAATAAGCTGGAGCCGGCCATCCGCTATGCCGAAATCCTGCTCATCTACGCCGAAGCGCTGAACGAACTCACCACCTCCTACACGATACCGTCGTATGACGGCGCGACGCAGATTACCGTAAGCCGCGACCCCAGCGAGATGCGCTGGGCGATGAAACAAATCCGCGTCCGCGCCGGCCTGCCCGATTTCGCGCCCGCCATATACAACAGCGCGGATGACTTCAGGAAAAAACTCAAACGCGAACGCCAAATCGAACTCATGGGCGAGACGCACCGCTACTTCGACCTGCGCCGCTGGAAAGACGCGCCCACAGAAGAAGCCGACCCCATGTGGGGCTTCAACATGAATATGCCCACCGCCCAAAGAGACCTGTTCGACATCCCGGTGGAAGTCACCGACCTGCCGAGCGTGTTCGTGGACAAAATGTACCTGTGGCCTATCTCCCACAACGAATTAAGGAAAAACAGGAAACTCACCCAAAATCCGGGCTGGACATACTTTACCGAATAACTTTAAATCATTTCAAGCATGAAAACACTAAGAAAAATATATATGATACTCGCGCTGGCTGCCCCCTGCGTGCTGTTCCCCGCTTGCAACGACGAATGGACGGAAGAGCAGTATGAGAAAACAGTGGCGTTCGTCAAGTCGGGCTATACGGATATTTACCTTAAATACGACGCCACGAGCGGCGTGGTGTCCTACAAAGTCCCGGTGCTGGTGAACGGCTCTGCCGGGAACGACCAGAACGTGATCGTAACGGTGGCTTTAGACCCCGACACCCTCGTGATGTTGAACTACGAGCGCTTCCGGCTCCGCAAGGATTTATATTTTAAACTCCTGAAACCGGAGCACTACACCCTGAAGTCCGAAACGGTAACCATACCGGCCGGCGAGAACACCGCAGTCCTGGATGTCGATTTCAGCCTGCAGGGGTTAGACCTGGTGGACAAACACATCCTGCCGCTGCAAATCACGGCCACCTCCGTGTACGAGCCCTCGCCCCGGAAATGGTACAAGAAGACGATGATGCGCATCGTGCCCTTTAACGACTATTCGGGAAACTACATGCCCACCTCCGGCAACATTACGTTTATCGATGACAATGGAGACCCGGTACTCGATGTCAACGGAAATACGACCATCATACCGCTTGAAGACTATCGCGACGCCCGCGTGGTAGACGAGAACACCGTGTTCTTCTATGCCGGCGTAGTGGAAGAACAGGCGCGCGACAGGGCCAGATACAAAGTACAAATGCGGTTCAACCCCGACGGCACGCTTACCTTGTGGGCCGACGACCCCGACATTAAGTTCACACAAATCAACGACCCCACCGTCAACTTCAATAATTACTCCGTCGTGACGGCTTTCGACCAAGCGCTTCCTTACCTGGAGCACCGCTATACGATCGTCCGGCTGGATTACAGCTTCACCGATGTGAGTCATCCCTCTTACCAGGTGCGCTACCACGTACAGGGCAGCTTGACGATGGAACGCAAGCGCAATACGCTCATCCCGGAAGAAGACCAGCAATTTATCTTTGATTAATTACAAATTAAAATATGTAACTTATGAAAAAATTATCCTTGATTATGTCAGTCCTTTTGGCAGGGCTGGCATACGTGTCCTGCGAAAAGGAAGAAGAGCAGGATATCGAAAAAGTCATTTCGCTGACCACACCACCCGCCAACACCCTGTTTGACCTGGCAACGGTAAGCGACGTCAGCTTCGCCTGGAAAGAGCAAGGCGCCATTGAAGGAAACTACAAGTGGCTGCTCAGCAAAACCGACGACCTGAAAGCCGCCAAAGAAAAACACGCGAACAACAACCCGTTCGTCGTGTCGGCTGAAGAGTTGGAACAACTCCTCGAAGAATTAGGCATTGTTCAGGAAGAGACGCCGGAACCGCAAACGCTCTACTGGTCGATAGTGGCCGGAGAGGTAAAGGCCAAAGCGCGTCCCATTAAACTGGTGCGCAAACCGTTGCGCTTGACCCCCGAAATCGCACTCACGGCGCCGCCAAACAGTGAATCCTTCGACCTGCAAAAAGTCACCGGCGTTAACTTCAGGTGGTCGGTGAATTCGGTGAACCCCATCACCGACCTTGTCCTCGTGCTGGACGACGACGCCACCTTCGCTAATCCGGCAACCTACACCGTTACCACAAGCCCATTCAAACTGAATGCGGGAACGCTTGACTCGCTCCTCATGACAAAGGGCGTGCCAAGAGAAGGGTCGCGTACGCTGCACTGGTCGGTATGGCCGGCCGACGCCGCCATTGCCGCCGACACCTACACGCGCAGCATCAACCTGACACGCATCAAACAGGCCAGAATTGCACTCTCCGCACCGGAAAACGGGGCAGACTTCGACCTCACGGACGACGGCCTTTCGAAAATAACGTTCGCCTGGGAAAAGATCGTCACCAGCGAGATGAACATCACCAACTACGTGCTGGAAGTAAGCGCTGACGCCAGCTTCACAAGCCCGGCGGCCATCACCGTAAACGGAGCAACCTCGCATGATGTCTTGAGAGACCAGCTCACGACCTGGATCATAGCCACCGGCACCCTGAAAGGACAGGAGCACACCTTCTACTGGTCGGTGAAACCCGAAACGCCCGGCCTGGAAATCATCCTCGACACCTTGCGCTTCGACCTGCGGCGCAGGGCCAAAACCGAAATCAGCCTCAACGCGCCGGCTGCCGATGAAACCATCGACCTGCTCCCCGCATATGCATCACCGCTGGAGTTCACGTGGGACATGTACCCCACCGATACCATCACCAAGTTCCAGCTCGTCATCAGCGAGAACAGCGACCTCTCGGGTACCGGTAACTTCGTTGTGCCGGTGACCGCATCACCCGCTACCGTCACCGGAAAAGACCTCGACGACTGGCTGAGCGCGGCAGGCAAAGAAAAGGGCTCGACCACCGACCTGTATTGGAGTATCAGGCCTGTGGTAACAGGGCTCGACGTCACCACCCACGCGCGGCCGGTAAAACTGACGCGCGTACTGCCCACCGTCATCACCCTGAACATGCCCGCTGCAGAGGCCTCCATCAATACGGACACAAGGCCCGATGGCATTATATTCACCTGGACGATTACGCCTTCGATTGACGCCGGCCTCCCGGTCGATTTCGTGATAAGCGCCGACAATTTCGCCTCTTCAACCACACATGCAAATGCCACCAGCCCGGCCACCGTAACCATTGCCGGCCTTGAAAAGTTGCTCAATGGGGGCAGTGCACTGCCTGAGAAACAGCACTACGACTTCTACTGGAAGGTAGTGCCCCACGATGCGGCTGTGGACGCTGCCACCTACTCGCAGCATATCGACGTGCATAACTCCCCGGCGCCCACCATCGCGCCGACCGCACCCGCCACCGACGTCACCTATGACCTGCTCACCCATACCGCCAATGTGGATTTTGGGTGGACGGTAAACCAACCCGTCACGTTTGACTTCAACCTCGTCACAGGACGGCAAAGCGACCTTTCGGACGCTGCTACTCATACCACCGTGGCAACGACCGCGAGCTCCATCACCCTGACGCCCGCAGACTTTGACGCGCTGGCCGAAGCCGCCGGAATCGCACGGGGCGCCTCAGGCGACTTCTACTGGTCGATATATCCCGCAGTAGCCAACCCCATCGATAATGCGAAAACAACCATCCGGAAATTCACCGTGATCCGGAGACCCTTCCCGATTATCACAGTGACTGCACCCGGCAACAACACCGCCTTTGACTTGAACAGCCTGGCCGCCAACACAGACTTCACATGGACGGTAGACCAAACCGGTGTGTTTAGCGACTTTAATCTGGTAATAGGAAAAGAAAGCGACCTCTCGGACGGCGCTAAGGTGAAAAACGGCACGAGCCCCATTAGCGTGACACCTGCAGAGCTTGACGCGCTGGCCAAAGCCGCCGGCGTAGAACGGAACTCCTCGGGTACCTTCTACTGGTCGATACTGCCGGGCGACGCCGAAACCGAAACGGCCATAACCGACACCAATAAATTCTCCGTGACGCGGAAGCCTGCACCGACAATCACACTGACCGCACCGGCCAACAACGCCACTGCCGCCCTCGCGACAGTAACCAACGTGAATTTCGGATGGACGGTAGCCCCAACCGGTGTGTTTACCGACTTCAAGCTGGTAATAGGAAAAGAAAGCGACCTCTCGGATGGCGTTGCGGCGAAAACCGGCACAACGAGCCCCATTAACATGACGGCCGCAGAACTTGACGCGGTGGCTGCCACGGCCGGTGGACTTAAAGGCCACGACCAGGTACTCTACTGGTCGATACAGCCAAACAGCGCTTTCGACCCGGAAGACTCGCCCACCACTTATATCAGGAAGCACACCGTGACGCGGATTCCCGCACCCGCCATCACGCTCACCGGCCCGAACAACAACACGACAAGCAATTTGAACAGCGTGACGAGTGTGAACTTCACCTGGAACGACATTGCCAGCGCAGCGCCCTACAAGCTGATATTGTGTAAGGATAACACCTTTGCCACCGTAAAGACGGTAGAAAACATCACGACCGCTTCGTATAGCCTTGCGAAGAACGACCTGCTCGGGAAGCTGCTGGAGTTGGGATTTTCCCAAGGAACGACTGCTAATCAGACGGTGTATTGGAAAGTGGATATGCAAACGCCCGACGACCAGGTGGCCAACCCATCGGCCTCGAGGACTTTTAGAGTGAGCAACTTCCCGACGATACTCACAGCCCCGGCCAACAATGCCGCTTACACGCTCGATTACAAAACACCCAGCACCAACGTGACCACCTTCACGTGGGTTAACGTGGGCGCCACGCAGTATGAACTGCTCTTCAGCAAAAATGCCAACATGAGCAACCCGGTGGTTGTACCCGTAACCGGCACGAGCAAGGCCTACACCCACCAGGAACTGCAAACCGCCCTTATTGGCTCCGCCGTTGCACCGAAGAAATATAAGACCAACACGGTGTATTGGAGCGTGCGGATAGCCGGACAAACCTCGCCCCTGACCGGCGTGACGCCAAGAGCCGTGAAAGTGGGCGGATACCGCTACTATGTCTACCCCAACACCAGCGCCAACACCTACGAGGTGACGGTAGTGACCCTTACCAACACGCAGGCCGGGAAAGAAGTGGTGTGGATGACCCGCAACCTCAACGAAACGGTGGGCGTGAATGACGCAGTACTGGCAACGTATAATGGCCCCGCTTTTAGAGATCCACCGGCTGGCTGGCTACGCTCCGAATATGCATCATTCGTGGGCAAATACTATAACAATTTTGGAGTACAGCAGGACATAATGAGACCCCTCCTTATACCGTCGGACTGTAAGCTCCCCATCTACGAAGACTTTATGGATGTGATAAACGAAGCCGTAACCACCGTCGGGTGGGCAGACCAGGTATTAGCTCAGGGTGTTGCCGGAAGAGGTACAAACGCTTGGGGTTTGAATTTTACTAACCACGGACTTAAAGCAAACTGTAATGATGACGACTCTGATTGGCAACAGCAGCCGGAGATTAGCCATGGAAATGAAGCGCCTGTCCTGATATATGCCCAAGATTTTATGAACCCCAATACCCAGTACAACGATTTTGTTGATAATGGAGTAATCTGCGTCTTTTGTTGGGGAGAATTGGGTACTTGGAAGTGGACTATTTATGGCATGTTACAGTGGCGGTTAATGTATACCGGAGATGACGATTTGTAATTAACAATTAACAATGGATAATGAATAATAGGACACAATCCTCACCCCCAGCCCCTCTCCTGAAGGAGAGGGGGGCGCGCACCGTCATGCCGAGCTTGTCGAGGCATCTGCCCGCAAACGCAACGCCCTTAACAGGGGCAGGAGCGGAAGTCGGCAGATTCCTCGCTTCGCTCGGAATGACGGGTGGGTCGTGCCTCCGTCATTTCGACCGGAGCGAGCGCAGCGAGCGGAGTGGAGAAATCTGCCGTAAAACAAAGTAGATAAATGCAAAAAGGTGGATACATATACATAATGACGAACAAAAACAAGACGACGCTCTACATTGGCGTAACCAACAACCTGCGACGTCGCGTAGGGGAGCATCGCACGCATTATATGCCCCATTCGTTCACCGATAGGTATAATTTGGAATATTGCATTTACTTTGAACACTTCGCAGGTATAGAACAAGCGATTAATCGCGAAACGCAATTGAAAAAATGGAACAAGACGAAAAAGGAAATGTTGATAAATGCTAAAAACCCCGAATGGAAGGATTTGTGGAATGATATTGAGGGAATGGCTATATAAACAGATGCCTCGACAAGCTCGGCATGACGGCGTTGTATGGGCGCTCCGGTCGGCATGACGGCGTTGTCGCCCGGTTGGTAATAGTGAATAATGAACAACAAAAAATGAAAAGAGCATTGATGAAAAAAAGATTGGTTATTGTTTTGTGCGGTGTGTTTTTCCTGACAAGGTGCGCGGCGGACGGGAATGTAGAGGCGCGGCGTGCTGCGTCTCTGCGCGCCCCGGCCTACCCGCTGGTGACCATCGACCCCTACACCAGCGCTTGGTCGGCCGGCGACCAACTGTACGACGGCCATGTGATGCACTGGACGGGCACGCACTTCCCGCTAATCGGCGCCATAAGGGTCGACGGGCAGGTGTACCGCTTCATGGGCATAGAGCATAAACACTACGAAACCGTAGTGCCCACCACCGGACAGATGGCCTGGGAAGGCGCCTACACCTTCGCCGAACCGCCGGCCGGCTGGCAGCAGCCGGAATTCGACGACAGCGCCTGGAAAAGAGGACCGGCCGCCTTCGGCTCGTCGATAGAAGGCGACGTGAAAACCCTCTGGCCCGAGCCGGCAAACGACATCTGGTTACGCCGCGAAATCAACCTCACGGCCAACGACATCACCCGCCGGACGCTCTACGTGCACTACTCGAACGACGACGACGTGATCCTCTACCTCAATGGCGTGGAGGTGGCCAACGTCAACGGATGGGGCTTTCACCGGGTGGCGGCGCTGCCCGAAGCCGCAGTGCGCGCCCTGAAGCCCGGCAAGAACATACTGGCGGCACGCTGTACCAACACCGGCGGCCTGTCGTTCATTGACCTGGGCATGGACGCCGAAGTGCCGGCCACCTACCACCTGGCGCAAGCAGCCCAACAAACGGTGGCCGATGTGCAGGCCACGCAAACCCACTACACCTTCACCTGCGGGCCGGTGGAGCTGGAGCTCACCTTCACCGCACCGCTGCTGATGGACAACCTGGAGTACATCTCCCGGCCGGTGAATTATATGACCTACCGCGTGACGCCCACCGATGGCGCAGCCCACGACGTGGCCGTGTATGTGGAGGCGGCGCCCACCTGGGCGCTGGACAACTACCAGCAGCCCAGCCGCGCCGAGGGCGGTAGAAGCGGCGGCCTGGCCTGGCTGAGAACCGGCAGCGAATCCCAACATATCCTGGGCAAGCGCGGCGACGACGTCCGCATCGACTGGGGCTACTTCTACCTCTGCGGCGACGACACGCCCGCGTTCCAATACTACGTGGGCGACCCCGCCGGCCTGCGCGCAGCCTTTGCGCAACACACCCAACCCGCGGCGCCCGCGCCCGGCGCATACCACCACCTGGCGGTGGTTCACGCGCTGGGACAGCTGAACGGCGCCACCTCGGGCAAAATCATGCTGGGCTACGACGACATTTTCTCCGTACAGTATTTCGGCGAAAACCTGCGCCCCTACTGGAACCGCTCGGGCATGGAAACCATTGCCTCGCAATTCCTGAAGGCGCACCAGGACTACGACAAGCTCCTCGACGCCTGCAACCGCTTCGACGCCGAACTGATGCGCTCGGCCACCGCCGCCGGCGGAAAAAAATATGCCGAACTCTGCGCGCTGGCCTACCGCCAGGCCATCTCCGCACACAAGCTCGTGCAGGCGCCCAACGGCGACCTGCTGTGGCTCTCGAAGGAAAACGGCAGCAACGGCAGCATCGGCACGGTGGATGTGACGTATCCCTCGGCGCCGCTGTTCCTGCTCTACAACCACGAGCTCTGCAAAGGGCTGCTCAACCATATCTTCTATTACAGCGAGAGCGGCCGCTGGAAAAAACCGTTCCCGGCGCATGACATAGGCTCGTATCCCATAGCCAACGGAATGACCTACGGCCGCGACATGCCTACGGAAGAAGCCGGCAACATGCTTATCCTGACGGCGGCCATCGCCAAAGTGGAAGGCCATGCCAAATACGCGAAGAGCCACTGGAAAACACTGACCAAATGGGCCGAGTACCTGCTCAAAAACGGCGTAGACCCCGCCGACCAACTCTGTACCGACGACTTCGCGGGACACCTCGCCCACAACGCCAACCTTTCGATTAAGGCGGTGCTCGGCGTAGCCTCCTACGGCTACCTGGCCGGCGCGCTGGGAGAAAAGAAAACGGCGGAACGCTACATGAACGCGGCGCGCGAAATGGCGCAACAGTGGGAAGCCTTGGCCAACGCCGGCGACCACTACAAGCTGGCGTTCGACCAACCCGACAGCTGGAGCCAAAAATACAATCTAATATGGGATAAACTGCTTGGATTCGATCTCTTCCCGGAGAAAATCACGCGCACGGAACTGGCCTGGTACCTGACGCACCAAGACCGCTATGGCTTGCCGTTAGACAGCCGCGAACACTACACGAAAACCGACTGGGTGATGTGGGTCGCCACGCTCTCGGACGACAAGGCGACGTTCGAGCAACTCATCGCGCCGGTACACGACTACATGAACGAAACGATCAAGCGCGTGCCCATGTCCGACTGGGTAAACACCGACCGGCCGACGCACCGCAGTCACATTGCCCGCTCGGTGGTGGGCGGCTATTTTATCAAACTGCTGAAAGAGAAATTATGAGTTATGAATTATGAGTTATGAATTATGAATTTTGAATTATAGTGTATGAAAAAAATGAAATTTACCTTAGCAATGCGCATCCCTGTGGTGGTTTGCGCGGCCGCCATGTTCTTCTTGAGCGCTTGTAGCGACGATGACAATGGCAAAAAGCCTGAACCCAAAACAGGCATTACGCTGATCGAGCCGAACGATGGCTGGGCTATCTATTTAACGGATGGCGAAAACACCACGTTCCGTTGGGAATCCTCTGTAGCGATTGACAGGTATCAGCTCCAGTTCAGCGCGTCGGAAGACTTTACGGCCGTGGAGACACTGGAAACGGCAGAAAAAACGCTAACCCTGCCGGCAGGAGAATTCAACGACCTGATGGCTAACCTTAACGTGCCGGAAACAGGCGAGCACCACCCGGTATGGTGGACGGTGCGGCCGGCCGACGCAACGGTGAACGTAAACTCCGAAGTGTGGATGCTCAAAGTAACACGCTTTGAGACGCCGCCACCACCCCCGCCGCCCACGCCACCCGCTACCGTAACATTGATAAAGCCGGCAAATGGCGACTCCTTTGATATGAATGTGCCGGATGACGTAACCTTTGAGTGGTCAGTCGACCCTGCAGGCGCCCCGGTGAAAGGCCTGATAGGACAACAACCGGATTTGTCGGATATGCAGGAAGTAAACATCGGGACTAACCCGAGCCCATACACCGTGCCGGGTACAATGGCCGCGTTATTGCTGGCAGGTTATGGAGAAGCCGGTCAAACATACACACTGTACTATACCATTATTGCTGCCGACGCCAACTTGCAGCCCGGCACGGAAATAAGGTCCATAAGTGTTACACTGAAGAACTAAGCGCCATGAATAAGTACGAATCAGGAAATCCAATAAACAATAGGACGCAGTCCTCACCCCCAGCCCCTCTCCTGAAGGAGAGGGGGGCATCTCCCCCGCTGGCGGGGGTGGCCGAAGGCCGGGGGTGGACATTGCTCAGATACTGCTTGCTACTGCCTCTACTGTGGGCGGCCGGGTGCTCGGACGATAACAACGGGACCGATCCAACGCCCGAGCCTGCGGAAGACGCCGCCGAAATCATCTATACGTTCGCGTCGAACGCGCCTGCTACCAACGCCTACACCGTTACGCTGAACGGCAAGCCCTGCTACGTCTTCCCCGCCCAAACCGCCGACATCGTCACCTTCGGCATCGACAACAGCAAGGGCGACGTAGAGGTAGCCATCACGTCGAAAGCGGCGGTGGCGAACGTGAAGATCCGCCCCACGAGCGCCGGGATTACGCCCGCAGTGAACGGAAACACCATCACCTTCACCCTCACAGGGCCGCAATACCTGAGCGTGGAAATTAACGACACCTACACCGGCCGGCCGCTGCTGCTCTTCGCCGATGCGCCGGAAACCGACATACCCGCCAGCAACGTGATTCGCTATGAGGCCGGGAAAATACACGATATCGGCGGCGACTTCGCCCTCACCGGAGAGAAGGCGGTGTATATCGCGCCGGGCGCCATCGTGTATGGCGGGCTGAAAGTGACCAACCGGGAAAATATCCGCATCACCGGACGCGGCATCCTCTCCGGCGGCCGCTTTATCGACAGGGATTACCGGATGATGGAGCTGGAAAAACTGAGCAGGCTCCGGATAGAAGGCATCACCATTGTGGACTCGAAATCATGGACGGTGGCGCTGTCTGCCTGCAACGATATAGACATACAAGATGTGAAAATCGTGAACAGGGCGCCCACCGATGACGGTATCGATATCGTGGGCAGCCAAAACGTGCGGATAGACCACTGTTTCATCCATACCGCCGACGACTGCGTGGCCATCAAAGCCGGCGATGAATGGTACCTCGAGTATGCGCAGGACGATGTGGTGAACGTGTCGGTAAAGAACAGCGTGTTCTGGATACCCAACCCCGACTCCAATGTGTTTGAAATAGGCTACGAAACCGGCGCCGACACCATCAAAAACATCCTCTACGAGAACAACGACATTATCCATCTGGTTGGCGCGGCGGCGTCCACGCGGGGCGCGTTCTCCATCCACAATTGCGGCCGCGCCGTGGTCGACAATATCAAGTACAAGGATATCCGCGTGGAAGACGCCTCCGTGTACCTGATGGATTTCAGGGTAATGTATGACCCGACTTACTCCAAAAAGGATACCAATCGGGGGAAAATCGGGGACGTCTACCTGGAGAACATATCGGTGACCACTACCCCCGGCGGCACAGTAAGCTCGATTATGCGCTCCTATTCCGCCACAGCGAATATTGAACATGTGTGGATTAAAAACATGACGGTGAATGGGCAGAAAATAACCCGGCAGGCTGACCTTAATTTGAACGCTGGTCAGCCGGGCGTTGCGTTGAATATGCCGGAAATTACAATTGAATAACTTAAAAGAAAATATTATGAAAAAGCTATCATTACTTTTACTTGCAGCTTGCTTTGCCCTGGTGTCCTGCGAAAAGGACGAAGGCACAGCCATTACCCTCGAAGCGCCCGACAACTTGCAAATAGTGCCGGACGATGTGGAGGTCAGCGCAACCCTGTCGTGGGACGCAGTGGCCAACGCCGCTGACTACGAATTGCTGCTTAACGGCGGCGGCACGGCGGTGCCATACATAGTGTCCGACGACTGGATGATCATCACCGCACTGGACTATGACGTGGACTATACCTGGAAAGTGCGCGCCAGAGCCAACAAAGGCGAGGTGACCGGCGACTGGTCGGCCGAAGCCTCATTTCGCATCAACGCCCCGGATGACTCCGGACAAGGCCCGGAACCCGGCCCGGGACGGCTGCCTGTGCCCACCGGATTGCAGCACCAAATCGAAACCACCGGCGCTGTGGCGCTGAACTGGAACGGCGGCGAAGAAGGATACCTGTACTCCTACGAAATAGAAGTGAACGGAAGGGTGTACACCTCGCCGGCAAGCAGCTATCTGTTCGATAACCCCACGCCCGACTATGATTACAAGTGGCGGGTGCGTGCCAAAAACGAGGGCGAAAAAGGTACCGCATACAGCAACTGGACAACCCGAAGCAGCTTCCGGATTATTTCCGCGCCCACCGAATTGAAAGCGCAGTTCAACAACGACGGCGATGTGCAACTGAGCTGGACCGGCGGCGCCAGTGATTACTCCTACGACGTAGAGGTAAGTAATGGAACGGATCCTTCTACGCATACTACGCTACAAGGAACCACCTACCTGTATGATACGGACGGAAAGCCTGTCGGCCAATATACGTGGAGAGTGCGCGCCAGGAAAGGCGACAATTACAGCGCATGGTCGTCGGAAACCTTTAACATTGACGCCGCCGGCGCGGTGTCCACACCGTCCGGGTTGAGCCACCGGTTCGAAGACAACAGCGATGTGACCCTGCTATGGTCGAGCGTGAATGCCGACGGCTATGAAATAGACGTGAACGGAACAACCTACACCGCAACGACAAACCAGCTGGCGCTCGGCAGCAACGCGATATCGGCCGGCGAGTACGCGTGGAAAGTGCGCGCTCAAAAAGGCAGCGACTACAGCCAATGGTCAACGGCGGTTACGTTTGAAGTGCTTAGCCGGCCCATCAAGCTAACCACCACCAAGAACAGCGATGGCAGTGTCACGCTGAACTGGGCGGCAGTTACCGGCGCCGAAAGCTACGAACTCAATATGGGGGGAACGACATCTGCTGTTGCCGGAACCTCCTACACGGTCACTGCGGACAATTTACAACCCGAAACGACTTACACGTGGAAAGTCCGCGCAAAGAAAGCCGGCAACAACACCTACAGCAAGTGGTCGGACGCCACGTTCCGAACAAAACTACTGGTTAAGGGCGCCTGGAACGCCAATGATGCGGTGTTCACTGCCACGTTGAAAACAGCAACAGGGGATTTGGACGATTTGTTAATGCGTGAAGGTAGTCATCCCACCGGTCAGGCGATACAGATAACCGTTGCGGCAGACGGCGACAACTTAAAACTGGGCAGCGTATCCGGCGTGGACTACTACATCACCGGCGGCGCCTCCTCCTCGTTTGGCATTGATGCGCAATTGGCCGACCTGCCGCTCACCGGCAGCGAGGCCACCGGCACGGTAAGCGGTGAGAAAACTATCACCGGCAATAACGTCTATACCAGAAATACAAATAGAAACTTTAATGCCTTGCCGCAGTTTTACTATGATATGCTGCCGGAGATAAACGACTTCCTATCTTATATCGGCACTTCCAAAGTACAAACTATGACGCTCACGGTAACCAAGGTTGCCCTTACCGGCACGCTTGGCGTCGACGACCGCATGACCTACAGTTTTACGTATGATGTAGATATAACGATAACACACAATATTTCCGCTTTTATACTTGCAGCGGCCGGGAAAACTTCAAGTTTTGCGAATGATGAATTGGCGAAATTGACGCCGCGTCAGCTGCACACCGACATCGTGTGCGTGAAGTAGAATTTAGATTGGTTGGTTGGTAATAAAAAATGTCATACATTTGTATGACATTTTTTTGGTATATATGCCAAAAATGGTTGGCGATTCGCAGTATAAGCATTAGTATGTCAACAAACTATATTAAGTTTATTGAAATCATTTTCAATAAACTTAATTTTTATGTCAAAAAACAGGCGATTTAGATATTGGGCGTGCGGTAGTTTTGCAATAATAAAATGAGGTAACCGTTTAGTGAGTAGAGATATAAATGCAGCGCTTGCGGCGTGTTTTCTACTCACATAAACCCGGGTGTAAGTAAAAAGAATTGCGAGCACTGGTTCAGGGAATGGATAGTTGGGAAACAGACATTTAGTTAATTAGTTAAGAAGAGCGGATATAGCGAAAGGACATTAAAACGTCTTTTTTATGATTATTTAAATTGTTATCCTGAATCAGTAGTATTGCGTTAATTTTATAATGATGCTCTTCGGACAGCTATCCAACCGTGAAAGCCTCAGGGATCTGATAACAGTAGTCCAAGCACACCGCTCCAAAGCCTATCACCTGGGATTGGGCAAGGCGGTAAATATCTCAACCCTCGCCTGCGCCCGCCGACTTCGTGCTAATGCGGCCTTTGAGGTCAACACAAACGGAGAGATATATGCCTTCGACTCCTCTACCATATCACTGTGCTTATCCGTAGTCTGGTGGGCGACATACAAGCGCCAATACATCTCGAAGTATATTTTTTCCGGACGACCCGTCGATTATACAGGGTTATACCAACTATTGATTAATAAGAAGAACGAAATTGAAGCTTATGAATTAAGTTTGATAAATCAAGGTGGGGAACTAACACCGGAACGACTTAATGGGTTTGTCGATAACATTTTGTTGTCTAAGGATAAAATTAGGGATACATCTGATGGGCTTAATATAGATACTGTATTTCCAAAGGTTTCAGAACAGGAAATTATAAACACCTCTAATGCAGATAAATATCCGGTCTGGATTATTTCACGTCCAATCAAAGGAAAAAAGTAGTTGTAAAAATAAAAAGTAGTTGTAAAAAGATAAAGACATATCTCAATCTATCAAATTTTCTAAATAACACTTTGTGTTGTTCCTCCTTTTTCGATAACGAGTGGTGCAAGTTTTCATCATTGCGAATCCGCTCCAACTCGTCGGCTACGATTTGCTTGGTTTCGGCTTTGATACGTTTGTAGTTTTCCTGTAGCTTAAAGTTCCGGCGGCTATCCGCTTGTTATCGACAATAATCTCGCAATGAAGATCTATGGTCTTTGCTGTATCGTCAACCACCTGACCGGAAAAGATATTATCTGCCGTATTCATAACGACAGCGGCTTCTTTGTCGCCATAAACGCCCCGAAGCTATGTTTCTGGGGCATGGCAGCTTGTGGTGTTATGTTGATAAATAATATCCGTCTACATCCAATTTTCTACCAAAATTCATACATTACCATCAGAAATTCCATGCTTTTATTCTTTTTATCTTTTAAAATGTTCCTTAGCTCCTCATTTTCAAAACTCGCCATATTGTTTTTTGATAGCGTTATCATTTCTTCTACTTCGTGAGGTAAATAAATTCCTACATAATGATTATTATAAATAGTCATCGGGCGCGGTATAATATTAGGAATATTTATTTTATTATCAATCGGTATCTCTTTGGGAGTAAAAGATTTATTTCTAGCTTTATCGAACCAATAAGTTGTTGAAGCAATCATATTGTTTTTTTCATGTGCTATTTGATAGGAAACAAATCCTTTTGTTTCTAATATTGGTGGCTTCAAATGGGTGTAATTAGAATGTTGTATTAAATTGAAAACTTGCTGCATAGTTAGATACTCCTTTCTTTTCTCCCAAAGGCTTTTTTTCTGATTGACAACATACTTGGCAGAGTACGTGGAATCATTAATGATTTGGTAGATCGTATCAGATAAAACGGGAGTAAATAACAACTGTTCTTTATAATTATATTGTAGCGCATTACTAATGATCGCTTCTTTTTGTATTGGATAATAAGGAAATCCTTTGCATATAACGGAGTCAATGGAAGATATTATTAAATTATAATTATGTTCTATATCCAGACTATACGATTGAGCAAATGTGGTTTGATTTACAAACTTATCGCCAAGCATTTCTAAATAAAAACAGGGAGCTGCCTTGGTTTTTTTGACAAATTGACCATTCAGCGAATAATAAAGCATACTTAATGAAAGTCGATCCGGTATAACAATTAGTGTATCTTTCCTTGATATAGTTATATCCATCAATCCATGATATTCTTCTGGCCCTCCTCCTTTGCTGTGAATGATGTGAATCAGTTTTCCCGAAATATCAAATATATATATACTTTCGGATTTAAATGCATCCAAAACGATCACATGATTATCATAAATGACTAATTTATCAAATATTCCAATAGGTTCTTTAGAAAAAAACGGGATATAACGAATATCTTTAATTTTTGTGTTAATATCTTCCAATGGCAGCGATTCAAAATCGTGCGCGTCAATAATCTCAACCGGTAAATCTTGTCTTAATCGAAAAGATTCAGATGCTAAAATTTGGGAAGTAACCGGATTCTTTTCCTTTGTTTTACATGAAATTAATAGGAGAGTCACTGCTATGTAGATGGATATTTTTTTCATGCTCTTTTTTTGTTTTTAATGATTTATCAATTAGAGTGCCTAAAGAAAGCGCCCAAAATTAATATATAATTTACTGGCAATCAATCTATTATTTTTTTTATAAGATCCTATGTCAAATGCAGAAAATATAGCGATTTTGAGCACTCTCATAATTTTGTTATTTAAATTGACTCTGAATCTGGAATACATCCGGTTCCATTTACACCAACACCTCCTCCTGTACTGTCCGAATATGAACATGAATGGTATGTCGGTGTCCACGAGCCTCCCATTGTGTTATACCAATGAGATTCAGTATCCCAATCTTGATTATTAAATTCATAAGCTAATGCCTCCACATTGGCTAACGAAAGCCCTGGCAATTGATTCTCATTTAGTTTTTAACTTTTAGTTTCAATTTGTCTTCCAACATTCTTATGTAAACCGCTCCGACAACCGGTCGTGCAAAAAACATCCGGTGGGTTGGTGTATCCGTGTTGTAAAAATCGGGCATCGGGTCACGGTGCATTGTTTCGTTCATAAACCGGTAGATTGGAAGGATAAATTTTCTGAACGAAGCACTATCATTTGTCAAAGCTGCGGTAAACAGCGACCAGTCTGTTTTTGCATATTGTTCCCGCCCATCCAGCGGAAGCCCGTATTCATTTAGTTTCATCGCATAGTAGGCCTCTTCTGTTTCGGTAATATAGGGCGAAAATATATTCATATTCAATATTTTATCCCAGATAAGATTGTATTTCTGGCTCCAGGTACTGTCAACCTGGTCGAATGCCATTTTGTAATGATCGCGTGCGTTTGCCGCCCGTTCCCACTCTTTTGCCATTTCCTTTGCCCGCCTAATATACGATTCTCCCAGTTCTTTCTGCTTCAGCATACTCGCCAAACGTCCGTAGGAGGCGATTCCCAAAATGGCTTTGATGGATAAATTGGTGTTTTGGGAATAGCTTGGCGCAAAATTATCACTCGTTATTTGATTTTCCGGATATACCCCGATTTCAAGCAAATAGCGTGTCCAGCGAGAAAGCGTTTCCCAATGCTTAGCCGCATAGCCGGCGTTTCCTTCTACGGTAGCGATAGCTGCAGCCATGATCAACATATTGCCGACTTCTTCTATCGGCAAATCGGCGAAGAAACTCTGTCCGTTCGCCAAGGGATAATATCCTACATCGTGCGCCGGATATGGCTTCTGCCACTGTCCACTTTCGCTGTAGTAAAATACCGGATTCATCAGGGCTTTCATCAATTCGGTATTGTAATACAGGTACAGGGGCGAGGCAGGAAAAAATATATCCACTACACCCATCTCTATGCCAAACAACATGCGCTCTCCTTCGGACGATGCCACTAATTTATACGAGGTTGCAGTTTGCCGGTAGGCTAAAGCACACAGTCCGGCATATTCTTTTCCGCCAAGTTCTGTGGCTTTCACCATGATTTCGTGATTCAGGCGGGCACACTTTTCTACTAACGAGACGTATTCCCTGTTTGCATCCCGGAATACCTGTTCGATATGCCGGTTCTCTTTCCGGTTCCAGTATGGGCGGAGATTTTCGCCAAAATACTGGATTGCAAATATATCATCGTATCCAGCCAGGATTTTTCCCGATGCTTTTTTCGATTTTCCCAGCGCTTGACTGATGGCTATCACGGAATTTTCCTCCGATTTGGCACATTCCTGCAGATGTCCCGTTTCCAGAAATGACTTTCGCATAACAACCGGATAGCCGACGTCGCATGTGGCGTTTTCTTCTTCGGCGCTCAGGTAAAAATAACCCCATCCTTCAGCATCCCTGTCCAGCATTTTCTGTACAATACTCCCGGTTTTGGCAAAGAGCATTTTGTCTTTCCGGTAACATTCCGCTTGACTGGGACGGTTGCTTTTTGTACATGCCCATTCCGGGTGAGCTTCCAGATAGATTTCGACCTGATGTTCTTCTCCGTCTAAGGAGTTGGTTTTATAAGCAATATAATTAACTGGACGTCCCATTAAATCCACATTGTCTATTAGGAAAGGCGCTATGAAACTAAGTTCCAGTTCTACATTTCCACATTCAAAAACATATTGTGTTTGGGTAGGTTGAAGATCTACCGATTTTTGAACGGCAGTTCTTTCTAGGCAAGAGCCCGCATGTTCCGCATAAATCCCAAAATCGACCAAACCACCGCCATAGAAGTTATGACAATGAGCAGCGATCGTTATTTTTCCGTCCAATGCCTTTTCAATGATTTCTTTAGGAATCTCCACTTCCACATTCTTGTACCATTCATAACCGGTTTTTACCAACACGATGCCGTTGACATACAACTCAAAAGTATCATCATGAGAATACCTCAATATGAACCGCTTTCCTTTGGTGGAGGTGTCATTTAATCGAATTTCCCGGCGCACCCATATATCGGATGAAAGCCACAGGGTATGTACATTTTGTTCTTCTCTTGTTCCGAAAGCGGCTTCGCCTTCCATCCAATGGCTGTCATCGAAGTCGGTTCTCTGCCAGCCTTCGGTGGGTTGCTCGAATGTGTATTTGCCATACCATTCATTTTCGTAAGAGATGGGAGCTAAGACTTCATGAGCTACTACATCCAGGCCCATAAAGCGATAGACTTCGCCATCGACGCGAATAGCGCCCACCATCGGCATTTCTCTTCCAAAAGAACTTTTAACCGTTTGCCGGTATAATGTATCTGTTCTTATCCAGGAACTGATCTTCGGGTCTATCGTTACAAGGGGATATGCCGGAGAGCGAAGTTCATTGCGAATGAACGGAATCTGCGATGTGTCTTTCTCACACGAAGTGACGATAAAACACACCAAAGGGAGCAATAAAAGAGTTATCTTTCTCATAACAGTATCGT
Source organism: Prevotellaceae bacterium (assembly GCA_031288865.1). Lineage (GTDB taxonomy): Bacteria > Bacteroidota > Bacteroidia > Bacteroidales > UBA932 > JAIRLC01. The sequence continues at coordinate 43,237 of JAITQN010000037.1, forward strand.
TTTTATTTCCATATTTGTTCACCTTTCTTGTAAAGAAAAATTCGTTCCTGTACGTTCCGGCTATGATTTTTCAGATACAGCAATGTGTCGGCTGGAACATTTTGATAAAACAGCTTCTTTTCCATTGGCGTCGATGGTTAATCGGCTTTACATCCCTCCTTTTTTTGTGTTCGTGCAGGGCTTTATAATAACTTGGCATAACCATCTAATGCTTTGCCTTCATAACAATAGCAGTAAGGCATATTTTCAATCAGAAAACAGGCGGCTTTGTATTTCAAATTGTCTTCGGGGTATTGTTTGTAGCAGAGCAGTACTTTTTTCAGTTCCGGACGACTCTCTCCCGCTAGGGCAAGGACTTGCTCCAGAATGGAAACTTCCTCTTTCGGCAGGCAAACAGACAAAAGAAAAATGGCAAAAAGAGTAAATACCGATAATGTCTTTTTTATTTTCACGGCGTTTCAAAAAGGGCATAAAGATTTCTCTGCAAAGATAACATATTCTTTTTGAAAAACAATTAAATATGTGCGAAATGGAGGGTGACCCAGTCCATTAAATAATTTTTTCCATTCAAAAACTTTCATTACCTTTGCCACCAAACCAAACAATATGAATTCTTTTCATATTATATTTATAAAATCTGTTTTCTATTTTCACACGCCCACTATCTGGCTACTGGGCAAAAATAATTTCGATAGGTAAAGCCCTTGCTGCGCTCTTGCCGGCAGAGGCTTTGACCAAATAAATTTACCGCCTTGTTTATTCAAAAAGTTGTGCATAGTACTATAAATTCCGCAACGTTAATATGAAAAATATCCAAAATACTATCATTATGCTTGCTGCATGTGCCGTTTCCTGCACCAGTTTTTCTCCAGAAATAGAGACGGTACTGAAACAGGCGGGTAACAACCGTACCGAGCTTGAGAAGGTGCTGAAGCATTATGGCAAAACCCCTGCCGACAGCCTGAAACTGCGGGCAGCGGAATTTCTTATCACAAATATGCCGGGCAAACGCTCGGAATATTATGAGGCGCCGTGGAACGATGTGGCAACGGCGCTCCTTCGCTGGACAAGCTCGTCGGACAAGCAGATGGTGGCGAATACTTACCGTTTGGGTAAACCGGTAATCAAAGAAGACGTAAAGTATATCACCGCCGACTATCTGATTAATAACATTGAATTGGCATTCAAAGTATGGCGGGAACAACCCTGGGGCAAATATATTCCTTTCGATGTTTTCTGTGAGGAGATACTGCCCTACCGGTTAGACATAGAGCCGCTGGAAAACTGGCGGGAAAAAGCGCTGGCAAGTTTCGCCGACCTGAACAGGTCGTTTAAGGACGATTCGACCATCACGGCGGTGGAGGCTTGCAGCAAGGTGAACGATTTGTTGCCGCGTTTCAGGTTAGACAAAGATTTTCCGGCGATGAACTATTCGCAGTTGATGGCGTCGACAAGAGGACCTTGCGATGCGATGGCCGCACTGGCTGTTTTCAGCATGAGGGCGCTGGGCATTCCCGTGACATTCGATTTTACGCAACTGTGGCCCAACCTGGGGCATGGACATACGTGGAACACTGTGCGCGACAGTACGGGAAGGCATCTGTCCTTTATGGGGGCTGAATCCAATCCGGGAGTTCCTCACTTGGGGTCAATCGCGCTCAAGAACAAGGTGTACCGTAGAACCTTCGCCAAACGTCCCCTCTCGGTAAACGACAAATCCTTTTCGTTGGTTTTCCAAGACAATATCGTAGATGTTTCCGGAGAACATGAAGGGTTTTACAAACTCAATATTCCGGTAAAATATCCGCCGGCCGGCCAGGCCGGTTATGCCTACCTGGCGGGCAAACACTTTTCACAGTGGATTATCGTCGGATGGGGTGTTATCGACGGCGACACCATCCGGTATGCCCCTGTCGGGAGTCAAGTTCAGTACCTTCCCGTATGGTATGTGGCCGGCGGGCTTCAACCCGCCGGTGACGTGTTTGCGTTAGACAAGGACGGAAAAATTTTCTCCGTAAGCAACGAACATAAACCCTTTAAAGGACCGCACATCCTTTCAAAAGCCGCTCCCTGCATTATTCCGATGCGCGATTTCGACATGGGCGGGGAAGGCGTGGCTTTTCATGATATTGACAACTACAATTCTCAGATAGAAGGCGATGAGTACCGTAGAAGCCACGGCGATATGAACAGTTTTCCGGTGGATGTGGAAAAGGGGACAAATATTGCCTGGTCGGCGCCTGGAGAATGGCTGCTATATACGGTAGAAGTACGGGATGCCGGAGAATATCAGTTGTCCATCAGCGTATCTACACTGCTGGAGCCCACATTTCACCTGGAGGTGGATAGTCGGAATGTGTCAGGCCCTATATCCGTATCCCCTACCGGAGGATGGGCCAATTGGACGTGGTATCCCGACAAGCCCCTGCGCATACACCTGACTGCAGGAACTCATCAGATCAAGTATTACTTGGAATCCGGTGAGAACAATCTTCATGAAATGAAGCTGGAATATAGTAAATAGTGGTTAAGAATTATGAATGCTCAATATCTCTACACTAAAAATATTCGTATCTTTGCTCGGCGTTATTTCCAAATAATGTCGAATTTAAAGTGCGATTCCTGTTTTGCAAAAATGCAAATAGATTTTGATATTTTATTGTGATATGCGATAAGAAGATTGATGTTGTTTATATTGAATGCCATAGGAATTAACACAAGGTTGCTATGCATATCTGCATATCCGAGACAAGCAGAACTGCGAGACTTAAACCTCTGTGGTAGACAAAATCAAACTGCGATTTCGTAATACAGGAAAGCATGTACTATTTGGGAATTTGGGAAAAACAAATTCACCTGAGATAGCCTTTGCCATAGCTTTCCTTGTTGGCAAGGGTGATAACAGTTCGAAAGAGAGCCCTTAAAGGAAACGTAAAGGTTTGATGCGAAAAAGAGCCATTGATAAAAAACTGATTTTAGAAACAATAAAAACTAAAAACTATGAGAAAAAATGTTTTGGGCTTAATAGCCTTATTCGTAGTTGCAATTGTGGCTGCATGGAATGTGAGTTTAAACTCGCAAAATAATAAATTATCGGGGCTTTCCTTGGCCAATATAGAAGCCTTGGCGGAAGGGAATGAAGAGGAAAATAATAAGCCTACATGGCAAGTAGGAGAAAAAACAATTCAAACAACTACTTCTCCGGGATGGGAATGGGATGTTTCAGTGAACGGATGGTTCTTTAACGGGAAAAGGACTTCTAGTAAACCTCCAGAAATCACAACAGTGAAAATTAAATGTTGTAGAGCACAAGGAGACGTGACATCTTGTTCATACGAATCTTGCTAAAGAATTGGGGCCATTTCAATAAAATGTATTTGTTATTTTTTGTTTTGGCCTCTAATTATAATTTATTATTTTAAATTAATTATGACAAAATATTGTTTAACTTATATTATTGTAATCTTACTGTTTGTGTTGGCAAATTCCTGTGATAATAATAAAACAGGGAAAACATCAGCGGAATATGATATGATAAAAGTAGATATCAATCAAACAGGAATATTAGACTACAATGATTATTTTGCTTCAGTAAATTTGACGCCGCTTGAAACAAATGAGGAATCATTAATCGCTCAAATTGATAAACTGTATATTACAGACAAATATATAATTATTTTCGATCAAAAAGCGATGAACATATTACTTTTTGAAATTAACGGCAGATTTCTTAATAAGATTGGTTCTAAGGGTAATGGTCCGGACGAATATGCTTTTTTTAATGATATCCAGTTTAACAAAAAAGATTCCATGATATATGCTCATGAACGTTTTCGGAATTGTATATATACATACGATCTTTCAGGAAAGCTAATAAAGAAAAGTTCTCGGTCAAAAATTTCTTTCAATTCGTTTTACAAAACAGATGAAGGATATTGGGTTTACAGTTGCTTCGAAAGCGGTAATCCGGAAAAACATAATTTGATGTTATTAGACGAAGATTTAGAGCGCGTCAAAAAAGCATTTTTCCCACAAGAGAGTTTTATAAATACAACATTTTCTTCTACATTCATTACAGATGAGAAAGAGAAAGTATTCTTTATTTACCCTTCAAGCAATATCATATATGAATTATTACGGGAAGATGCACTCCCATTTGCACAAATTGACTTTGGGAACAAGACAATGCCATACAAGCAGATTACTCAACTGAAAAACATGGATGAATACGATAAACTGATCGCCGATAAGAAATATTTGGGCAACATTTCTAATTACAAAATCAATCAAAATTATTTTTTCTTCTCTTTCAGTGAAACAGGATTTAATGTGACTGTACCTATGTATAACTGTTTCTATAATTTCTCCACAAAAGAGGTGAATATTTATAAAAATCCATTTATTGCATCCATGAATTATCCTGTATCCTCCTATTTATTATATGCTTCTGATGATGTGCTTATTTACCCTATCTACCCAATGATATTGTCAGATGATAGTTTTGACATTTTGAGCAAAACTTTATCTGCAGATATCCAATATGATTCAAATCCCATTTTAGCCATGTCTAAATTAAAAAACAAGCGCGAACAAATAACTGAAATTCACGAGAAATGCCATTAAGAACCTTTGATTGAAAATGCACCGTAATCCGGCTCTGATCTGTACAGGCTGATAAAATGCCTTATTGTCAGATGATTATTGATAAAAAAAGCATCTCCGCATAATTTTACTATACAGTAGTGATAAATTTTCTCAAAGAATTTCTATTTGTTTGAGTATGAATTAAAAATATTTGTATCTTTGCTCGGCGTTATTTCCAAATAATGTCGAATTTAAAGTGCGATTCCTGTTTTGCAAAAATGCAAAAAAATGTAAATAGATTTTGATATTTTATTGTGATATGCGATGAGAAGGTTGATGTTGTTTATATTGAATGTTATAGAGGTTGACAGGGCACTGTTAAGCATATCTGCATATCCAGAAGAAACGGGGATGCGGAACTTAAACCTCTGTGGCAGACAAAATCAAACTGCGATTTCGCAATACAGGAAAGCATATACTATTTGGGAATTGGGGGAAAACAAGTTCACCTGAGTTAGCCCTTGCCATAGCTTTCCTTGTTGACAAGGGTGATAACGGCTCGAAAGAGAACCTTTAAAGGAAACGTAAAGGTTTGACACGAAAAAAGAACCATTGATAAAAAACTGATTTTAGAAACAATAAGAACTAAATGCTATGAGAAAAAATGTTTTGGGCTTAATAGCCTTGTTTGTAGTTGCAATTGTGGCTGCATGGAATGTGAGTTTAAACTCGCAAAATAATCAATTGTCCGGGATTTCTTTAGCCAATGTAGAAGCCTTGGCGGAAGAAAACAATGATCATAAGTATGAAAACAAAAGGATAAATGAAATAACTATTCATGATGATGCAACCGGAACATATAAGAAAATAGCAGTGATAGAATGTGAAGGTAGTGGAAATCTTGATTGTTAAATAAAACTTGATTATGGGAGGCTATATCGAAAGTCATTTTCACCTGTCATTGCAAATATAACGAAACAAAGATAGACATTTTTTTGGTATTGCTTAATGTCTATTTGTTATAGATATACAGAAATAATATAAAGTAATATTTACAAGGATAGTGAGTCAAGCCAGTCCCAAGAAATAATTTTTGAAATAGCCTCATAATAATTGAAATGAAAAATTTACTTTGTATTACAGCATGTTTTAGTTTATTGATTGTAATTATTTCATGCAACAGGACACGGGAAAAACATATCCGGAACAATTACGAAACGGATAAAATCGTTGTTGATATTAATAGGGAAGACAAGTCATCCTTTGACGATTTTTTTGAATATTCGCATCATATTGTATTACAAACAACTGACAATTCCTTGATTTCAAGAATAGATAAAATGCAAATCAGGAATGACAGACTGTACATATTAGACAGAACGGGGGTCATACTTGTGTTTGATACAAACGGAAATTTTATAAAAAGGATTAATCATAAGGGACAATCCGGTATGGAATATATAAGCGCCCACGATTTTGAGATAGATACGGAAGATAATCTATATATCTGCGATTTTCTTGGAAGTAAAATTCTGAAATACGATAAAAATGACGAATTTATTACGGCAATTAAACTTCCTGTAAAAAGTCCTTCATTTAAATTAATGGGAAAAGATTGTTATGCATTTGACCTCCGTAATGGAGCGAATACTTCGGGGGAAAAAACTTTTTTTAATTATTTATATTATAAGAATGGATATATCACTTGTAAAGCATTGCCTTTCAATCCAAACCTGCAAGGTCATAGCTTTTCTTACGGTTATGGATTGTCTTCATTCTATTTGTATAACAAAAAAACATTTTTGACAAGTACGATGAACGACACCGTTTATACTATTAATGAAAATGGATTCCCAATACCGTTTGCAATCTATGAATTTGGCCTTAAAAAACCGGAATTATCTTTTTCAAAAGAGGAAATTGAACAATATCTAAGGGAACAACAACGAGGAAATAAGATATCCGGCATCTATTGTTTTTATTTGTTTAATGATTTTCTTTTCATTTGTTTTGATTACCGGGGGCAAACTAATTATGTAATATCAAAAATAAATGAATCTCCGTTATTTATCGGAAAATTTGGTTATGATAAAAATGGATTATGTATTATTCCAATTGCATACTTGTCTGATTTTCGGCAACCTCAGTTAGCAACAATTATTGATCCGGATTATTTGTCAAGTTTACTAAAAAAACGAAAAGCCACAGATAATTCTGATTTACTGTTGAGCATGCAAAAATCAGTTGTAGAAGAGGATAATCCTATTTTGGTTTTTTATAACTGGAAATAAAAACACGAAAACTTATGCAGGAAGGATTATACACATGCAACAGACAAAAAATATCATTCAATCTAATTCAATAACATTTCGATTAATTTTGAGATTGTCGCAATTTTAATATAACAAATACAATAATAGATGAAAATATTAGTATTAATCTGTTTATCAATAGCAGTATTTATCTCATCGTGTCAAAAAGGCGAAAATGTATCCGGTAACACAATTCCTATAGAGTTGCCGGCAGAGGCGATAAATAGTAAAGAAATAGCAGAGAGTGAAGATGAATATTTCGATTCAATGAAATATATTCAATTAGAATCAAAAGAAGACATTACTTTAGGTAAAATTGATAAGATTTTAATTACGGAAAACCGGATATATATATTGGATATTTTCAAATATGGCGGTGTGATTATTTATGACAGGGAAGGACAAATTGTAAATGCAATAGACAGAAGAGGGCAAGGACCGGAAGAATACAATTATATTTTCGGGATTTTCTATGACCAGCAGGATAGTACAATCAATCTTTTGTGCCGGTATCCGAATAAAATAATGAAATTCGATCAAGACGGCTATCTTCTTATCAAACAAATTGAACTTCCTGTTGCTTTAATTGATATTAAAAAATCAACTGATGGGTATTACATAGGCTATGCAGGTTCTTCTTCTATCAATAATTCATACTCTATTTATATCTTTTCGGAAAAGTTTAAGCTTGTTGCTTCCGAATACCCCAACCACAAGGAATGGCAAATATACAGAATGGACAATACCTTGTCGTCCTATTCGGACAATATTTATTTTACTCCAATGTATGGATATACCGTCTATACAATAAAGGAGAAGAGTATCGCGCCGCTTTACGTGTATGATTTCGGTAAAAATAATAAAGTTTTGATGGTTGGCAATCCGGTATTGAATCCGAAAATCTGGAAATTATATAAACAGACTGTTTCCGGACAAACGCAAACAGCAATAAATACAGAAACAATATTTTTAACAAATGTTGTTGTTGAACAGCCGGAAGAAATAGGCGCTTTTCACAAAACGATTCGAGTGCATTGTAATGTGGAAAACAGGGATCACCGGAGTTTGTCTTTGCCATAGCTTTCCTTGTTGACAAGGGTGATAACAGTTCGAAAGAGAGCCCTTAAAGGAAACGTAAAGGGTTGATGCGAAAAAGAGCCATTGATAAAAAACTGATTTTAGAAACAATAAAAACTATGAGAAAAAATGTTTTGGGCTTAATAGCCTTATTCGTAGTTGCAATTGTGGCTGCATGGAATGTGAGTTTAAACTCGCAAAATAATCAATTGTTCGGGATTTCGTTAGCCAATGTGGAAGCCTTGGCGGAAGGGAATGAAGAGGATAATACCAAGAAATGCAGCAGAATTGTTCGTTCATGTACTTGTTCACATCCGGACAAAGGTTTTGTTGGTATGGCCATCCTTGAATGTGAAGAATATATATGGCGTGCTCCAATGGTACAGCAGACATGCAGAACTAGCAGTTGTCCTTACGGTGCAAATTGCTCATGAAATAGTAACAGTGTAACAATTTGAAATTGATTATTTCAAATTGTTACACTGTTCGATAAATATATTATGTATGAAAAATTTGAGTATAATCATATTAGGAACACTTGCCGCATCTTGTATTCAATGCGATAGCAGGAATATACATACTGATACTGTACATATACCCTCAGCCGTCGATAAAATGATGGTAACGGATGATTTGTTCGATAATTTCGAGTTTATTCCATTAGAAACTTCCGAAGAAAGTTTATTTGGATATATAGACAAAATCATCATTCATAACGATAAATTCTATATACTTGACAAAACAAAAACAAGAAGAATTAATGTTTTTAATTCCAATGGTAAATTTAGTCATACTATAGGGAAACGTGGTGATGGGCCGGAAGAATATACAAAAATAGAAGATTTTACAATCGACGAGAAAAACGGTCAGGTTATTATTCTTTCTTTTCCTTCAATTCTTTACAGATATGATTTGGAGGGGAATTTTATGGAAAGGAAAAAAATATCTGATTATTTGTTATGGCATATTTGTTATGATGGCGCTGAAGGTTTTTTATGTTCTACCGATTATCAATCGTCTGAAAGTGATTATTTGATCCATCATTATGATAAGGATTTTACTTTAAAAGATCGAAAAATAAAATCAACAAACGGAATTGTAGCTATGCCGCCTCTTAATATTAATCCTTTTATAAAAGATGGGGATAAAATATCTTATTTTGATTTTTACACGTCAACATTACATTGGAATATTTTAAATGCGGAAGAAAAACAAATAGTGTTTGAGTTTGGAAATAAAAAAGTCCCATTTGAAGCCTATAAAGATCCCATGCGATTTTATGAGAAACAACAGGATTATAATTTTTTTATAACAGCAGTTATCGACAAAGGATTGTTTTGGTCATCATACAGCAATCACGGTCAAGGCGCAAATATTTTAATAACAGACATTACTAATGGCAAAAAAATATTATTGAAAGATTCCCGGTTCTTGGAGATATTATGTTGTCATGACAGTTATTTTTATCAAGCATACTCCCCATTAACGTTTTTGGAAGGAAATTTTAATTTTTCTGCCAAAGTAATATCAGATTACAGTGTTGAGTTTGACAGTAATCTTATGATCTTGAGATTTAAGGCCAGGCGAGTTTTTAATTAGAAGATTTGATTTATGAGAAAACATTTCACTCTCCTTGTAATTATCGTAGCGATACTTACTGTATTGTTAGCATATTCGACTTTAGGTTTAGTAAAAATGAAGAAGAATTATATACAAACAGAAAATATAATTATAAAACAAGCAGATATGATTTATATTCTGACCGATTTTATAAAAGTTTCATGTAAACTTAATAAAACAAAACTTATTAACTGTCAGCTGTTTGATGAAAACAACTTGAGTATGTCAAAAACTCTTTTTTCATGTTCTCAATAGAGTCAAGCACATTTCAGCACAAAAACTGATTTTAGAAACGATAAATACTAAAACGATGAAAAAGATTGAATTATTTTATTTCATAGCAGGCTTGATTGCACTTGCTTCTTGTTCAAGAGAAAAAGTGAACACGTTGGTAGAAATCCACATAGACCCTTCCCAGGTGGAATCGGCTTATGATATAGCCGGTGATATTGAATCCGAATGGGATATTATCGCATTAGAAACAACCGACAATTATTTGATAAGCGCTATCAACAAGCTATATTATCAAAATGGAATTTATTACTTATTAGACAAGAACGGGCATACCGTTTTTTTATACGATTCGTCGGGGAAAGCTATTTCAAAGCTTTACAAAAAAGGCGAAGGTCCGGATGAATATTCTATGATTGAAGCGCTTGCCATCGTAGATAAAAACATCTGGGTTTCTGATTCTAACCTGCGATCTTTAATCTGTTACGACGAAAACCTGAAAATGACAGATCGCTACAAAACGTTTGATATAATGAGCGTTTACGATATGGTAACTATTGACGGAAATATTTGTGTTGCAGCCAACTGGTCAGGATGGAATGACCAAAATATTGAATGTGGAATCTACAACACGGCTAACCGGGAAATAACCGGATTTTTACATGTACCCAAACAAAAAGAGGAAATCGCCACTTTCAAAAAAACAAATCAGTTAGCCGGGAGTGAAAATTCATGCCTCTTTATCCATTCGTATTGCGACACGATTTTCCAGCTAAGTAATAATGAATTTTCTCCTGCTTATAAGGCAGTCTTCAAAGAAAGGTACGAAGACATTCCGCTACCAATAGAGAAAATAATGGAACCTTCCCTTGCTCACATAATCAGAGGGATGGAAAATATTAAACAAACCTCCCAAAATATCTTTATTAGTTATCTTGATACAAGGAAATTCATGACCGCTATGTATAATAAAAGCAAAGGAGTCTGCCGGGTTTACCACTATTTGATAAATTCCAACATCGGCGCCTTGCCAATATTCCTGTATAATGCATTTTTTGACGAAAATAACATAATATCCGTACACGAAGCGAGTGAGGTTTTGGATTTTTTTGGTAATGAGTCTAATCTGGCAAAAATAAAAAATGAATCGGATAGAAAAAAAATAGAAACCATCATGTCTTCCATTGACCCTTATTCCAATCCGGTACTAATCCGGTATAAGTTAAAACCAAATTCGTCTTTATGAAGTATTATTTATATTTATTACTTGCTCTATTATTGATTACATTAATAATTTTTGTGAATCTGTTATATTATAAAGAAAGAATGAAATCAAAACAGTATTTAGTTTTGTACGAGCAACTTGCAAACGAAAAAGTAGATTTGTCAGTAAAGAATACTTACAGAAGCATTGAAGTTTATTTGAATGGGAAAAACTTTCAGAGAGAAGTTGAAATATCGGATGGTAGAGGTAATCGTTTAGAATTAAGCCAGCTAATTGATAAGGACAAACTCGTTTTGTGTTTTTCCGAAAATAGTTGTGATGAATGTGTGGAGGCGGAATTAGATAAATTAAATAAAAAAAATCAATTGGCCGGTTCAGAAAATGTCATTATACTGATAAACGCCTCCGATAAGAGGTATGTGCATCAATATCAAACGAATCATCAAAAATATCCTGTTTACGAAATGAAAACGAACCAAGCACAATTATCTTCAATCATTGCACCATTCTTTTTCATTTTAGAGAAAGAGACCATGCGGGTTAATGCAGCGTTTGTTCCTCTGAAACATCAACCGGAAGAGACTGATAAGTATCTAAATAAAGTAATTAATGATTATTTTGAATAAATATCATCCCATATTGTATGGATTCAATTAAAAACCTTCGCCCAAAATGGACATGGAAATCGCTCCTGAAAACCGTTTTTTTCTGGTTTAAGATAGTGATATTAGGGCTATTATTAGCTCTGGTATTGCGGCTCTTTGTCTTTTCCTCATTTAAGGTGCCGACTTCCTCCATGGAGCCGGCTATCCTGGCGGGCGATTATATTTTGGTCAATAAACTGGCATACGGGGCAAGGCTTCCGAAGAATTTCAACTTCATGAAAGGAGGGGAATTTGAAACCTTCCGGGTCAAAGGCTTTTCAAAAATTAAACGTAACGATGTTGTTGTTTTTAATTTTCCCTATCCCGACTGGTATGGCATCGGATGGGATTTGAGCCTCTATTACGTGAAACGTTGCGTGGCTCTTCCCGGCGATACGTTTTACATCGACAAAGGTATTTATAAAGTAAAAAACTGTTCGGATGTTTTGGGAAATTATGAAGCACAGCGCCGTTTCTCGAAAGTGAGAACAGAGGAAATTCCTCCGGAGATATTTCATTGTTTTCCGAACAATGAGGATTATCACTGGACGGTTAAGCTATTCGGCCCGTTGTATGTCCCCCGCAAAGGCGACACGCTCGCCATTGACCCAAAAAACATCGCGCTTTACCGGAATTTAATCCGTTATGAAACAAATAAGGAAATATATTTGAAAAATGATACGGTTTATTTGGACAATGAATTTTTGCAATCGTATATTTTTCAACAAAATTATTATTTCATGGCCGGCGATTGGGTGTCGGACTCCAAAGATTCGCGCTACTGGGGCTTGCTGCCCGAAGACCATATTGTAGGCAAAGCGGCTATCATTTGGAAATCGAAAAAAATCGAAACCGACCGATACCGATGGAAACGGTTTTTCAAAAAAATCAAATAAAATGAGGATAATATGGATAAAATAATTTTACATATTCAAAACCTTTTACTATCTTTACCGCAAAACCAAACAGTATGATTCTTAGTCATATCATATTTATGAAACTTATTTTCTGTTTTCGCGCTTTTCGCACGCCCTCTATCTGGCAGTTGGGCAAAAATAATTTCGACAGGTCAAAGCTCTTGCCGCACTCTTGCCGGCAGGAGCTATGACCGAATAAATTTACCGCCTTTCGAGACTTGATTTTATTCAAAGAGTTGTGCAAGGAATATAATGGCACGTAAAACCCCATATTTAATTTATAACAAATAATATTAATAAATTATGAAAAAAATAATATTAGGCGGTGTGGCTGCTGTTGTAATCGCTGTTTTGGCGGCTGTAAACGTGAATATGAATTCACAAAGTGAAAATTTGTTGTCTGACCTTGTGCTGGCGAATGTGGAAGCGCTGGCACAGGAAGCAAATCCCCCCGCCACTAAATATGTTGCGCTTCATATGACTTGTTATAAATTTGTTTATGGTGGTGATGTGGTTGATACAGGAAAAACGTACGTATCTTGTTCATCCGGTGGATTCGCCGATTGTCAGCCAACAAGCTGTAACTAAAGTTAAGAGTTCCTTTTACTCAGAAAGGGAACTTGTAGTACTAAGTTCCCTTTCGGTTATTTTAATTAAAACACAAGTATTGATATGAAATATGTATTTATTTTTTTCTTATTTATAACATTGTCATGTTGTAGTAATAATAGTACGAAATCGTATGAGAATGTACTGGAAATAGATTGCAAAAATCTTGAAGAAATTAAATTGTCTGATTATGTAAAAAATATAAAAGTGGTAAAACTTGCGACTTCCGATGATGTATTGATAGGAGAGATTGTAAAAGTAGAGATATTCAATAACAGGATATATGTTCTTGACAGGCAATCAAACGCCCTGTTTGTTTTTACGGACGAGGGGGAGATTTTTTATAAATTAAGAAAAATAGGACAGGGACCCGGAGAGTATATTCATCTTTTCGATTTTGAAGTAACAAATGATGGCGTGTA
>JAITQN010000039.1 GCA_031288865.1 Prevotellaceae bacterium
GCCATCTCGCCGTTGTCCACACGCTTCTTTAATTCACCGAGCCCGCGTATGCCGCCTACGAAATCAATTCGCTTGGAGGTGCGCAGGTCGCCGAGATTCAAAATTTTATCGAACACCAAGTCCGACAACACCGTTACGTCTAATATCCCAATGGGGTCATTGTCGTTATAAGTGCCAGGCTTGGCGGTGAGCGAATACCACTTGCCGGCGATGTACATGGAGAAATTATGCAGCTTTGCCGGTTTATATTCCGCTGTTCCTTTCTCCTCCACATCGAACGCCGCACTTAGCTTTTCGAGGAACTGCGCGGCGGTTAGTCCGTTCAAGTCCTTTACCACTCGGTTGTAGTCGATAATCTTCAAGTGGCTTTCGGGGAAAATAACCGCCATGAAATAGTTGTACTCTTCCTCGCCGGTATGGTTTGGGTTATTCTTTCGTTTTTCTTGTCCCACCAATGCAGCGGCAGCCGTGCGGTGATGCCCATCGGCCACATACAAGGCCGGGATTTTGGCAAACAATTCCGTGATTTGCCGTATGCGCGCCTCCTCCTCAATCACCCAAAAGTGGTGCCCGAAGCCGTCGTCCGACACGAAATCATATTCCGGCTTTTCATGCTCTGTGATTTCCTTCACGAGGGCGTTCATTTCCGGCACATCGGGATAGGCGAAGAACACCGGCTCCACGTTGGCGTTCTGGATGCGCACGTGTATCATGCGGTCTTCTTCCTTGTCTTTCCGCGTCAGTTCGTGCTTTTTAATCCGGCCTTCGAGGTAGTCGTCCACATGGGCGGCGGCCACTAAACCATACTGGGTACGACCGTTCATGGTTTGCGCGTAGATGTAGTACTGCGCCTTATCATCCTGCTTCAGCCAGCCGTTTTGTTGCCACTTTTTAAAATTCTCCACCGCCTTGTCGTAGGCCTGCTGCGAATGTTCGTCGACAATCGGGTCGAAGTCGATTTCGGGTTTGATGATATGCAGCAGCGATTTTTCGCCGGCCTCGGCTTTCGCCTCCTGCGAGTTTAGCACGTCGTAGGGGCGCGAAGCCACTTCTTTGACTAATTCTTTCGGCGGCCGCAATGCTGCAAAGGGTTTTATTTTTACCATACGTTTTCCTTAATTTACTTGAAACGTTTTATCGCCGGATTGCAGGAACCTGACGATTTGGCGAGCGGCAGCCAGTCCCGCATTGATGTTGGCCTCGGCGGTTTCGGCGCCCATCTTCTTCGGGGTAGAGAAATAGCGCGTGCCGAACTTTTCCTGCAACACGGCGTGGTTGTCGGGCGCAATGTCCGACACATACTTTAAGTCGGCACGTTCTTCCATCGCCCTTAGCAACTCGTCTTCATGGATCACTTCCTTGCGGGCGGTATTCACTAAGCAAGCGCCCTTCGGCATTTTGGAAAGCAGATTATAGCCGATTGACTGTTTCGTTTTCTCGGTGGCCGGGATGTGCAGCGACACATAATGACAGGTGCTGTAGAGCTCCTCGACCGTTGCCAGCGGTTTCACGCCGTCGTTCGTAATATCAGCTGCGTTGACGAACGGGTCGAACGCATATACGTCCATCCCGAACCCCTTGGCGATACGCGCCACCAGCCTGCCCACGTTCCCATAGGCGTGAATACCCAGTTTCTTTCCCTTCAATTCCGAGCCTGTGCCCGAATGAAAGGTGTTGCGCGCCATGTACACCATCATGCCTGCGGCCAGTTCGGCCACGGCGTTGGAGTTTTGGCCGGGCGTGTTCATCGCCACAATGCCGCGCGCCGTGCACGCCGCCAAGTCGAGATTGTCGTAGCCGGCGCCCGCGCGCACTACGATTTTCAGGTTCTTCGCCGCCCCAATCACTTCCTTCGTCACCTTATCGCTACGCACAATGAGGGCATCCACATCGGCTACGGCCGCGTGGAAGTCGTTCACATCCGTATATTTTTCCAGCAGGCGAAGCTCGAAGCCCGCCTCCTCAACGATTTTTCTTATTCCGTCCACTGCTGCCTTGGCAAATGGCTTATCGGTTGCTACCAGTACCTTCATAAGCATATTAACTTAACATTTTTTCAAATTCCTGCATGCACTTTACCAAGGCCTCTACGCTCGACTTCGGACAAGCATTGTAGACCGATGCGCGAAAGCCGCCCACCGAGCGGTGCCCCTTGATGCCGACCATGCCTCTCTCTTTCGCAAGATTCATAAATGCTTCTTCTTTCTCTTCATATCCTTTGTTCATCACAAAGCAAATATTCATCAGCGAGCGGTCTTCCTTTTCGGCCGTGCCTGTAAACACCTTGTTGCGGTCGATTTCATTATACAGCAGCGCTGCTTTCTCTACATTCTTCTTATACATGCCGGCCACGCCGCCCTGTGCTTTTACCCACTTCAGCGTTTCGTTCATAATCAAAATCGGGAACACCGGCGGGGTGTTGAACATCGAGCCGTCTTTAATGTGTGTGGTATAATCGAGCATCGTGGGGATGTAGCGTCCCGTCTTTCCTAAAATGTCTTCGCGAACAATGACGAACGTCACGCCTGCCGTGCCCACATTCTTTTGCGCACCGCCGTATATCAGCCCATACTTCGACACGTCCACGGGACGGCTCATAATGTCGGACGACATATCGGCCACCAACGTTACGGGACAGTCGTAATCCTTGTGTATTTCCGTGCCGTAAATGGTATTGTTTGTGGTGATGTGAAAATAGTCGGCATCCTTCGGAATGTCATATTGCTTCGGCACATAAGTGTAGTTCCTGTCGGCCGACGAAGCCACCTTCACTGCCGCTTCGCCAAACAATCCTTTGGCTTCGGCGTAGGCTTTCTTCGCCCACACGCCGGTTTCGAGATAGGCCGCCTTCTTATGGAACAGGTTAAAAGGAACCATCAGAAACTGGGTGCTGGCGCCTCCGCTGAGAAAAAGAACTTTGTAATTCTCCGGAATGTTCAGTAACTCGCGCCACAGCGCTTCGGTTTCGCCCATCACGGCTTCCCAGTCCTTCGACCGGTGCGAAATCTCGACAACCGACATGCCGCTGCCCTTAAACTCTTTCAACGCTTCAATACCCGCATTAATAGCCTCTTTCGGAAGCACACAAGGCCCCGCATTAAAATTGTGTACAGTTTTCATATTTTTATCATTTATTAAGTCTCAAAAATACAAATAATTTTCCGAAAATCCAATTCTACTTAAAAATCGACACAAATTAGGCGATTCTGCTAATAATTTTCAAATTGTGCCTGTCGGTTACTTTTTCACAATAATGACAAACGAGGAGCAACCCGCTATCGGTATACTTGGTGGCAAACCGGGTGGTGATGGGCTGGTGGTTGGTAATGCAATTCGGGTTAAAACATCTGGCTATGCCCACGATGGTGTCGGGCACCGCAACCTGCCGTTTTTCGACCACTTCATAATCCCTGATGATGTTGAACTTGGCCTCCGGCGCAATGAGCGCAATACGGTTAATGTCGTCTTCCCCGAAGAAACGTCCGGAAATCTTAATGATGGCTTTACTCCCGAGGTGTTTACTTTCCAAGTTCATTCCAAACGTGATTTGGCTGTCACAATCTTCTAATCCGAGAATCTCAATGACCCTGAACAGTTGGGAAGAGGGGATGCGGTCAATCACCGTTCCATCTTTAATGGCGTTTACCTTGAGCTGTTTTTCGAGTTCCATGTGTTGAGATTTAGCGATTAGTATCCAATAAGTAATGAATAATAGCCATGCGGGCAAATACGCCATTGCGCGCTTGCTCGAAATAGTAGGCCTTGGGGTTGTCGTCCACATCGGCGCTAATTTCATTGACACGCGGCAACGGATGCAGAATCTTCATGTTGGGTTTCGTATCTTTCAGCAAACTGTTTTTCAACACGTACACATTCTTCACTTTTTCGTATTCAATAGGGTCGGAGAAGCGTTCGCGCTGTACGCGGGTCATGTAAAGAATGTCGGCGTCGTTGATATTTTCGGCAAGTTCGGTGTGCTCGGTAAACGAGAGCCCGCGTTCAGACAGGTAGTGTTTATACTCTTCGGGCATGCGCAATTCGGGCGGCGCAATAAATTTGAAGCGCGTATTGAAGTGCGACATGGCTTGCAGCAACGAGTGCACAGTGCGTCCGTATTTCAGGTCGCCCACCATGGTGATGGTAAGGTTGTCGAGTCGGCCTTGCGTTTTTTGAATGGAGTACATATCGAGCAGCGTTTGCGAGGGGTGCTGGTTGGCGCCATCGCCGGCATTGATGATGGGCACTCGCGAAATCTCGGCAGCATAGCGCGCGCTGCCTTCTTTGGGGTGTCGCATCACAATGAGGTCGGCATAATTTGAAATCATCATGATGGTGTCTTTGAGCGTTTCGCCTTTCGAGACACTGGTATTGTCAGCGTCGGAAAAGCCCACCACACGGGCGCCAAGGCGGTTGGCCGCAGTTTCAAAACTGAGGCGCGTGCGGGTTGACGGCTCAAAAAAGATAGTAGCCACCACTTTCCCTTTAAACACAGGCCGGTGGTCTTTCTCGAAAGCCGCCGCCTGTTTTACGATGTAAAGCAGTTCATCTTTCGAGAAATCGTGAATAGAGACTAAACTTTTGGGCATGATATTCGGAATAAAGCATGTTGCAAAGATACAATCATTTCCGAAATTTTACAACAATGTGCAAAATGGTTGATTAGCCTGCCTTGCACAAACTCTCTTTCAATTGTTTGCCCAATATTGTCAGCCGATATTTTTGCAAACTGCTATGCGGTAACTTGCGCGGTGACCGGAAATGTCATTCGCAAAAAATTTTCCGTAAACTTAAAACATTCTTTCCCGTAACTTCTTAGAATGCACGGAACAGCGATTTTAATGACACACTCGGCGTCAAGATAATTTTTTCACAAACAGTCA
>JAITQN010000087.1 GCA_031288865.1 Prevotellaceae bacterium
TCGACATATTGTTCGAGAATGTGGTTCGGGCGGTGGCGCAAACGGGAATAACAGAGGTGGCGGTGGCGGGCGGCGTGTCGGCGAACTCCGGCTTGCGCCGCCGCTTCATTGACGAAAGCACCCGGCGGGGGTGGAAGGCCTATATCCCCGAACTGCGCTTCACCACCGACAACGCGGCCATGATTGCCGTAGCGGGCTACCACAAGTTCCTGCACGGACACACGGCACAACTCGACGCCGCGCCGTACGCATCGTAGAGGCGGAAGACTTTTCGCCCTGTCACAGAATTATTTTGCATTATCCAAATTCTTTTTTACCTTTGCGGCGAACAAACCAATTAGAAATGAACAGCACACGGATAACGATTAACGGAAAACGGATAACAGCCAACGGCTGCATTTTTCCGTTAACCGTTAACCCTTCCCCATTCACCGCCCATTGTTCATTATCCATTGTTAATTATACGTTAATTTACCCCCCCCCCCCCCCGAAAATTCTGATAATGAGTTAGTTATAGCGATATCTCGTGCTTCGCTATCCTTACCGCCAGTTTTCAGCGCACGCTCTGAAGTTTCTATAGACGTCTATGAACACTCCATAGACCGCTCCGAAGTTTCCATAGACTTCTCTCCATTTTCTATAGACCGCTATGGGTTTTTCCAAGAGGTCTCGCTATTTTCTATAGACGTCTATGAACATTCCATAGCCCGCTCGCGAATTAAGAAATCTTTTTTTATAAATCCGCTCCCCCGAAAGGGAGCATAAAAGCAAAAATACTATGGGAAAGAATTTTATTCCGGCAAGCATTGCCAAATTTACGGAGTACATTAAAATCGCTTACGCGAAAGCGCAGGAGAATCTCGTTGTGTATGGGATTTCGCCCGACAAACTGGCGGCGGTGACGCCGGCCTACAACCGTTATATTGCCGCCGAAGCGCTGGCCGCCGACCCCGACACGGCCACCACCGGCCACCGTCGTGAACGCGACGACGCCAAAAAAGTGCTCGACCCGCTCTGGCGGGGATTCCTGAACGCCAACATCCGCTACAATGAGCTGGTGCCGGCAGCCGACCTCGAAGTGTTCGGCATTAAGCGCGGCGACGACATCCGCACCCCCGCCGGTGTGCCCGAAGCCATACCGATGGCGTCGCTGAAGCGCGTGGGCGCTTTTCGTTTCGAGGCGCACGTATTAGACAGCGCCACCGGTAAACTCAAAAACCCGCTGCACGCCACCGGCAGCTACCTCTATGTGGCGGTTACCGACCTCGACAAGGAGCCGGAGCACGAGGACGAATTCCACAAGCGCGATTTTTCATCGAACAACAAGCATGTGCTGGAGTTTCGCATGGAGCAAAAAGGCAAGCAGGCCAATGTGTATGCCCGCTATTCCAACCCTCACGGCAAGGAAGGCCCCGAAGGTCCTACCGAAGTGATCGTGATTAGTTAAGAGTGTATGATAAATTACGAAAGTATATCTAAAAATCTAAAAACAACTTTTAAAAACAAAATATTATGGAAAAAATTAATTTAAGAATTTCAGTAATGGCAGTAGTAGCCGGTCTCGTAATGAGCGCTTGCGGAGGTTCAAAACCCATTTCACAACAGTCGGCCACCGGCTTTGTGGACATGGAAAAAAACA
This sequence comes from Prevotellaceae bacterium, assembly GCA_031288865.1. Lineage (GTDB taxonomy): Bacteria > Bacteroidota > Bacteroidia > Bacteroidales > UBA932 > JAIRLC01. The sequence continues at coordinate 1,640 of JAITQN010000087.1, forward strand.
TTTGCCAAACCATGGCTGAAGAAAAGCCCGATATCCGGGCGTATGGCTCGGGGCAGCATTTCAAGGAAATGACCGCCCGGAATATTGCCGAAACCCAAGCGCGCGGACAGTTCGCAAGAGCTATCGCTACGGCCATGACCGCCTCTACGGATGAAAATGCCAATGCCAGCGTAGGTTACGACAGCGATACCAACGCAGCAGCTATTAAGGAACAGCAAAACGCGGGCAGCAACGATTGGGTAAATGGCATCGCAGAAGCGGAAATCAGGAATACGGCTGTTATTCATTCGACCAGGCAGTTCAACCCCACAACCAAACAATACTTGATTTTTGTTTGCTTGGAATACCGGGAAGGCGTATCGGCGTTGGCAACCAGCATTGCCCGGAAAGTGGAACAGTTGTCGCAGGAGCGGAAACTGGAAATGAATTTCGAGTTTGAGCAATATCGCGACAGGATACAGGCCGAACTGGAAAAGAAAAAGAATAACCGGTAAACGACATGAAGAAGCGCAACATTTTTCTTTATTGCTTGCTGTTGCCTATAACGATGCTTGGACAGACCCCGCCGCGTTGGATAAATGATGTGTGGCGGGCATCATCTTATCCTGACAATGTTTATTATGCGGCTTTTTTAAGCGAAGACGCCACTTCGAGGGAAACGTCGGCAGAGGCCATGGCAAGGATGGAAACCGCTGTGAAGCGCAAAGTGTCGGAAAGCATACGGGTACGGGTAAAGAGTCAACAAACGGTCAGGGAAGAAGACTACGGCACCATAGAAACTTCCCGCTCCTACAACAGGGAGGAAGTACAAACCTCGGCCGATGCGGAGATAGTAGGATTGAAAGCGGAGAGCTACTATGATGAGAAAACGAAGCAAATTTATGCCTTTGCCTATGCAAACAAGTATGAGGTGGCAGGCTACTACAAGGCCAACATCGCCATGCTGGTGCAGCAGGCCGGGAGTTTGCTCCGCACCGCCGAACAGCTGGAAGTCGCAGGCGAAAAGGCCAAAGCCCGCAAACAGTGTGAAGAGGTAGCCCCCCTGTTGAACAAGGTGCGCGCTGCACAAGACTTGCTCACCGCCATTGACGCTGCCGGCAGTGAAGGGGTGCAACAGGCGCAGATGGAAACGCTTCACAACGAGTCCACGCAAATGTTGGCGCGGCTGGCGCAGGGCGTGTATGTAGTTGTGGAAAGCAGCGAAAACCTGTTCGGCTCAAATGTAGACGTCGTTGCCGGCAAGGTGAAGGCTGCCCTGGCGCTGAAAGGGTGCAGCTTTACCGACGACGAAACACAGGCAGACTTCCGTCTGCGCTTGGAAGTGTCTACACGCCTGGCCAACGACAACGGCACTATCGTGTTCTGCTATGCCGACGCTGCCATTGAACTGTATGACATACGCAAGCAAAAGGCGGTGTATACCGACAACCTTTCGCAGAAAGGCGGCTCCACTTCGCAGGACAAGGCGGGGCGGAAAGCCATGACGGATATCGCCCCAAAAATTTCAGAGAAAATAAGCCCATGGGTAGAATAAATCTTAATGGAGAAAAAATTGAAGCTAATAACTAAATACATTAATATCATGTTACGGAAAACAACAACATTCGCCATCTGCGTGATGGCAGGCATGGCACTGATGTGCGCATGCGGCACCCCAACAAAATTTATTAAAATCAAACAGGAGCCGTCGGACAGCTATACCGACAAATCGCTGAGCCGGTTTATTGCCCAGAATCCGAAAGCGTCGGTGGTGGTGCGCGACCCCAATGCTGTGGCGGGCGGCGTATCGACTTCCGAGCGCAGCAACCTGCTCTGCAACCTCCTTGAGCGCGGCCTGATGCAAAAAGGCTATAACCCGCGTGACCGGAAAGTATTTGAAAGCGTAGTGTCCAAAATGGGCGATAACAGCGACTATCAGACTATCTACGAGAAAACAAAGACCGACCTCATCTTTGAGGTTACGCACTTTGATGTGGATGAGTACCGCGTGAAGGACTACTACCTTAACGCAGTTTCGCGCCAACCGCTCAGCAAAATCAACAAGCATCTGTCGGCCGTTACGTTTACGGGGTTCAGCATCGAAATCAAGGTCATCCTCTTGCAGGATAACCTGATTGGCGGCACCTACAAGTACTACTATACACCCTGCTCCGTTCAGGACGGCGGCTGCGAAATCACCATGTACGACAAGAAAAACGGAACCCTCTACTACCGCCTTCCTAAGTCGAACAGGGAAGAAGCTATCGACAACGGTCAGGACACGGACTCCGGAAGAAAGGAAAAGGGCGATGAAAAGTGGAAGAAGCAATTGGGCGAGTTCATCTCCAACGTCGTTATTCCGTCCATATTCAAAGACATGAATGCACAAAACAAATAACCTTTACACATGATACGCAAAACAATTAAAACAACCGTTTGCATGGCAGTAGTGGCGCTGCTGACAATGAACTCCTGTATCAGCGTCATTACCAAAATGGTTATTAAAATAGAGCCGGAGCCGGCGAGCGTGTTCACGCATCCCACCTTAAGCAAGTTCATTGCCCAGAACCCGGGTGCGGCGGTGGTGGTGCGCGACCCCAACGCCACCCTAGGCGGTGTGTCTGCTTCAGGGAAGACCAGCGAACTGTGTGGAATAATGGAGAGAGCGCTGATGAAGCGGGGTTACAACCCGCGCGACCGCCGGCTTTTTGAAAACGTGGTCGAAAAGATGAGCGACATCGATTATGTGAAGCTCGGCGAACAGACGAGAACAGACCTCATCTTTGAAATCACGAACTTCTCGCAGGAAGAATACGTTGTGAGGGACTATGAGGAGTACAAAGACCTTTACTTTGACAATCTACACTTTCTCAGGTACAAGAAAGACGTAGTAAAACAGAAGCAGTTCAAGGAACCGCTCACGCTGTATGGTTACAGCATCGAAATAAAGGTAGTACTCCTTCAGGATAACCTCATTGGAGGTACCTATAAGTACTTCTGGACGCCCTGCTCCCAACGGGAGTGCCCATTGTTTGACGAAAAAATCACTCAAAGTGCAATAAAAATACTAATGGAGGAGGAAGGTATGGACGAGGGGGAAGCAATGAAAGCAATGGAACATTTACACTCCATGAACTTGAATGACTTTGTGTCTACTATCGTCATTCCTTCCCTGTTTAAGGACATGGGCGCAGATGTAGATGCAGACGCCACAGAATAACTAATCTCTTGAGCAATGAGAAAGATTTTATTGATACTGTGTCTCGCGTGCGCTGTGGCGGCATGGGGGCAGGACAAGAAGAAGGTGGTTATCGCCACCTCTATCAGTAAGAACGTGCCCGAAGGTGTGAGCAATGCGTTTATGCAGGCGGTGGAAGAGGGGCTGATGCAAAGCGGCAAGTATGAGGTACTACCCAACCGGGAAGAGTTTAAGTTGGCGGTGGGCGAAGAAACCGCCTTCCAGGAAGAAGGCTGGACGGCCGACGAACAGAACTTAGACCTCGGTAATGCCGGCGGTGCCGACTACAGTTGCCTGGTACATGTCAACGAACTGTATGGCGACTATGCCATCTCCTACAAGCTGGTTGACCTGTCCTCAGGTAAAACTGTGGCGATAGGTTCGGGCGATACGGAGAATGGCACGGCCGGCCTTAGGATATTGCGGCGCGAAATCATTGCCGCCATCGCAGAGGGCCGGACGCTGTCGGCAAAGAAGAAACAGGAAGTGTTGTGCCGCAACTGCTGCGACGATGGCGGCGGCGAGTATGCAAACTGTGGCATCAGCCCGCGCGATGAAGACCCCATGCGCTGGGACGACGCCGTAAAGTTTTGTACGGCCAAAGGCACAGACTGGGAACTGCCCGCCAAAGAAGAGTTGCTGCGAATATACCGGCAGCGCTCTGCTTTGCAGGATGACGGCAGCAAAAGTTTTCAGCAAAAGGACTACTGGAGCTATTCTAAGTTCAACAACCACGAGAGCTACGCCGTCAACTTCAGAACCGGCGAAGCGGAGTACTATAGCAAGAACATAAAAAACACGTTTCGCTGTGTGAAGCGGCTATAATCTTCTGCCGGAAGCAATGTTAAAGCCACGATATAGAAAAACATCGTGGCTTTTTTGTTTCTGTCCGCACCCTGCGGGCAGCGGTGGTTTTGGGTGGGAATGAAAATTTCGTGTATATTTGCGGGAAACAAGATAATAGTCAAAATTAAGGCAGTTACCTGAAAAAAGAATTATAACCCTTATACCGCCTTACCCAACCCGCAACTCCTGCTTAATGCGCTCGAATTTGGCGTGAAGCGCGGTGGTTACGTCGTCGAACTGCGCTTTGTCTTTTAAATCGGCACGCACGCCGAAGTAAAACTTGATTTTCGGCTCGGTGC
>JAITQN010000155.1 GCA_031288865.1 Prevotellaceae bacterium
TCAAAATTCATAACTCAAAATTCATAATTAAAAAGAAAAGGCCGCCGTACGCAAGTAGGTGATAAAAGAAGAAGAACTGATTCACAGCGACCTTTTACCAAAGAACAATACAATCCCGCGTCGCAAAACTATTGCAACGTATACTTTTAATACATGACCTCAGACGTTAGATTTTACATAGACGAAATGCCGCAGGCATACAAAAAGAACACGGGCCTTAATATTATTCCTAATAGAAGGTTTAGCAAAAACCCAAACATACAAATAAATTAGGCCCGTGTAGTTATAACACGGGCGCTAACCATAAGCATCTGTATGTTTTTTTGATTAATTTGCTAATTTTCTAAATAGAGAATGCCTAAAGCTAACGCCATTTTTATGCAAAGAACATTTACTTATTTTACGCCGCAAATGTAAGTACAATTTTTGGAAATGCAAGCGCAGAAGTGTTAAATTATGTTATACGAAACGAGTATATTGTTCGGTTTCCGCGACGCTCCGGGAGAACAAACACTGCAGTGTTCGGTTTCCGCGACGTTCCGGGAGAACAAACACTGCAGTGTTCGGTTTCCGCGACGCTCCGGGAGAACAAACACTGCAGTGTTCGGTTTCCGCGGCGCTCCGGTCGACATGACGCGCGGCTAAAGGAGGGGGAATCAAATATTTTTCATACCTTTGCCGGAAAGCAAGCGCAATGAAACAACGAATATATATGGATACTTCTGTGTTTGGCGGGTATTTTGACCCTGAGTTCGCAGAATTTACTGTTCCTTTATTTGAAAGAGTCAAAAAGGGGGAAGTGCAAATTATATACTCGTCGCTTACTGAACAGGAACTAATACCTTCGCCGGAACGGGTAAAACAATTGGTGCGCGATTTACCTGCCGCTCAAATTGATTTTGTTGACATAACCGATGAAGCCATTACGCTTGCATCGGAATACATAGCCGGAAAGGTGGTAGGTAAAACCAGCTATGAAGATTGCCTGCATATTGCATTGGCAACTATTCATAAGGCCGACTATCTGGCGAGTTGGAATTTTAAACATATTGTAAATACTACCCGGATACAAGGTTATAATGCTATTAATCTAAAATTGGGATATGCCATCCTGCAAATTCGTTCACCAAGAGATTTAATGAAATATGAAGACTGAACACAAAAAACAAAAAGACTTCGACGCGGTGCAATTCATGCGTCAGGTAAGGGACAGGATTAGCGCAGATATTTGCGATTTGCCTAAAGAACAAATATTGGAATACTTCAAACAGCGTGTTCCGAAAGAAAGGATTTTCCCTTCCTGCTAAATTCAACCCATGGCGAAAACGAAAACGGCCTATTTCTGTCAGCACTGCGGCTACGAGTCCGCGAAGTGGCTGGGTCGCTGCCCCTCGTGCGGCGAATGGAACACCTTTGTAGAAGAATTGGTGAGCAAGGCGCCGGCGGCCGGCGCCGCCTCGTTCTTCTCGCAGGAGAAGGCCGCGGCGCAGCGGGTCGACCAAATCGCCTATGAACGGCAGCCGCGCCTGAACATCGAGAACGAAGAAATAAACCGCCTGCTGGGCGGCGGATTGGTCATGGGGTCGCTGGTGCTTATCGGCGGCGAGCCGGGCATCGGGAAATCGACGCTGAGCCTGCAATTGGCGCTGCATGCGCCGTCGCTGAAAACGCTGTATGTGTCGGGCGAGGAGAGCGCGCAGCAAATCAAGATGCGCGCCGACCGCCTCAAGGGCGACGGCAGCAACTGCTACATCCTGAGCGAAACGAACCTCGAGGATATCTTTACGCAGGCGCAACAGCTGAAGCCGCAATTCGTGGTGGTCGACTCCATCCAAACGTTGACTACCGGCCGCGCGGAGTCGTCGGCGGGCAGCGTGTCGCAAATCCGCGAGTGCGCGGCGCAGCTGCTAAAGTTCGCCAAGCAAACCGGCATCCCCGTGTTCATCATCGGGCACATCACGAAAGACGGCAGCATTGCCGGGCCAAAGGTGCTGGAGCATATCGTGGACGTGGTGCTGCAATTCGAGGGCGACGGCAACCACGCCTACCGCCTGCTGCGCAGTATTAAAAACCGCTTCGGCTCTACGGCCGAAATCGGCATCTTCGAAATGCAGAACTCCGGGCTGCGCGAGGTGAGCAACCCCTCGGAAATCCTCATCACCCGGCACGACGAGGCGCTGAGCGGCATTGCCGTGGCCGCCATGCTCGACGGGATACGCCCGTTCCTCATCGAGACGCAGGCGCTGGTGAGCACCGCCGCCTACGGCACGCCGCAGCGCTCCACCACCGGTTTCGACGTGCGCCGGATGAACATGCTGCTGGCCGTGCTCGAGAAGCGGGCGGGCTTCAAGCTCGCCGTAAAGGACGTATTCCTCAACATGGCCGGCGGATTGAAAGTAGTTGACCCCGCAGTGGATTTAGCGGTGGCGACGGCCATCCTGTCGTCCAATTTCGATTTGGCCGTGTCGTCGCGCTATGCCTTTGCCGCCGAATTGGGGCTGAGCGGCGAGATACGACCTGTGGCTCGCATTGAGCAGCGTATCGCCGAAGCCGAAAAGTTAGGCTTCGAAAAAATCTTCCTCTCCAAGTACCACAAAGGGCTTCCCAAGACAAAACACATCGCCCTGATTCCCATTGGAAAAATTGACGAGCTCACGCGGGAAGTGTTCCGCGCTTAGGCTTTATTAACAAATCTTAACGTTTCTGCCTGTTGCAATCCCTAAAGTAGTTTTTACCTTTGCAACCGTCAATTACTGTTCTTTTTGTTACCGGTGATACTTTTGTTCTCGGAAAGAGAAATTTACGGATCTCTTACCTGCCGCTTGAAGAACAAAGACAGTATCCCTGTTTCACTCGAACATTTCTTTCTACTTTGTCGCCGGGATGGATTTGAGGACTGCTGCGCACACATCATGAAAAACTTCGTGATGCGGGGTGTTATTATTGTTGCCCGCGCGATAACAAGAAGTAATAGTTGGAGGAGGATGAACAAAAGACTATCTAAATAAACACTAAACAAAATGAAGAAACTACTATTAATAGTAATGTGCTGGCCGCTGTTGCTGCCGGCACAAAATGAGGTCACCCTGTCGAACCTTGTGGTGAACTCCGGAACGGTAACATTCGATATAAGCTGGCAGTTTCCCACGTCGCCGCCGGCGGTATGGAGCGACACCGTATGGGTATTTATTGACCACAGCGTCATGGGCAAGATGAGGCGTTTGCCGTTGTCGCCGGGTGGTACATTAACCAAAACATCGGTGCCGGGCATCGGAAAACTGATCGAGCCGAAGAACAACAATCAGGGCGTGTGGGTGGTTGGCAATGCGCAACATGCCGGCCGGTTTTCCGCCTCTGTTCAACTGTTCACCCCGAATACCGACGCGCTGGGCGCCTGTGTGTATGCCTCCAATTACCCGCCGGTGGGAAAATACAACAACCCTGCCAGTATTTCGTTTACGGGGACGCCCATGTATAATGTGGTGCTCAGGCACACGGTGAGCGGGAGTACGGTCACCGTACAGTCGAACAGCCTGTTTCTGGTGCCGGCGAACTACATCGCGGTATCGTTCACCGACGCCACGGGCGCGCCGGGCGTGTTCGGATGTAAACCGATGACCGGCCATCTTGATTTTTCAGTGCCCGACGCCCTGTCGAAAAACAAGATAGTGGCGATTTCGGTAACGGACAAACCGGTAGCGCCCGAGGCGCGGATCGTTTACAACTTGTCGGCGCCGGGTTTCGATCCCGCCGCACAAACGGGCTTCAATGGTCTTTTCTCCACGGTATCGCCCGATGTTGCCGGCACGTATCCGGTGACGGTCATAGCGCGGGCGCCGGGCTATTGCGGTGTCACGAAGACGAAAGATGTGACGGTGAACAATTGCAGCGAGCCGGTGAGGCGGGATTTGAAAGTGTCGGCTTCGGGCTTCTGCGCGGGAAGCGACGGCGTTGAGTTCTCCTTCGACGCCACGGATGACGGTGCGCAATACCGGTTATACAGAGACGGCGTGGAAACCGGCGCCCCGCTGAACGGTACGGGACGCGCCGCCTCGTTTCCCGGGAAGGTGAGCACGGCGGGCAAGTATACCGCCAGAGTAATAGATAATGGCGTGTACTGCGAAGCGCAGATGCGCGGCGCGCCGGAGATCACCGAAAACCCGGTGCCCACAGCGCCGGATATCAGCCGGCCTGCAGACGTGTGTCAAGGCGCCGGTGACATCGTGTTCACTGCCACGAACTACACCGGCACGCTGGTGTGGACGTCGAACGGCGGCGGCGCCGAAGATGGCGATAAGGTGACGTTCCCGGGCACCGCCACCGGCACGAAAACCGTAACCGCCCGCTCCAAGCTGTCCTACTCCGGCGCCCCGGCCTGCTACAGCGCCACCGTGACCCGCTCGGCCACGATACACGAGCCGCCGGTGATCAGCACCCATCCGCAGTCGCAGGTATTCTGCAACGCCTCGATTAACGTGACGCTAACAGCGAAGGCAACGCCCGGAAGCGACAAGACGCTAACCTACCAGTGGAAAGAAGGCGCCGGCGCCGGCACTGACACAGGCAACAACAACAGTACGTATACCGGCACGGTGTCGAAGAAGTCGGACTACTGGGTGGTGGTTACCGATAATAACAAGTGTACGGCCACTTCCGACAAGGCCACGATTACCGTGTCGGGCTACGTCGGCGGACAGATAGGCTCCGGCAAGGTGTGCAAAGGCGGCCCCGGGAGAATAGGATTCATAAGATAAGGAATTAGCAAAAGTAACAAATAAAAATATAAATCAATGAAAACGATAACCAAATTAGTAATGGCCGTAGTACCGGGGTTCTTTTTCTCGGTAGCCGCGGCACAGGATGTAACAGTGTGCACTTCTACGTCCTATTCTATTCCGAGTGCCTCGCCGGCAGGCGCGGGCGCAGTGTATGTGTGGCTGGAAAACGGTCAGGAGATCCCCGGCGCTACCGGCGACGCCTACACCAACCCTACGGGGAAATCCGCGGCAGGCACGTATGTCTACACGCGTATGGCGAAAATACCGGACTGCGACTGGCAAGCCTCCAATTCATTTATCGTGTGTGTGCTGGGCGTAGACAAGGCGCCTGACATCACGCCGCCCGCCAGAAACTGCTCGGGCGAGGACGTGGTGTTTACCGTGCCCCCGGTGCCCGGGGCAAAGTATGACTGGGACAACACCGGCGGCACAGCCAAAGACAACACCTACACGTTTGCATCGGCCACACCCGGCCTGAAGTCGGTACGGGTGCGGGTAGCGGGTGCTGTAGGCGGCCTGAATTGCTCGTCGGGCTATTCGGAGGCGTCGATAACCCTGATTGCCACTCCCGGGATTACTACGCAGCCCTCGGGCGCGGAGATATGTCCGGGTGAAAAGGTTGAATTGTCGGTAGCGGCAACCGGCGCCACAAGCTATCGATGGCTCAAAAACGGAGAGCCTGCAACCGAAGGCAGCGGCGCCGACAAGGCCGCATATACCACCGCGGCGCTGCAAAAAGACGCAACCTTCCGGGTGGTTATAGACAACGCCGGCGCCTGTTCGGTAACTTCCAACGAGGTGAAGGTGGCCATAAAAACGAGCGGCTGCTGCGACGCGCCGGGCGCAACAGTGACCTTTACGGCATTCAACCCCTGTACAACCGTTCCGGTAAATTCGCATTGGGCGCTTACAGACGATCGGGAGAACAATAATAAGCAAACCTACAAGGTACGGATTATGGCCGACGGGCGCTACTGGATGGTGCAGGATTTGAAGTTCGGGAAGAATTGTAACAAAACCGACTTTACAGGGTCTTCTGATGACCAAACCAATAAAGTGGCGAAGGGTTACTATGGCGATTGCCGTAGAGCTGCGAAAAGCGGCGCCGGATACTTCTATGACTGGGCGGCTGTGCTAAACAAGGCTGGTGCATACTATGGCGCAAATAAAGAGTGGGGATGCTCAGGTTCAAACAACACCTGTCAGGGAATTTGCCCGAAAGGGTGGCACGTGCCTACAAGTAAGGACTTCAGCAATGCCAACACGAAGTTTAAAGAAATCGATAAATGCACCAACCAGAAATGCTGGAATGCATCATCGAAATGGGAAGGCGTGCTGGCAGGCGTTGCTAACCCAAGCACCCAAAAGATCGATCTTCAGGACAATGAAGGCCACTATTGGAGTAGTTCGGTTTATGACGAAAGAAACGCACAGTACCTGAGATTCACCACGAGCATCGTTACTCCCATGGATTACTCCGGCAAGAATTACGGCCGGTTGCTACGGTGTATCAGGAATTATTAAAGTGCGCTTTTATGGCTTGGGCGGTTTTCCCGCCCACCTCGGCGGTTAAGCGCTCGAGCGAGGCGGCTTTAATGCGCGACACGCTGTGAAACGCGCGCAATAGCTTCCCGGCTGTTTTCTCACCGACGCCCTTGATGGCGGCCAGTTCGGTCTCCAGCATGGCGCCGGTGCGTTTTTTGCGGTGGTGGGTAATGCCGAAGCGATGCGCCTCGTCGCGCAGCTGCATGAGCACCCGCAGCGACTCGGAGTTCTTATCGAGAAACAAAGGCACGGGGTCGCCCGGGAAATAGATTTCCTCCAGCCGCTTGGCCAGCCCCACCAGCGCGATGTCGTGCTCGAGGTGCAGCGCCTCGAGCGCCTCCAGAGCGGCGTGCAACTGACCCTTTCCGCCGTCGATCACCACGAGTTGCGGCAGCGGCGCGCCCTCGTCGCGCATACGGCTGTAGCGGCGCTGCACCGCCTCCGTCATCGTGGCATAGTCGTTAGCGCCGGTCACGGTTTTCACGTTAAAGTGGCGGTAGTCGCGCTTGCTGGGGCGGGCGTCCCTGAACACCACACACGACGACACGGCATTTGTGCCCTGCAAGTTCGAATTGTCGAAACACTCGATATGACGCGGCAGCGCCGGCAGGCGGAGGTCTTTCTGCAACGTGCCCAGCACGCGCTCCGTGTGCCGTTCGGGGTTGGTCTTTTCCATCCGCCGGAGCCTCTCGAGCTTATACAGCCGGCAGTTGCGCTCGCTCAGTTCGAGCAGCTGCAGCTTGTCGCCCCGTTGCGGCGTCACATACGTTGTGCCGGGCAGTTCCTGATCGGGCAGAAAGGGCACCACGAGCTCCTTCGACAGCCCGCCCAGCCGGGCGTGCATCTCGGCGATGAAATAACTGAGCAGCGCCTCGCGGTCTTCCTCGATGCCCAGCCGCAGCTCCACGGTGTGCGACTGTATCACGGCGCCCTGCACCACGCGCAGGAAGTTGCAGTAGGCCTCGCCGTCGTCGGTGAGCACGGTAAACACGTCGACATTGCTGATGGCGGGCGTCACAATCACCGATTTCGACTGGTAGCGCTTCAGCATATCGAGGCGGTCTTTATAGATTTGCGCCTCCTCGAACCTGTAGCTGTCGGCCGCCGCCTGCATTTGCACACGCAGCAGGTCGGCCACCTCGCTCAGGTTTCCTTTAATGATATGCGTGATAGCGCTGATGCCGGCGTTGTAGTCCGCCTCCGATTGCAGGCCTGTGCAAGGCGCGAGGCAGCGTCCGATATGGTATTCGAGACACACCCTGTAGCGGTTCCCGGCGAGCGCGTCGGGCGTGAGGGCGTGGTTGCAGGTGCGCAGCGGGTAGAGCTGCCGGATGAGGTCGAGCATCACCTTCAGCATCGACACCGACGTGTAGGGGCCGAAGTACCTCGACCCGTCCTTCACCAGCCTCCGGGTAGTGAACACCCGCGGGAACGGCTCGTTCCGGATGCAGATCCACGGGTAGGTTTTGTCGTCTTTCAGCAGCACGTTATAGCGCGGCTGCAATTCCTTGATGAGGTTATTTTCGAGCAGCAGCGCGTCGGCCTCGGTAGGCACCACGATATGTTGGATGTCGGCAATCCGGCGCACGAGGACGTGCAGCTTCCGGCTCTCCTGTTGCCGGGCGGTGAAGTATTGCGCCACCCGCTTGCGGAGGTCTTTCGCCTTTCCCACGTAGATCACCGTGCCGGCGGCGTTCAGGAAGCGGTACACCCCCGGCGTATGCGGCAGGTTGGCCACCAGTTCCATGATATGAGGCGATACAGGTTCCATGCATGCATTATATATATATGCAAAGGTAGTGTTTTTTCGATGATGCAGGCCGGGGCGGGACATGTCCCCCTCTGGAGGGGGTGCCCGAAGGGCGGGGGTGCGTTTTCTCCCCTCTCCTTCAGGAGAGGGGTTGGGGGTGAGGAACAGGATAAAGGTTGATAAAAATGATTAATGGTTAGTGATTAATGGTTAAAGACACATGTATTGTGGAAACAAATGCAGTTCGCCCGGAGGGCGGGATAAAACCGAACATTCGGACGGCTTCCCAGACACTCTGGCGACCCATCCGAACATTCGGACGGCTTCCCAGACACTCTGGCGACCCATCCGAACATTCGGACGGCTTCCC
>JAITQN010000008.1 GCA_031288865.1 Prevotellaceae bacterium
AATGATGAACTGTGCGTCCGGCCCTGTTTTTTGCCGTTACCGGGAAAAAGCATAAATTTGCGGCGGGAAATGCGAACCAGTCAGAAAATAATCAGGCATCTTCATTTGGGCACGGTCACGCTGCGCAAGTTGAGGCAGTCGCGCAATATGAAAATATCGGTGCGCCCCGAAGGCGTGCTGGTCACCATGCCGCTGTATGTGTCGTTCGGCGAGGCGGAAGGGTTTCTCGACAACCATACGGACTGGGCGCTACAGGCCATGAAACGCTTGGTGGACAAGAAGGCCAAGGCTCAAACCACTTTTACGCCCGACACGGAGTTCGGCACGTATTCGCGCAAGGTGCAACTCATCCCGGCCGAAAGGCACAGCGTACACGTGGACATAAGGCCCGGCTTGGTGGAAATCTATTATCCGGCAGCACGGCAAATCAACGACCCTGCCCTGCAAGCCACTATCCGCAAGGCCGTGGAGCATGCATGGCGCGTGGAGGCGCATGAAGTGCTGCCTGCGCGCCTGCAGCAGCTTGCCGCGCAACATGGGTTGTACTACAAAAAACTCACCATACGAAGCTCCCGCACCTGTTGGGGCAGCTGCTCGCCCGACAACAGCATCAACCTGAGCCTGCACCTCATGCATCTTCCCGACCACCTTATCGATTATATCATCCTGCACGAGTTATGCCATACGGTGCATAAAAATCACGGCGACGCATTTTGGGATTTGCTCGACCGGGTTACCCAAAAGAAAGCGCGCGAATATGCTAAACAGCTTCGCGCGCACAGTACAAGAATATACTAATTAGTTCTTCTTCCGGGAGCTTGCTCCCAATATCTTTAATATTTTTCTTGCTTATTTATATGAAACAACATTTCGTTTACCGTTTACAAACATCACCACAAAGGCGTCTTTATACCCGATTTTGCGCAGTTCATTCTTCAGCCTTGTAGCTTCCTTCATCGTCTTAAACTGGCCTGCCGTGAAGCGGGTAAAGGCGTCGGGAAAACTTCCGTACAGGATTTTTAAATTCGGGTAAGTGCTTTCAATGCCCTTCAGGTAATCCCAGTCGGGGTATTCTTTGCTGGCCATCACCTGCACCCTGTACTCGATGCCCTGTCCTTCTCCCGTGTCGAGAAATACATTGCCGGCAATGACATTTTCTTCGTTTATTTTTATCGGCGTCATTTGAATTTGGAAGCCTTTTTTGAATATGTTGCTGCCCGCTAACGGCTGCCCGATAGTGGGCACGTAACCTTCGCGAATGCATGAGTAGGTATAGCTTTCTTTCTCGTTGAGGTGAACGGAGAACGTGCCGGTGCTGTCGGTCGTACAAATCACCTGCTCTTTGGTGAAGTTATTTACGAATGATATTTGCACGCTGTCTATTCCTTCCAGCGTCGTTTCGTTTATTACCGTTCCTGTAAATACTTTTATGCTGTCTATGTTGAATAGATTCTCGTAGGCTTCGTGATCTCCCATGTATCCGAAATCGGGGAACCGCCCTGTTACTGCCAGCAGATAAATGTCGTCGCTGCCTTCGCCGCCCAGCCGGTTGGAGGCAAAAAGCCCCGACTTTTTATCGTCTGCCGGCACGAAATAAAAATCGTCGCCGCAACTGTTAATCGGATGACGCATGTTTTCTACGATGCTCCACTGGCTCTTTTCGCCTTTGGCCCTGAATATGTCTAACCCGCCCAGGCCGATTCTGCCGTTTGAAGAAAAGTACAGCACGCCCGTACTGTCCATGGTGGGGAACATCTCGTTGCCGGCGGTGTTAAGTATTGGCCCTGCGTTTACCGGAGCGCTCCATTCACCGCCCACGAGTTCGGAATAGTAGATGTCGGTGCCGCCGAATCCGCCCGGCATGTCCGACACGTAGTACAGCACGCTGTCGTTAGGGCTGAGGCAGGCGTGCCCCACCGAATACTTACGCGGGTTGTTGTGCTTGAATGGTTTTATCGACGACAAGCGCTTGTTGTTTATTTTCGCAATGACGATCTCCAGTTTACTTTCCCACATGGTGCCGTCGTCGGTTTTACCACGATGCCACGTGTCGGTATTGGTTTGGGTATAGTAAATCGTTTTTTCGTTTTTTGTGAAAGCCACCGGCCCTACGTGGTTGTTCTCTTCCATTTTATTGAAAAAGACCGTCGGCGCACCATAGCTGTCGTCTTTTCTTGTATTTGATTGATACACGGTGTAAAATCCGCCCTCGCTGTTCTTGTTTCGCGGCCGGTCGGAGATGAACATTATTCCGCTTTTGTTGCGTATGGCGCCCCAGTCGTGGTGTTTACTGTTAATCCGTTTCGGGTTTTCCACCGTAAAGGCATTATAGGTGATGTTTTGTTTCATCCACCGCACGGCGGTGTCGCAGGAGGCAATGAACGTATACACCAGTGAGTCGGGTCTGGCGGTATAATAGGCCTGGAAGTATGTTTTCGCTTCTGCATAGTTTCCTTCATGAAGCAGCAGTTTCCCATAGTGAAGGAAGATGTCGGGGGGAATATTTCCTCCTTTGTCGATGCGCTGTTTGTAATAAAGCATGGCTTTTTCCCGGTCTTCCATGGAGAGGTAGCAGTTGCCCAGCAGTTCGAGCGTCTCAGGCCTTACATTTTTCTTCCTTGCCTGCGGCTCCAAAAGTTCTATGGCTGTTTTATAATCAGACTTCGATATATATGCTTCGGCTTGCTGTAAGATAAGGTCTGCCTGGGCGTGCAGCAGAAGCGTCGAACAACAGAGAATGACTATGGAGATTGTTTTTTTCATAACATCGGTGACTAAAAGTAACGAGGCGTTGATTGGCGGGTCTTCTTCTTTGGGATGGTATAACTGAGCGATATCTCATGCGATCCCGGCCATCCTGTTCCCATAACACTCAAGTCGTAAGAATATCCTATTTGCATGTTTTTGACGACAAACAGCTCTATCATAAAAGCCAGCGTATTGGTGGTTTGTATGGTTTCCACTTCACTCGCTTTTATTGGCCCGATGTAAATCCCCGTACGGTAATTGATGCCCACCCACAATTGTTTCATCAGTAGGGCCAGCAGGTTTATGTCGATATTTCCGGGGCCTTTGAAGTCGTTGCGATATATAAAGGAGGGTTTTAGCCCGAAGCTGTTGTTAATCGAGATGAATCCGCCCGCCGACACATAAAGGTGCGGGATCCTGATGTCGCCCGAGAAATTGGCGAACAAGTTGGTGGCCGATACGCCGGCATAGAAAAACGGCGTATTGTAATAGGCCCCTATGCGGAAGTCGGGACGCCATTCGGGCCGGGTGTAATTTTCAGCAAAATAGGTGAGATCCATTTCTTTGCCGGGTTGTAGCTTATTGTAATTTAGTTGCCACTGGGTAACCCCGGCGCTTAATCCGAACGACAGCCGGTCGTCGCGCTGGTTCAGCCGGAGGCGGAAGGCATACGTTCCGAATAACGATACAAGATTGTGCGCGCCCATTTGCTCGTTTACCAGTTGTCCGCCCCAGCCTACAACATCACCGCCCATAGCCGTGCCGTCTACAGATATGGAATAAATATTCGGGGCGCCGTTCACGCCCATCCACTGCATCCGCGAAAAAGCCTGCAGGTTGGTGGCTTCTTTATAGCCCGCATACGCAGGATTTACCACAAGATAATTGAATAAATACTGCGTATATTGCATGTCCTGTTGCGCAAATACCTTTACGGAACAGGACAAAATAACAATCCCTAAAAGCCATTTTTTTATAACAATTCCCTGCATTATATTTTATATTTCATACAGAACTAAAATACAAAGGTATAATTTTTTGGTTAAAGAATGGAATAATACCGCCATTAAAGGGGCATAAAAAGTCTTAAAAAATATTAAAAAATTCCCCGCCATTTTCTTGCCTGCTTATTTTTAGTATGTTATAGACTCACCGGGAATACCTTATTTTTGCTTACATACCATAAATATCCTTCCACATGGCGATATCCTATGCCTTGCAAGCAGCCGATGTACTTTTTCATCTGCTCCTCGTAGGCGGTTTGTTCGTGTTCCCCGAATTTATAATCAACCACCACCACCCTGTCGTCTTTTATCATTACGCGGTCGGGGCGCAACTGCTGTACGCTCCCCGTGCCGGGCAGCAGGATGTCGGCTTCGGTGCGCACGTCCCATGAGCCGTCGAACCACGCTGCCGCGTCGGGATGTTTCAGCGCGTCCTCCATTTTTTGCCGCAAATCGCCTTTGCGCTCGTCGTCGGGTATGAATCCTTGCAACACGAGCGACTGGATGGCCTTGTCGAGACCGGCGGCTGTTTTCATTTCCGAAAAAACGCGGTGCATCAGTATGCCGTAGTCGCGCATGTGGGTGCTGCTTTCTTCGTCGTGCCTTGCTTCTCCGTATTTCAGCCGCAAGTGGTTGATGTAGGGGAGCGACGGGTATCCTTGCAGGGTGATGGTTTTTCCCTTTTCCGCCCGCTTTGCGGCCACAGACGGACGTTTGCATCCCGCTTCAAAGCTATCGCCTCCCATGCCTTCTTGCAGCAAGTCGGCTACCGAGTAGCGGTTTCCCGGCTTGAAAGCAAACACGTGCAGTTCCTCTTCCGCCCGGGTGAGCGCCACGTACAGCAGGTTTAGGTTATCGATATACGCTTGTGTGGTTTCGGTGAAATAATCGCTGCGAAAATGAGTATTTGCCAGTGTTTTGGTGTATTTTAGCGGCAGGTAGGGGAGGCTGTTGAAAGGCGCTTCCTCCGCTTTTACCCACAACAGCGTGTTGGTTTTCGGCTCCATGGGCCACGCGCAAAAGGGGATGATCACCACCCTGAACTGTAGTCCTTTTGACTTGTGGATGGTGAGAATCCGCACGGCGTCCTGTTCGCCGGCCATGGCGAGTGTTTGCTTTTCGCTTTTTTCAGCCCACCACGCCATGAAGGAATAGATGTCGCCGGTTTCCCTGTTCCCGTAGTGGAGCATCAAATCGTGCAATTCCTGCACGAAGGGCATTTCGTCTTTCAGTTCGTCTAATTTAAACCGTTCGATGAGGGTTTCTACCACTTCTGTCAACGGTTGCCGGATGAGGCCGGCAAGCCATGTGTCGAAGCCGGAGGGGAGGGGCATGCCGCGTTTGGCCATAAAGTTTTCTATGCACTTCCTGTTGATGCTGTCGTCGGGATAGATGGCCTGATGCAGCAGCCCGGTGATGAATTGCACGGCCGGCGAATGGGCAAGAAACAGCGAATCCTGCGAAACGACCGGCACACCGCTTTCCAGCAGGGCGTTTGCCACGTCTTGTCCCTCCGTGTTCTTGCGTACCAGTATGCCGATGTCCGACAATTTGTAGCCCCGGCTTTGCAGTTCCAGCACCAAATCCCGTGTTTTTTGCAGCGCCTGTTCCGGCGCCGGAATCTCTTGCTTGTGGTCGAGTATGTCGATGTGCACGTATCCTTCCGTGTCGTTGCGCGCCGCGTGCTGCGTGGCGTTTTCATACGCTTCGGTGATGGCGCGGCTTAGTTGTTCGCTGGTAAATCCGGCGGCGTCGAAGGCGGTTGCGAGCTGTTGTCGGAGCAGCTGCGGCAGTTTGCCGAACAGCGCGTTGTTGGTGTCGACTATGGTTTTTGCGCTGCGCCAGTTGGTGTCGAGCACGCGGCGTGTGACGCCGAATGTGGCGAGGTCGCGGTCGAGCCCGCCGGCCAGGATGCGCCAGTCGCCGTTCCGCCAGCGGTAGATGGATTGCTTTACATCGCCCACCACCAGTGCGTTTCCGCCTTCGGCCAGTCCGTTTTCCAGCAGGGGCTTTAGGCTGTTCCACTGCATGCCCGAGGTGTCCTGAAATTCGTCGAGCATGAAGGAGCGCAAGGCTGCGCCCGTCTTCTCGTAAATAAACGGCGTGTCGTGGCCGCTGACTAACTTGAACAGCAGGAGCAGCGAGTCGCCGATCGTCATCACGTTTTCTTCGACCGACAGGGCGGCGACGTTGTTCGCCATATCGGCCA
>JAITQN010000012.1 GCA_031288865.1 Prevotellaceae bacterium
GCCGGCGTGGAAGACGATGTAAAAGCCGAGCACCACACCTACACGCAGCCCGAAGAAGTGGAAGATTTCGTGAAGAAAACAGGCGTTGACTCGCTGGCTATTTCAATCGGCACGTCGCACGGGGCGTTTAAGTTCAAACCCGGGCAAAAGCCGCAAATCAGGTTGGATATTTTAGCAGAAATTGAAAAACGCATTCCCGGATTTCCGATTGTGCTGCATGGCGCATCAAGCGTGCCGCAGGACGTTGTGTCGGAAATTAACCAATACGGCGGAAAGTTAAAAGATTCTATCGGGATTCCCGAAGAACAATTGCGCGATGCTGCAAAGTCGGCGGTATGCAAGATAAACATTGACAGCGATGGGCGATTGGCGATGACGGCTGCTATACGCAAAGTATTTGTGGAACAGCCTGCCGAATTTGACCCGCGCAAGTACCTCGGGCCTGCCCGCGAGAAGTTGAAGGCACTGTATGTTCACAAAATACAAAATGTATTAGGCAGTAACGACAAAGCCTAAAGCTGCAAAGGCGAAGTGTAACGTAAAATAGGGCTAACCTGCCCGAAAAGAGCACATTTTTTCAATCCAATTTATTTGTTGTGCTTTTTCTACTTGCACCGAGCCTTTGTTTTTTTATGGGTAAGAGTACCAAAAGCCGATTAAAAAAAGGGCTATCCAAATTTGAACAGCCCCACCTATGAATGACTAAAATTACCTTTATTTTTTCTCCAAGTGTTTGTAGCGGTTGCGGAATTTGTCTACGCGGCCGGCGGTGTCCACCAACTTCATCTTGCCCGTGTAGAACGGATGCGAGGTGTTCGAGATTTCGACTTTGTATAAGGGGTATTCTTTTCCGTCGACAGTAGCCGTTTC
Organism: Prevotellaceae bacterium; assembly: GCA_031288865.1. Lineage (GTDB taxonomy): Bacteria > Bacteroidota > Bacteroidia > Bacteroidales > UBA932 > JAIRLC01. The sequence continues at coordinate 871 of JAITQN010000012.1, forward strand.
GCGGGTGTTCACGCACGAGCGGGTAAGGAAAGTATGGTCGTTCGACATGTCTCTGAAAGCAACCATGCGGTAATTGTCGGGATGAATTTCTTTTTTCATATCAAAATCTACTTTTTGAATTGGGTGGCAAAGGTAGTAATTTATTTTTAATGTGCAAAATTTATTTCGACAGGAAATTTTTAACTTCCCCGGCCAGCGCGGCGGCGGCGGCGGGCGTTTGCGCCTCGGCGTAAATTCTTATAATGGGCTCGGTATTAGAACTCCGGATGTGCACCCACTGTTTGGCGTCGTCAAAATCGATGCGCACCCCGTCGATGTCGGTAATCCGGTTGTTTGCATAGCCTTGCTTCACCTTTTGGAGCAAGGCCGCCATGTCGATGCCGGGCTTCAGTTCTACCTTGTTTTTCGAGATGAAGTAGGGCGGGTACGTGGCGCGCAAGGCGGAGGCCGTCGTCTTTTTATGCGCCAGATGCGAGAGGAACAGGGCCGCCCCGATGAGCGCGTCGCGGCCATAGTGCAAGTCGGGGACAATCACCCCGCCGTTGCCCTCGCCGCCGATCACCGCCCCGCAGGCTTTCATCTGCTGCACCACATTCACCTCGCCCACCGCCGAGGCGAAATATTGCCCGCCGTGCTGTTCGGTCACGTCGCGCAGGGCGCGCGACGAGGAGAGGTTCGACACGGTGTTGCCCTTGCGCCGCGCCAGCACGTAGTCGGCCACCGCCACCAGCGTGTATTCTTCGCCGAACATGTCGCCGTTCTCGCAGACCAGCGCCAGCCGGTCGACGTCGGGGTCAACCGCAATGCCGCAGTCAGCGCCTTCGGCTACCACACGTGCTGCAATTCCGGTCAGGTGTTCGGGCAGGGGCTCGGGGTTGTGCGGGAAGTGTCCCGTAGGTTCGCAGTACATCTCCACCGTTTGCACGCCCAGCGCACGCAGCAGCCTTGGAATGGCGAGGCCGCCCACCGAATTTACGGCGTCGACCACCACCTTGAACCCGGCTTTGTAAATGGCGTCTACATCCACCAGCGGATAGTTGCACACGGCTTCCACATGCTTGTCAATGGCATCTACGTGTGGTTCACGGCGCAAATGTAAACAGTTGCACACGGTTTCCACATGCTTATCGATAGCGTCATCGCACGAGGTGTATGTGCCTAATGCGTCGACGTCCGTAAAGTGGAAATCGCCACTGTCGGCTATTTGCAGCAGGAGCTTGCCTTCGTCCGCGTTCAGAAACTCACCGTGCCGGTTCAGCAGCTTGAGGGCGTTCCACTGTCCCGGGTTATGCGATGCCGTGAGGATAATCCCGCCGTGGGCTTTTTCCCACACCACCGCCATCTCCACCGTGGGCGTAGTGGCCAGACCGGCGTTCACCACATCCACGCCGCACGACATCAGGGTGCCGCACACCAAGTGGTCGACCATGGCGCCCGACACGCGGGCGTCGCGTCCCACCACGACCTTCAGCCGCGCGGCATCCGTTTGCCCGCGCCGCAGCCACGTGGCATAGGCCGCAGTGAATTTTACCAAATCGGGAGGCGTCAACGCGCCGCCGGGTTGTCCGCCTATCGTGCCGCGGATTCCGGAAATAGATTTTATAAGCGTCATACGAGATTAAAATGTTTCATCGATTAAATATTTGTTCCGGTCGCTGCTGTTGCGGGTCACGAGTTCGCCGATAAAGCCGGCGAGGAACAGTTGCACACCTATAATTAAGGTGACCAGCGCCAAATAAAACAACGGCTGGTCGGTGACCGGACGGAAAAGCAATCCCTGCGCCTGCGCGTGCAGCTTTTCATAAATGACCCATCCGGTAAGGATAAACCCGGCCAGAAACACCACCGAGCCAATCAATCCGAAAATGTGCATGGGTTTTTTGCCGAACTTCCCCACAAACACCACGCTGGTCAGGTCGAGGAACCCGTTGATGAAGCGCGACATGCCGAACTTCGACACGCCGAACTTGCGGGCGCAATGCCGCACCACCTTCTCGCCTATCCTTGTGAAACCGGCCTGTTTGGCCAGCACAGGGATATAGCGGTGCATCTCGCCATACACCTCGATGCTCTTCACCACCTTGTTCCGGTAGGCCTTCAGCCCGCAGTTCATGTCGTGCAGCTTCACACCGGTGATGCAGCGGGTGGCGGCATTGTAAATCCTAGAAGGAATGTTTTTGGAGATTTTACTGTCGTAGCGCTTCTTCTTCCAACCCGACACCACGTCGTAGCGCTCCTCTTTTATCATGCGGTAGAGTTCGGGGATTTCGTCGGGGCTGTCCTGCAGGTCGGCATCCATGGTAATGACCACCTCGCCCTTCGCGGCCTCAAATCCGCAGTACAGCGCGGCCGACTTCCCATAGTTACGGCGAAACCGCATCGCGTGGATACACGGATTCCGCTCCGATAGCCGATTGATGACCGTCCACGAATCGTCGCGGCTGCCGTCGTCGATAAAAAGCAGTTCGTAGGAATGGGGAAAATCCCGCATCACCCGCTCGATCCACGCGGTGAGCTCGGGCAATGACTCGGCTTCGTTATATAAGGGGACGATAATGGAAATATCCATGACTGAGAAGTTATCCGGCTACACAAAAGGCGTCGACGGACGGTTACGCTTGATGAATATGCCGGCAATCAATGCAATGATCAACCCTTCGATCACTGCGCCGAAAAGGCCGCCAATAGAAATCCACACCGGGTTTCTCATCATCTTGGCGCTCATTTCCAGCATCTGGTCAATTTGCTGATCCGTTAAAGTGCCCATGGCATCCAGTTTTTCCGCAGCCAGCGCCTGCACACTGTCTACATACGCCGGGTCTATTACGGTAATCAGCAGTATGGAATATACCACCGTTATGATGCCGAAGAACACCGAAGCGACCACGCCATAACTCACCACTTGCCCGTAAGTCATAAACCCTTCCGATTCCTCGTTGCGGAACTGCAAGGCGCCCCAGATAATGCCTCCGGCCGGAAGGGCATAGTTCAGCAAATTGAAGTAGTTATTCGTACTGTAAAATCCGAGGAGCATGTCTACTACGCTCAGCAGCACAAGACCCAGTCCGATGAACAGGCCCCAGAGGGCAGTGTGACGTAAAAAATTTGATTTCATAAGTATTTATTTTTTTAGTGAAACAAAATTCAGGTACAGGTTGCAAAGGTATAAAAAAAATTTATATCTTTGCGCCCGGGTAAGTCTTATACGACCAGCTCCCACCGAACTCCCCCAGGGCCGGAAGGCAGCAAGGGCAAGTGGTTGTAGCGGTGCGATATAAACAGCTTACCCTTTTTTTAATTCTTAATTATGGTGATCGCTGTAGGACTTTCGGGGGGTGTTGACTCCAGTGTGGCTGCGCTGCTGCTCAAGCAGCAGGGGCACGAGGTGATGGCGCTGTTCATGCAAAACTGGCACGACACCACCGGCACGCTCTACGGCGACTGTCCATGGAAAGACGACCTCGCCATAGCCCGGTTAGTGGCCAAGAAACTCGACATCCCCTTTCACTTCATCGACCTGAGCGCCGACTACAGCAAAAAGGTGGTGGACTACCTGTTTGCGGAATACGCGCGGGGGCGCACGCCCAACCCCGACGTGCTGTGCAACCGCGAAATTAAATTCGACGCCTTCCTGAAAGCGGCGATGGACTTGGGCGCCGACACCGTAGCCACCGGCCACTACTGCCGGAAAGAAACCCTCACCCAAAACGGAAACACCGCCTACCGCCTGCTGGCCGGCACAGACCCGAATAAAGACCAAAGCTATTTCCTTTGCCAACTGTCGCAGGAGCAACTGGCGAAAGCGCTTTTCCCGATAGGACACCTGCTGAAACCCGACGTGCGGAAACTGGCCGCCGCGGCCGGGCTGCCCAGCGCCGACAAGAAAGACTCTCAAGGAATCTGTTTCGTGGGAAAGGTGGACTTGCCGGTATTCCTCCAACAGAAGCTGGCGGCAAAAGAGGGCGACATCATAGAAATTATGCCCGGATTTTACGACACGCTGCCGCCGCACACCACGCTGCCGGAACGCTGCGCCGCATACCCCTACCATCCCTCCGGCGGAAAGAAAGCCGGCACGCATCAGGGCGCCCACTTCTTCACGATCGGCCAACGGCACGGGCTACACATCGGCGGACACGTGGAACCGCTGTTCGTGATTGCCACCGACGTGCACACCAACACCGTGTATGTGGGCGAAGGCCACGCGCACCAAGGACTGTATCGCGAGGGACTGTTTATTGCCGCCAACGACATCCACTGGGTACGCCCCGCGGCAGCCATGACCGCCGGCGAGGAGCGCACCTGCCGGGTGCGTATCCGCTACCGCCAGCCTTTGCAGGAGGCCACGCTCTATCGCAGGGACGAAGGCATGTACATCGTGTTCCGTCAGGCGCAACGCGGCATCACCGCCGGACAGTTCGCCGGCTGGTATGACGGCGACGAGCTCCTCGGGTCGGGGGTAATCAACAACTGACACTGGGAAGATTTGCACAAACCGCAAAAAAATCGTATTTTTGCCCACTCATTTAATTAAAAAACTTACCAATGAAGAAACTATTAGACGGAAAGGTGGCTATTGTGACGGGCGCAGCCCGCGGTATCGGAAAAGCGGTGGCGCTGCGCCTCGCGGAAGAAGGCTGTAATATCGCCTTCACCGATTTGGCGTATGACGACAACGCGCAAAAAACCGAAGCGGACATCGCCGCACTGGGCGTAAAAGCGAAGGCGTATGCCTCAAACGCAGCCAAATTCGACGACACCCACAAGGTGGTGGAAGAAATCCTCAAGGACTTCGGCCGGGTCGATATCTTAGTGAACAACGCCGGCATCACGCGCGACGGCCTCATGATGCGCATGAGCGAAGACCAGTGGGACATTGTAATCAACATCAACCTGAAATCGGCGTTCAACTTCACGCACGCGGTCATCCCCACCATGATGCGCCAGCGGTCGGGAAGCATCGTGAACATGAGTTCGGTGGTTGGCGTGTCGGGCAACGCGGCGCAGGCCAACTATTCCGCCTCCAAGGCCGGCCTGATCGGGCTGACGAAGTCCACCGCCAAGGAGATGGGCTCGCGCGGCATCCGCGCCAACGCCATCGCGCCGGGCTTCATCATTACCGAGATGACCCACCAGCTTTCGGACGAAGTGCGCGAAAAATGGATGGAGACCATTCCGCTGCGCCGCGGGGGAACGCCCGAGGACGTGGCCAATGTGGCGCTGTTCCTGGCTTCCGACCTGTCGTCGTATGTGTCGGGACAAGTACTCACCGTGTGCGGCGGCATGAATATGTAATGAAACGTATACCTTTATATATATGGTGCATTTTGCCGGCGGGCGTCATGGCCTCCTGCGGCGCTGCAGAGTATGCAACGCGGATAGAGGTGCTGCATCCGGCGAAGAACCCGGTTCCCTACGCCGGCAAGACGCTCGCCATATTCAATGCGCTGCACGTGACCCACGAGGAGGAAGACGGCACGGTGACCTACGCCACCGACAGCGTGATGGCGAACCTGCTCGCCGAGGGCGCAAAAGAGGCGCTCGAGGAATCGCCGCTGTTCGACGACTACGATATTCCCCTGTTTAACCTGACGCTATTCTGCCACGACTCCTGCCCCGAACTGCACGACACGGCCTACATGGCCAGCCTGTCGGAACAATCGCAGGCCTCCCTGCTGCTGATTATCGACCATGCCGCCACCGGCTTGCAAAAGCGCGCCGGCACGCAAGGCAACGACCTGCACATTACCTACTCCGCGGCATACCGGTTCTACGACGCCGAGCAACACCTCTACGTCGCCACACGGCTGCTACACGACAGCCTGACGTATAGCAACCGGCTGCTCGGGGATCTAAGCGACGAGGGCATACAGGAACTGTGGCGCGACATTATTCGCGACACAGGCCGTCAGGCGCTGGAATCAACGGTGCCGCAATGGACAACAAACTACCGGCGCTATTATGTGCCGTCGTTTGCGGAAAGCCCATGGATAAGCGCCGCGAATTATGCTTATCAGGGGAGGTGGGCTGAGGCTATGAAAATCTGGGGCGAACTGGCAAGCGCCGCCACAGGGAAGAAAGCCGCCTACGCTGCTTTCAACATGGCCACAGGCGCGGAAATGACAGGTGAGTACGAACTGGCGCTGGAATGGTTAGACCTCGTCGGCAAAAATATCCCTCCGGGAAAAACAGATAACTACCGGAAACAGATACGGCAGCGCATGGCCGACAGGGAAAAACTAAATGAACAATTAGGTTATTAAAAATATATTCACTACATTTGTCACCCTTTTTGAAATTACGCCTCCTTAGCTCAGCGGTAGAGCAGCTCATTCGTAATGAGCAGGTCGACGGTTCAAATCCG
>JAITQN010000098.1 GCA_031288865.1 Prevotellaceae bacterium
CAACACGTTTATCAACCTTTATCCTATCCACCCCCGGCCTCCGGCCACCCCCGCGAGCGGGGGACATTTCCGTTCCCCGTTCATCGAAAAAGAAAAGGCTGCTGCATGGTACAATAGGAGACAGTAAGAAGAAGAACTAACAAACAACAGCCTTCTATCAATGAACAATTTTTATCTATTTTTATCGTGTTGGCGTGGCCACACGCCAACACGTTTATCCACTTTTATCTGCCTTTACACAATACAATCCCGCATCGCAAAACTATTGCAACGTATACTTTTAATTATAGAATAAATTTATCTTATATTTTATTCTGGTGTCAAAAAAAAAGCGTGTGTCTAATAATCTTTTCTCAGAGGTACCGCAAAGCACCAAAAACGATAGAAAATTAGACACACGCCCATTTTGCGTAGTCTAACTTTAAATTCTATCGTTTTAAGTCAATTTGCGGTTTTCTGAGAAAAGAATGTTAAAGTTAACACATGAATTATCCAAAGAACAAAAACTTAACGGCGCAAATATACATACGTTTTTTGGAAATACAAGCGCAGAAGTGTTAAATTGTGTTATTAATCCCGGCTGAAGTGTTAATTGCGCGGTTCCAACACGTGCCGGGAAGCCAACCGAACGCTCGGTTTTGTCGCCAGAGCGTCTGGGAAGCCAACCGAACGCTCGGTTTTGTCGCCAGAGTGTCTGGGAAGCCAACCGAACGCTCGGTTTTGTCGCCAGAGCGTCTGGGAAGCCAACCGAACGCTCGGATAGGTCGCTGCAGGCTGCGGTTATGAAAATCCCGCCCTCCGGGCGAACTGCATTTGTTTTCATAACTTTTTATCCACCTTTATCAATTCTTTATCGTGTTGGCGGGTGCAACCCGACAACACGTTTATCAACCTTTATCCTGACCTGTCCTCACCCCCAACCCCTCTCCTGAAGGAGAGGGGAGAAAATGCACCGCCGCCCTCCGGGCGAACTGCATTTGTTTTCATAACTTTTTATCCACCTTTATCCACCTTTATCAATCTTTATCGTGTTGGCGTGGCCACACGACAACACATTTTATCTGTTCCCGCGGGTCGCTGACCCCCGGTTATGAAAATCCCGCGACGCTCCGGGAAAGTGTTGAATTATGTTATATTTTGTCTGTTTGTTACCCGCTTATGGGTAAGATTTCATTTTTTTCATTACCTTTGTAACATGGAGGTATCAAATAAGACATCTATGTTTTCCACATCCGACATTCAACAGCTTCGACGTATGGGCATCGAGCCCGCGCAGGCGGCACAGCAAATCGAAAATTTCCGCAACGGCTTTCCCTATATGCCCATCGTGGCGCCGGCCACCGCCGGCCAGGGTATCGTGCAGGTGGGCAGTGAAGAACAGGCCGAACTGGTGAACACGTTCGACCGCTGGGGCGGCAGCCGCCTCAAGTTCGTGCCGGCTTCCGGCGCGGCCACCCGCATGTTTAAATCGCTCTACGAAATGCGCGACGCCGGGAAGACATCTCCCGAAACCGATACGTTCTTTAAGCGTTTGTCGGATTTCGCCTTTTACGACGACTTGATGCGCGTCACGGCCGCCTCCAACCGCAACGACCCGCAGGCGACGCTCAACGGACTGCTCGCGGAAAGCGGCCTCAACTACGGGCAACTGCCGAAAGGACTGCTGAAATTCCACCGCTACGCCGAAGGCGCGCGCACGGCCTTCGAGGAACACTTGGTGGAAGCGGCGCTGTATGCCAAAGATGCAAACAGCGTGGCCCGCCTGCATTTTACCGTATCGCCCGAACACGCCGGCAGGTTCAGGGCGCTGCTCGAAAAGGTGCAGCCCGCCTACGAACAACGCTACGGCGTGACCTACGAAATAGGCTTTTCGGAACAGAAAAAGTCGACCGATACACTGGCGGTGGAACCCGATAACACGCCTTTCCGTAATGCCGACGGCAGTCTTTTGTTCCGTCCCGGCGGACACGGGGCGCTGCTCGAAAACCTCGCCGACATCGAGGAAGACATCGTCTTCATCAAAAATATCGACAACGTGGCGCCCGACCGGCTGAAGCCCGACACTATCCACTGGAAAAAGGTGCTGGCCGGCATGATGCTGAAACTGCGCAGCCGGATTGCTACCTACCTCGCCGAACTGGAACAGGGCGCCGGCAGCCTGAAGTTAAAGGAAATTGCCACCTTTCTGGCGCAGCATTTCTGCATCACCCTGCCCGAGGTGGAAGCGGAACAGTATGCCGCGCTGCTGTATACCAAGCTGAACCGCCCCATGCGGGTGTGCGGCATGGTGAAAAACGCGGGAGAGCCCGGCGGAGGGCCTTTCCTCGCCCGCAACGCCGACGGTTCGCAATCGCTGCAAATCGTGGAAAGTTCGCAAATCGACCTGCGCGACCCGGCCGTAAAAACGATATTCCGGGCGTCGACTCACTTCAATCCGGTAGACCTCGTGTGCTCGTTCCGCGACTACAAGGGCGGCGTGTACGACCTGCGCCGCTTCCGCGACCCCGCTACGGGTTTCATTTCGGAAAAAAGTAAAGACGGTCGCGCGTTGAAAGCGCTCGAGCTGCCCGGTCTGTGGAACGGCGCCATGAGCGACTGGAATACGATGTTTGTGGAAGTCCCGCTTTCTACGTTCAGTCCGGTGAAAACCGTAACCGACCTCTTGCGCCGCGAACACCAATAGGCGCGCGGCATCCGGCATGCTCAATGCAAGTCTACTCCGCGTCTTTCAACACGCTGTAGGCTGCGAGGTGGTCGGGTTCAAAATGTTCAATAAAGGAGAAGTGGCCTGTGTTCCATGCCTGTCCCCGCGTAATGAAGATCGCGGCCGACTGTTCAAAGGCGCCGCACCGCTGTGCATCGAGCAGCAGGAGGTAGCCCATGACGATGTGCCCGGCCATTTCTACGAGGCGGCGGGCGTGGAAGTCGGTATATTCCGTATCATTCCTGTCGGTGACCAATTGCACCGCCTGTTCATACTGGGCGGTCATGGCCACAAGGATTTTTTTCAGTTGTTCGTGTTCTCCCTTCACCGGCGTCTTTTCGTATTCGCGGATACGGTTCAGGTAGGCGCCGGTGGTTACGCCGCGAATGGCGGCCACCACCTGCAACTGGGAGGTGCCTTCGTAAATGGTGAGGATGCGCGCATCGCGATACATCCGCTCGATGGGGTACTCTTTCATGAAGCCCGACCCGCCATGGATTTGCAGGGCGTCGTAGGCGTTTTGGTTGGCATATTCGCTGGAAAAAAGTTTGAGCAGCGGCGTATAGACGTCGGCCAGCCGTTGGTACTCCTTGCATTCCGTACGTTCTTCGGGGGTCAGCTTGCGGTCTTCGGCAACAAAGTTGTAGGCTTTATATATATCGACAAACCGCGAAGTTTCGTACAGCAGGGCGCGCGAGGCTTGCAGCTTGGCCTTAATCACGGCGAGCAGCTCATACACCGCCGGGAAGTTAACAATGGTTTTGCCGAACTGCGCCCGCTCGTGGGCATACTTCAAGCCCTCACGGTAGGCAGCTTCCGACAGCCCCACCGACTGCGCTCCCACGCCAAGCCGCGCACCGTTCATCAGCGACATCACATATTTAATCAGCCCCATTCTCCGGTCGCCCACAATCTTGGCCGGCGCATTGGTGAATACGAGTTCGCAGGTAGGCGAGCCTTTAATGCCCAGTTTATTTTCGATACGGCGCACCCGCACGCCACCCCAGGCCTTGTCATACACAAAGTATGACAGTCCTCGGGCGTCGGTGGTTCCTTCTTCCGAACGCGCCAGGACGAGTTTAATTTGGGCGTCGCCGTTGGTGATAAAGCGTTTCACGCCGTTGAGCAGCCACATTCCCTTCTTCTCGTCCCAGTCGGCGCGCAGCATTACGGCTTGCAGGTCGCTTCCGGCGTCGGGTTCGGTCAGGTCCATGGAGCATGTGTCGCCTTTGTTGATGCGGGGCAGGAACTCCTGTTGTATGTCCTCGCCGGCAAATTCGTGGATCGTCTCGGCGCAATCCTGCAACCCCCAGATATTGGCAAAGCCGGCGTCGGCGCGACTCACGATCTCGGCGGCCATCACGTAGGGCACCATCGAAAAGTTAAGACCGCCGAACTTGCGGGGCAGCGACATGCCATACAGCCCGGCCTGCACCAGCGCCTCGTGATTGCGTTGCGTGCCGCGAGCGTATGTAACGCGCCCGTCGTGCACTTCGGGGCCGTCGTGGTCAACGCTTTCGGCATTGGGCGCAATGACCTCGCCGCAAATCTCGCCCAGCACCTCGAGCACCTTGTCGTAGCTGTCGAGCGCGTCGTCCACGTCACGCGGAGCGTAGTCCACTTTCCCCTTGTCGGAAAAACCCTTTTCTTTCAATTCAACAATCTTGCGCATCAGCGGATGCTGCAACTGGAAAGCAATGTCGTTGTTGTCTGTGTAGAAGTTCATCTTTTTATGTAGATTTAATAAAGTCGCTACCTGCTATTCCCCCGGTAGCTCTTAATCATTTTGGGGATAACCTCGTTCATGTCGCCCACGATGGCGTAGTCGGCAATTTGGTTAATAGGCGCATTAGCGTCGGTGTTGATGGAAATCACGATAGCCGACTGGTCCATGCCGGCCGTGTGCTGGATTTGTCCCGAAATACCGCACGCGATGTAGAGTTTCGGACGAACGGTAACGCCTGTTTGTCCCACTTGGCGGGCGTTGTCCGCAAAGCCGGCGTCGACCGCCGCACGCGACGCACCCACTTCGGCGCCCAGCACTGCGGCAAGGTCGAACAGTAGCTTGAAATTCTCCTTGCTGCCCACGCCGTAGCCGCCGGCCACAATGACCGACGCTCCTTTAATGTCGACCTTCCTGTCTTCTATATGCCGTTCCATAATGCGTACGGCAAAATCGGTGTCATGCAAATATTTCTTCACCTCCACCTTTTTCACTTCGCCCTGCACAGGCGCCGGCAGCGGTTCTTTTTTCATCACGCCCTCGCGGACGGTAGCCATTTGCGGACGGTGGTCGGGGTTAATGATGGTGGCAATGATGTTTCCGCCGAAAGCGGGACGGATTTGATACAGCAGATTGGTGTAACTATTCCCTTTGGTATCGGAGTGATCGCCGATTTCGAGGCTGGTACAGTCGGCTGTCAGGCCGCTTTTCAGCGCGCTCGATACGCGGGGCGCCAGGTCGCGGCCTATGCTGGAAGCGCCAAACAGCGCAATTTGCGGCTGCACCTCTTTAATAAGGCCTGCGGTGATAGCCGCATGCGGCAAGGTGCGAAACGGATCGAGGCGCTCGTCGTCGGCCACATGCACAACCTGCGCACCGTAGCTCATCAGCTCCTTTTCAATACCCGACAGTTTACTTCCGATAACAAGGGCTTCCACCTTACATCCGAGTTGAGCGGCCAGTCCGCGCCCTTTGGTAAGCAATTCAAGACTGACATCGGCTACTTTTCCACCTTCCAGTTCACAATACACAAAAACATTATTCATATCATTAACGCTTAGTTTTTAACTCTTAACTCTTAGTTCTTAACTCAACCAATAGTGTGGTTAGCCATCAGCTCTTTGATTAAACCGTCGATATCCTCGTCGGAAGCGGCAAGTTTCTTCGATTCCTTTGCCTGAAACACGATATTTTCGATTTTCTTTACTTTCGTCGGCGATCCCGACAAGCCGAATTGTGCTTCTTCGCCTCCCACGTCGGCCACACCCCATTCGGAAATACGCAAATAGTCGGCATTTTTCAACTCGGCATCATAATCGGCGCCGGTTTCCTGAATTTCAGACAGGGTTTTGGCATATTTGTACTTAAGCAACTGCTTGGCATGACGCGGGCGGCACCCGGGCGCCGACGCATGCACAGTAACCACCAGCGGCAACGTGGCGGCTACGGTTTCCACTCCGCGCTCCAAGCGACGCTTAACCACCATCTCCTTGCCGTCATACGACACAATATCTTCGGCATAGGTCACCTGCGGCCAGCCCAGTTTTTCGGCCACCTGAGGGCCTACCTGCGCGGTATCGCCGTCAATGGCCTGCCTGCCGGCAATAACAATGTGGGGTTGCAGCTTGCGCAACGCCTGCGCCAAAGCGTAGGATGTGGCCAGCGTGTCAGCGCCGGCAAACTTGCGGTCGGTAAGCAACACGCCGCCATCGGCGCCGCGGAACAAGCCTTCGCGAATAATATCGGCAGCGCGGCCAGGCCCCATGGTTAACAGGTGAACGGTTGTCCCCGGATAACGGTCCTTAAGGCGTAGCGCCTGCTCCAGCGCGTTCAAATCTTCGGGATTAAAAATAGCGGGAAGCGCGGCGCGGTTTACCGTTCCGTCTTCCTTCATGGCATTCTTGCCCACGTTGCGTGTGTCGGGTACTTGTTTTGCCAACACAACAACTTTCAACGGTGTTGTCATAGTCTCAGTGTGTGATTATTAAAAAACATTATGCTTGTGCCGTGTTATTTCCGAACATCATGGGAATAGGGGGCATTCCGATGCCGGTGTTCGTCTTGACTTTCCCATAAGTGCTCTCGTACTTCAGCAAATTATCCTGCAAGGCGGTCAACAGGCGTTTGGCATGTTCGGGCGTGAGAATAATACGGCTCTGCACTTTCGCCTTGATAAGACCGGGCATCAGGCGCACAAAGTCGAGCACAAATTCACTGGTCGAGTGAGAAATAATAGCCAAATTGGCATAAGTGCCTTGCGCCACATCCTCACTCAATTCGATGTTAATTTCGTTATTCTTGTCTGTGTCCATTAGATTTCCTCCTCCGTTTTATTTTTTACTGCGACTGTTTCTATTTCGACCAGAGCGCCCATGGGCAATTTCCCGACCTGAAAGGCCACCCGCGCCGGATAAGGTTCCGTATAAAAAGAGGCGTACACCTCATTCATAGCCGCAAAGTCGTTCATGTCGGCCAAAAGCACCGTTGATTTCACTACATCGTGAAAACTGTACTCCGCCTCCGTGAGGATTTCCCCGATGTTGTGCAAGCACTGTTTCGTTTGCTCCTTTACCCCGCCTTCCACGAATTTTCCGGTTTCCGGATCAATGGGGAGTTGTCCCGATATATACAAGGTGCCGTTCGCTTCCACCGCCTGACTGTATGGCCCCACCGCTTTCGGCGCATGAGGGCTGAATATAATTTGTTTCATAATTACTTATTTTATGGTTCTACATGGACAAAGATAGATATTTTTTTCGTTATTTCATTTTTTTATTATCTTTGTATTCCATTTTTTAAGGGAATGAGAAGCGTAAACAACTATAAATTAATGTTTAAAGGCTTATCTCCGGGAAAGCATACGTTTACGTTCGAAATAGACGATTTGTTCTTTGCTTTATTTGAAGAGTCTGAGATAGAACACGGTAAACTTTTTTCCGAAGTGGAATTGGAAAAACAGTCCGCGTTGCTGCAATTAGATGTAAAAATCACAGGAAGCGTAAAAGCGGAATGTGACCGTTGCCTTGACGAACTCAACGTACCGGTAGATTATAAGGGACGCTTGCTCGTAAAATTCGGCAAGACGCCGGACGCAACAGATACCGTCGACGAAATAGTGATACTCGACCCGGCGGAAGACGAAATCGACCTGTCGCAATTTCTGTTCGACAGCATCAACGTAAGCCTGCCCATACAGCGCATACATCCCGAAGGATTATGCAGTAAAGAAATGATAGAAAAACTTGAGGAGTTAAGCGTTAAAAACTAAAAGTTAAGAATTAAAAAATTAAAATAAGAAATAATGGCACATCCGAAACATCGAATTTCCAAACAACGTCGCAACAAGCGCAGAACGCACGACAAGGCAGAAATGCCGACGCTTTCAAATTGTTCTAACTGCGGCGCCGCTGTTTTATATCATCGCGTATGCCCCGAATGTGGTTACTACCGCGGCCGCCTGATGATCGAAAAAGCGACTGCCTAACTAAAATTATTATCCTATGATACGAGTAGGAATCGACGCAATGGGGGGCGATTTCGCCCCAAAAAACGTGGTGCTGGGCGCTATCCAGGCTTATTCACACATACAGTCGAAAACACGACTGGTGCTGTTTGGCGATACCGAACAGATCACAACGCTGTGCAAGGAATCCGGATTTGATGCGGCGAAGTTCGACCTTGTGCATACCACGCAAGTCATCGAAATGAACGACCATCCGGCAAAGGCTTTCCAGCAAAAACCGGATTCGAGTATCACGGTGGGCTTCGGCGCACTGGCAAAAATGCATATCGACGGCTTCGCCAGCGCCGGAAGCACAGGCGCCATGCTGGCCGGAGCCATGTATACCGTAAAGGCCATCCCGGGTATTATCCGTCCGGCCATTGCGAGCGAATATCCGCTGCTGACAGGCGGTACGGCCATCATCCTCGACGTAGGTCTAAACGTGGACTGCAAGCCCGATGTGCTGTACCAGTACGGACTGCTCGGCACCATCTATGTCAAACACATGAGCGGCATCGAAAAACCGCGGGTGGCGCTGCTGAATATCGGCGAAGAAGAAGAAAAGGGCAACCTGCAAACAAAAGAGGCCCACAAGCTCATGCAGGACACTGCGGAATATCATTTCGTGGGCAACATCGAAGCCAACCATTTGTTTTCGGGCGAAATTGCCGACGTGATCGTAGCCGACGGATTTGTGGGCAATGTTGTGCTGAAACAGGCCGAAGCCATGTATGTGCTGGCTAAGAAACAAGGCATAAACAACGAATATTTCAACCGCTTCAACTATGAATTATACGGCGGGACACCGGTGCTTGGCGTGAACGCTCCTGTTATTATCGGACATGGCGCTTCCTCACCCAAAGCCATCGAGAATATGATTTTACAAACAGAACACGCCGTACAGGTAAGATTAGTGGAAAAAATAACGGAAGCATTAGAAATCGAATAATGACAACTACAACCGCAGCTATAACAGGCATTGCTGGCTACGTGCCGGATTATATCCTCACGAACGAAGAACTCTCGCAAATGGTAGAAACATCCGACGAGTGGATTACCTCGCGGACGGGCATCAAAGAACGGCATATTCTTAAAGAGCCGCACGCCGGCACATCGGTAATGGGCGCCAAGGCAGTAGAAGCGCTGCTGAAAAAAACCAACACCAAGCCCGAAGAAGTGGAACTGCTCATCTGCTGTTCGGTAACGCCCGATATGCTTTTTCCCGCTACCGCCAACATCATTTGCGACAAGGTGGGCATTATGAATGCATGGGGCTACGACATCAACGCGGGGTGCTCGGGGTTCTTATTTTCGCTTGCCACAATATCCCGGTTTATCGAGACGGGAAAATATAATAAAATCATTTTGGTGGCGGCCGAGAAAATGTCGTCTGTCACCGACTACACCGACCGCACCACCTGCCCGCTGTTCGGCGACGCCGCCGTGGCGGTGCTCATTGAGCCGAACCACGAAGGACTGGGCCTGATTGACGAAATTTTACACGTGGACGGCATCGGACGCAAATACCTGTACCAAAAGGCCGGTGGCTCGAAGTACCCGCCTACGGAAGAAACGGTGCGCAACCGCGAACATTTTATTCATCAGGACGGGCAGGCGGTGTTCAAATTCGCCGTAAGCCGCATGGCCGACACGGCCGCCGAAATGATGGAAAAGCATCACCTCACCGCCGACGATATCGCCTATTTGATACCCCATCAAGCCAACCTCCGCATCATCGACGCTACGGGGAAGCGCATGGGGCTTTCATCCGACAAGGTGCTGATTAACATTGCACGCTATGGCAACACATCGGCCGTGTCCATCCCGCTGGTGCTCATGGACTACGAAAAACATTTCAGGAAGGGCGACACGCTGATTTTTGCCGCTTTCGGCGCAGGATTCACATGGGGCGCACAATACTACAAGTGGGCTTATTAATTTCCGGCCTCATAGTTCAAGGGATAGAACGAAAGTTTCCTAAACTTTA
>JAITQN010000006.1 GCA_031288865.1 Prevotellaceae bacterium
ATTGTCGGGCTTGTAGCCGGGCGTCAGCAGGCCGTCGCCTGTTCCCAGAATATACTCTTCCTTCGACATGGTAGCAAAATGGTCGTAGTTGCCAATATTGAAGTTTCCTGTTTCGCCGTAGCTCACCCTCAATTTAATATCGTCTACAAACGACAGGGCGTTCACTTTCTTAAAAAATCCCTCATCGCTTATCCGCCATGCGGCCGAAGCCGACGGGAAATAGCCCCACCGATTTTCCTTGCCGAAACGCGACGAGCCGTCGGCGCGGATAGCGGCCGAGAGCAAATACCGCCCTTCATAACCATATTGTACACGCATTAAATAGGAGGCTATTGTCCATTCCGTTTTGTTCGACGAGCCTTCCGTCACTACGCCGCCTCCAATTGTTTGCACGTAGTCGTTGGGATAATCGGTAGCATTGACCGAATTGCCCACATAGGTTTCCTTTTGTGCCGATTGCACAAGGACGGCGTCGATAGCGTGACTGTCGTTAATGATCGTATTATAGTTCAGCTTATTTTCCACAAGCCAGTTAAAATAAAAACCGGAAGAGCTGTAGCCTGTGGGATTCGACGGTTTGTCGTAATAAGCATGGCCCAATAACGGCAATGCCGACTCACGGTAACGGTCATTATGCGTGCCATAATAATCACCGCCTATGGAAATATTGTAACTAAATCCTTTAAAAAATTCGTACTCGGCAAAGGCATTTCCTACCATGGCCATGCGGTTTACCACATCGGATCGAAGCGTGGCCTGCGCTACCGGGTTCAGCACGGCGTTATGCTGGTAATCATTACCAATCCGCCAATAGCCGTTGCCCTGATAATTGAATGTGCCGTCGTCGTTATACACCGGCCACACCGGCGGCATCATCAACGCCGATTGTACAATGCCATTAAGGCCCGAAGCATCTACCCGGTTGGAGAGAGAATAAGATGGCGAAAAGTTTACGCCGAACTTAAACTTGTTGTACTTTGTATCAAGATTCAAACGCGCGCTGTATTTTTCCAAATCGGAGCCAATCACAATACCATCTCTTTTCAAATAATTAAACGAGGCGAAATAGTTTACGTTATTGGTTTTGCCCGACAGGGAAATGTTATGGCTTGTGGTGGGCGCCGCGCGGAATATGGCGTCCTGCCAGTCGGTGTCGGTTAATCCCGGCTCGCCATCCAAATAAGGAAATAATTCGACCGGAATCCTGTGATACGATTGGGGGCGAATGCTATTGGGGTCGTCGGGCGATCCGGTGGGCACTTCATCCAAGTAGGCGTTGTCGTGTCCGTCTTTCGCCGCCAGCGCAAACTGGTAGGCGTCCATCAAGGCGATTTTCTTCGACACGGTTTGTATCCCAAAGTAGCCGTCATATTTCACGGTCAATTTATCGGTTTTCCCCTTTTTAGTGGTAATCAATATCACGCCGTTGGAGCCGCGACTGCCGTAGATAGCTGCCGCCGAAGCGTCTTTCAGCACGTCAATAGCTTCAATGTCGTTCGTATTGATATTTAATAAGCCCCGCTCCACCGGCACACCGTCTATCACATACAGCGGGTCGCTGCCGGCGGTAATAGTGCTGATACCGCGCACACGGATAGTGGGGCTTGACTCGGGGTCGCCACTCGGCAGTTGCACCTGCACACCCGGCATTTTGCCGACCAGTGCATTCCGGAAATCGGACACCACCACGTCGCCAATCTGGTCGAACTGCACGGAGGACACCGAAGTGGACACGTCCTGTTTCCGTTGCTCGCCATACCCCACCACCACGACTTCACTCAGCGCGTGCGCATCTTCTTTCAAATTTACATTTAACTGCGTTCTGCCTGCTATGGGCACCTCTTTCGTGGAATAACCCAAAAAACTCACCTCCAATACGCTTTGCGCATCGGCCGCTATGGAAAAACGCCCATCAATACCGGTAACGACAACCCTGTTGGTTCCTTTTACCTTTACGGAAGCGCCGGCCAGCGCACCCTCCGCATCGGTCACCTCGCCACTTATCATAATGTGACTTTAATATTAATCAAAAAAGGTTTCTTATGAAATGTAAAATTCTTTTTCTTTTGCTTGTGGCATTGAGCGTGACTACAAGCATTTTCGGGCAAAAGGTAAGTTTGAACTTTCAAAAAGTTCCGTTAGACAAAGTGCTTACCGAAATCACAAAACAAACAAGTTTCACCTTTGCTTACAGCCAACCGGTGATTGACCCTAAAACAGAGGTGAGCATTGAGGTGGAGGATGTCGAGTTGAAACAAGCGCTCGACAAGCTACTTATTGGCACTGGTATTGCGTATGAGATAAGCAATAAGAAAGTGCTGTTATTTTTCGGACAAAGACCCGAAACTCCCGGTGGCACAAGTCACATTATGTTAACTTTTATACAATAGACACACGAGCATGAAAAAAGGGTGATTGTCGGCGCAATTTTCTATCCGAGGGGATAAGGCTGTTATTTCATCCTCACCCGCACGGTGTCATTTGCATAAGTAAAGCTCACGGGGGCAATTTTCTCAAGGTCGAGCAAGACTTTTTCCAGTAGCGTGTTTTCCGATGTAAAGGTGTAGGAGTAGGTATGTGCACGGGAGTCCTCTACCACAAACGGCACGTTATACCACCGGTTGAGCGCTTTGATCATCTCTTGCAACGACGCGTTTTTAAATGTGATCACATCGTTTTTCCACAGCGACTCCGATTTTGTGTCGGTGTCCTTGATGATCGTACAGCTATCGGTATGCTTGTCGTAAACAATCTTCTCGCCGGGATTCAAATAATTATTTTTCTTCGCGGCCGATATCATGTTTATTTTACCTTCATCGAGCGATACGTAAATATAGGCCTCTTCGGGGTATGCCGTCACATTAAACGACGTGCCCAGCACCCGTATGGAGGTTTTCCCCATCTCCACTATAAACGGCCGGCTGGCATTGGGATTAACTACAAAGTAGGCCTCGCCCTCCAGAAAGATTTTCCGGTCGAGCAGGCCGAACTGTTTCGGATACCTGATTTTCGAACCGGCATTAATGTAAGCCTTGGAGCCGTCCTGAAACATGAATTGCAACCGCTCGCCCTTGGGAATATAGACTTCCTCGTAGTCGGCGCCGCCAAGCAGGTTGACACGGGTGTTGAGCTGGAAGAATATACCCCCGATAAGCAAAAAGGGCAACAACACAGCCGCCGCACGAAAGCATATCCGCCGGATTTGTTTTTTCCGGATATATTTCATGATACGGTGGTATATGGCTTCGGAGGGTACCGGATGATTCACCGCCAGTTCTTCGTAACCTTTGGAAAGACGAGCAAGGTCATCCTCCATACGCTGCGACAGGTATGACTGCCCCTCCGAAGTGGAGAACCACGCCGCTACCCGCCCGGCTTCTTCTTCCGAAGACAGGCCGGCCAACACTTTATGAATGACGTCTTCCGCCGGCCGGTTCAAATTTACATTTATGTTCGTTTCCATCTCTATAATTGACACCTTAAGACGAAAAAAGGATGAGCGGCCATACTGTCAATTGTGTCATTTTACTCATCGTTTCCCTCAATAATTTTATAGCCTGCGCATAATGTGTTTTTATCGTATTCACGGACAATTGCATTTTGCCGGCTATCTCTTGATTTGACAATTTATCTTCCATTTTCAGCAAACATATTTCTTTTTTCTGTACCGGCAATAATGCTATAGCTTGGTAAAACAGAGTCATTAATTCTTTCCGCTCAATCGTTTCAAATAAATTATCTTCTACGATGCCCGCCTGCTGTGCTATCCGGTAATTGTGCGCCAATGCATTCTGCTCATTCCGGATATAATTGAGGATGTAATTTTTTGTCATGGAATATAAATAATTCCGCAAGTTTACGGTTACAATAATATCCGTACGATGTTCCCACAATTTCACAAACACGTGCTGCACGGTGTCTTCTGCTGCCGTCCGGCTTTTCAGATAGCGATAAGACAAGGCATAAAGCATTTTATGATAGCGTTCATAAATGCATGTGAAGGCTTCTTCGTTGCCTCGACGGAGCAGGTGCAGCAGATATTCATCATCTTTATTATGTATGTGTTTCCGAACGAACATGTACGTCACAAAGTTTGGTTACGAGCATACAAAAGTATAAAAATATTTCAGAATATGCTGTTAAATATCGATTACAAAAATATTTCAAGCCGGCCACTACTTTCTGAAATGCGCTACCTGCGCCGTTTGCGGCGGAATGCGCCACGACTCGCCCACGGTTACCGTGCGGCCGGAAATAACGTCAACACCTTGCAGGTAGCCTTCGGTCATCTCGGCATAGCGCGGCCAGTCTATCGTTTTTTCCTCTTTGCTGTTGTTTATAACGACCATCACCCGCTCCGTGTCGGTGTAGCGGAAATATATGTAGAAATTATTGTCTGCCGGAATAAACTGCATGAGTTTTCCTGTGTGTATAACAGTGGCGGTTTTGCGCCAGTTAAAGAGTTTTTTGGTGTACTCGAAGATTTCATTTTCCACTTTCGTACGGCCGCTTGCTTCAAAGGCGTTGCGTTTGTCGCCGGGCCAGCCGCCGGGCATGTCGAGACGTTCTTCGCCATGCCCCTGTTTGGCTTTATTCTGCAACATCCATTCCGACCCGTAGTAGAGTTGCGGGATGCCGCGCATGGTGGCCAACAAGGCCATCGCCATTTTATGCTTTTCTTTCTTCCCTTTCAAGAGCCACGCCAAACGGTTGGTATCGTGGTTTTCGGCAAATATCAATATATTGTCCGGGTTGGCATACACGAAGTCCTGTGCAAGGGAGGTGTAGACTTTCATCATGCCCTCATCCCACGCGGGAAGGCTGTCGTGCATCAATGCGCTGATTAGATTTTCCTGCAATGAAAAATCCATGACGGCCGGCAAGTGGCTGTTGTAGCCGTCGCGGTTGTCAGCGTTTGCCTGCCAGTAGGCAATGAATGCCGGCTGGGAAAGCCACACTTCTCCCACGATATTCAGATGGGGGTATTCGTCTATGATGCGTTTCGTCCACGCCGCAATGCCTTGTTTGTCGCTGTAGGGATAGGTATCCACGCGCAAGCCGTCGAGGTTGGCATACTCAATCCACCACACGGCCATCTGCGAAAGGTATTGCAACACGAAGGGGTTGGCGAGGTTCATGTCGGGCATCATTCTGTCGAACCAGCCGCGGGTGCACAGGTCTTTGTCATAGTTCGACGCGTGCGGGTCGCTCTGCGTGGTCATCCGGTAGTTCGACTGCGTGTAGGCGGGAAATTGATTGACCCACGACGCAAAAGGCAAATCCTGCGTCCACTGGTGCGCGGCGCCGCAATGGTTGGGCACCATGTCCATAATCCATTTTATGCCTCGCCGGTGGGCTTCGTCCACCATGGTTTTGTAAAGGCTGTTGCTGCCGAAGCGCGGGTCGATGCGGTAATAGTCGGTGCAAGCGTAGCCGTGGTAGGAGGCGTGCGGCTCATTGTCGAACAGCAGCGGCGTAGGCCACACGGCCGTTGCGCCCAATTCCTGTATATAGTCCAAATGGTTGATGATGCCCTGTAGGTCGCCGCCATGACGGCCGTATGGATGTTTGCGGTCTGCTTTCTCAGCGGCGTCTTCGTGGGTATCGTTCAACGGGTCGCCGTTTGCAAAGCGGTCGGGCATCAACAGGTAAATCATATCTGACGTGTCAAAGCCTTTGCGGTTGGCCGAGCCTTCGCGCCGTGCGGCAATCACAAATTGCTGCGCGATTTTCTGCTGTCCTTGCGTTAATTCAAACGTATATGTTCCGGGCTTGGCATCGGGGGCGATTTGCACATCAACGAACAAGTAGTTCGGGCTCCCGGCCTGATGTATGCCGGTAACCGAAACGCCCTGCTCCGCACAGCGCACAGCAGCGCCTTGCAGGTTGTTACCGTAAAACAGCAACTGCAAAGGGTGCTGCATGCCGGTCCACCAGCTCAACGGTTCTACGCGCTCTATTTTCATTTGTGCAAAAAGTGAAGTTGCGAACAATATGCACAAATATAGTACAATTATTCTCTTCATTTTGTATATATTTAAAGCCCCACGACGGTGATGGTTTTGCCGTCCGGCGTTTCTTTTCTCATATAAATCTTGTCGTCCCACGGGAGGTTGGGGCGGCGGTCGAACAGGAGGAGCCAGCCCTCGGCGCAGCCATACACATCCATGTAGCGGGCGGTTTGTGCAAGGCCTTCCTTGAGCGATTGCTCGCCGCGCCATAGCTTGAGTTCGATGGGGTACTTTTGCTGTTCGTATACCAAACAAATGTCGAGGCGACCGGTACCCACCGCCATCTCCCGGATGATTTGTCCGCCACCGTTGACTACCCGCTGCAAGAAGGCCATCAATATCAGGTGCGGGGCGGCTTCCCGGTATTCAAACCGGTCGATCCATATATCGCTGTTCTCGCGCCAGAACTGCTGGAAGTCGCGCATCAGGTAGTCCATGTCGATGCGTCCGTGCTTCAGGTAGCGCGGCATTTGGAACGGGGTGTCGGATGTTTGCAGGGTCTCCTGCACGTAGGCGTTGAGCGTGCGGACAATCACTTCGGCATAGATGGGATTGGCGGGCTCTATCTTCTTGTCGGGCGTTACGCGGATTAAACCCAAGTCGCGGACATAGGCGAAGTCGTCGGTGAAGGTATTGACCAGCTCGCCCAGTATGAGCGGCTCTATGACGCGACGCACCCGCTCTTCTTTCAGGCGTTCGAGGAGGCTGTCGATGTGCGTGTCGCGCCGCAGGAT
>JAITQN010000013.1 GCA_031288865.1 Prevotellaceae bacterium
GAATTAAAAACAACAGTTATGAAAACATTTCCGTTCTCCGTTCTCCGTTTACCGCTCCCCGTTCTCCTTATCGCGGCAGCGATGGCGTTTGCGGGCTGCCAGAAAGAGGAACCCGTGCCGGAGGAACCGCTCGGTTCCGGGATGCAGGAGCAAATCACGTTCGCGGTGGTCAACGACTACACCGACTACATAAACTTTAACGTCACCGCCGGGCGGCTGCTCGTAGACTGGGGCGACGGCTCGTCGCCGGAAACGTATACCGCCACCGGCTACATGACCCACACCTTCCCGGGCAACAGCACCTACACGGTGCAGGTATGGGGCGAGGCACTGCGAGTGCTCGACTTCGGGAATCTCCTGCTGACGTCGCTGGAGGTGCGCGGCTGCACGGCGCTGGAAAAGCTAAACTGCCACGAACACCTGCTGACGTCGCTCGACGTGAGCGGCTGCACGGCGCTCCAAGAGCTGGTTTGCTGGGGCGGCACGCTGGCATCGCTCGACGCGAGCGGCTGCGCGGCGCTAAGGAAACTGGACTGCGGAATTAATCAGTTGACGTCGCTCGACGTGCGCGGCTGTGTGGCGCTGGAAAGGCTGAACTGCGGAAACAGCGAACTCACGTCGCTCGACGTGCGCGGCTGCGCGACGCTGGTAAAACTGGAATGCCTGTATAACCACCTCACGGCGCTCGATGTGAGCGGCTGCCCGGCGCTGCGAGAATTAGACTGCGACTTTAATCAACTCACGTCTTTAGATGTGAGCGACTGCCCGGCACTGCGCAATCTGGCTTGCGGGGGCAACCCGTTTGCGTCGCTCGACGTGCGCGGCAGCAAAGAACTGCGAGCTCTGGCTTGCGGGGCCGGCTCGTTGACGTCGCTCGACGTAAGCGACTGCACAGCGCTACAGGAAGTGGTTTGTGCGTTTAACCTGTTGCCGGTACTCGACGTAAGCGGCTGCCCGGCACTACAAAATTTGTGGTGCTACAACAACCGGCTGACGTCGCTCAACGTGAGCGGCTGCCCGGAGCTGCGGGAAATGGGTTGCGGAAACAACCGATTGCCGTCGCTCGACGTGAGCGGACGTGCGGCGCTACAAAGTTTGTTTTGCGGCGGCAACCAGTTAACGGCGCTCGACATAACCGGCTGCGCGGCACTGAAAGAAATGGATTGTCAAAATAATAATCTAACGGCAGAAACCCTCGATGCGATATTTGCGAACCTGAGGCCATACACGCCCACCGACGACGACATTGTCTATATAATCATATCCGACAACCCCGGCTCCGCCGCCTGCGACCCTTCCATAGCGAACGGTAGGGGCTGGAGTGTATATAACAATTAAACGGCTGTGCGGTGTCTCCGGCGAAATGAATATTTTGCGTACCTTTGCGGGAAAATAAACGGTTATGAAATACACCTTAGTAGTAAAAAAAGGACAAAACGGCTTTCTTATCGGTCAGTTAAAAGAATTTCCGGCAGTGTTTACGCAGGGCGTCACTCTTGCTGAACTCAAAGAAAATATAGTGGATGCTTTGGAAATGTACTTCGAAGACCTCCGTGAAAACTATCAGCCCTGTGGCGAAATGATAAATGAGGAAGAATTGGTTTTTGCATGAAAAGGGCACAATTCATACAATATCTAAACAGTCAATTGGACATTCCGCTTCCGTCCAAAAGTTAATTGTCGGATAAAGAGCATGAATATTTTTCATACCTTTGCGGGAAAATAACGACACGGATATGGTTATCTTCTCAAAACATGCGAAAGAACAACTACTCAGACGAGGCATTACTCGCGAAACAGTAATGTCTGTCATTTCGTGCCCCGAAGAAATACTCACAGATGAGGAAGACCCAACCGTAATGATTTTTCAATCTCCGATAAAGGAGAAGAATCGATGGTTCTTGCTGCGCGTCTTTATCAATAAAGACAAAACGCCTCATGAAGTAATCACACTATATAAAACCTCAAAAATCAAAAAATATTATGAAGGTGAAATACGATAAAGAACAGGACATCCTCTACGTTTCATTCAGCGACGAGATCGTTTATGAGAGCGATGAGGAAAAGAAGGGGGTCATATTAGACTATTCCGCCAACGGGCAAATAGTGGGTATCGAGCTGCTACAAGCCTCGAAACAGGTGTATAATCCCGCCAAGGTAGAATATGAAGTGGCATAGCACAAGCCCCGGGAATACGAAATCCTAAAAATTTAATGTATGCTGCTGCTTGCACCGGACAATTGGAACGACTATGAGCTGATCGACTGCGGTGGGTTTGAGAAACTCGAGCGCTTCGGCCGCTTTGTGCTGGCGCGCCCGGAGCCCAAGGCGATATGGCAAAAGTCGCTGTCGGGCGCAGACTGGACACAGATGACGCACACCCGCTTTGTCACCGGCGCGGGGTTCGGGAAGTCGGGAAAGGAAGACAGCGGCACCTGGCAAACCATAAAGAAGATGCCCGAACAGTGGCCGGTGAATTACCGCAAAGAAGGGCTCAACCTGCAACTGCGGCTGGGGTTAACGGCTTTTAAGCACGTGGGACTGTTCCCGGAACAGGCGCCCAACTGGGATTATATTTTCCGCACGGTGAAAGCGCTGAAAGCGCCCCGGCCCAGGGTGCTGAACCTGTTTGCCTACACCGGCGGCGCTTCCCTGGCGGCCAAGGCGGCCGGCGCCGACGTGCTTCACTTGGACGCGGTACGGCAGGTTGTCACCTGGGCGCGCGAAAACATGACCCTAAGCAGCCTCGACAATATCCGCTGGGTGGTGGAAGACGCCCTGAAGTTCGTAAAGCGCGAAGCGCGGCGCGGCAACCGCTACAACGGCATCATGCTCGACCCGCCGGCCTACGGGCACGGCACCGGCGGCGAAACATGGAAACTCGACGAGTGCTTGCTGGAAATGCTACAGGCGTGTCGCAAAATACTGCTGCCCGACGACAGCTTCCTTATACTGAACCTCTACTCCAACGGCTTTTCTTCCTTGGTGGCCGACACCATTGTCCGCAATGTATTCGGCGAGATAAAGGAGCAGGAGTCCGGCGAATTGTTTTTACAGGACCGCTTCGGAAAGCGATTATCATTAAGTGTCTTTACGCGATTTAAACGATGAAATTTTTCTCTCACAGGATTATTGCGCTTATCATAGCGCTGCTCACCATGCTGGGCGGCTCGCTCGTGGCGATATTCTTCGCCGTCCATTTTCACATCGGCATACTGGTAGGATTATGCATCCTGATTTTTATCCTCATTTATTTTCTGGTGTACGCCACATTGCAGCGTTTTGTAATCAACAAGCTCACGCCCATCTACAAGACCATCTACAACACGGAGAACATAAAAATCAAGAAAGACCTCAAGAGCAACGTCAAGGGCAGCGACATTATCGAGCGGGTGAACCGCGACGTGGTGGACTGGGCGGCCAAGAAAACGGAAGAAATCAGCCGGCTGTCGGAGCTGGAGCGATACCGCAAGGAGTTTCTGGGGAACGTGTCGCACGAACTGAAGACGCCGATATTCAACATTCAGGGGTTCATCCTCACCCTGCTCGACGGGGGACTGAACGACCCGAACATCAACCGGAAATACCTCGAGCGGACGGAAAAAAGCGTGGAGCGCCTCATCAACATCATGCAGGAGTTAGACGTAATCAACCGCTTAGAAACCGGACAAATGCAACTGAACAAAACGACGTTCAACATTGTGTCGCTGGTGGAAGAGCTCTTCGAGTCGTTCGAGTTGACGGCCGAAAACAAGCAAATCAACCTGCGCATGCACGCGCCGGTGGGCGGGAAAATCATGGTGTATGCCGACCGCAAGCGCATTTCGCAGGTGCTGATCAACCTCATCGCAAACTCCATAAACTACGGACGCGAAGGCGGCGAAACGGTGGTATTGTTTTCGCACCTGCCCAGCCGCATCCTGGTGGAGGTGAAAGACACCGGCATCGGCATTAGTGCGGAAGCCCTGCCGCGCATTTTCGAACGGTTCTACCGCGTAGACAAGCACCGCTCGCGCGAACACGGCGGAAGCGGTTTGGGACTGGCTATCGTAAAGCACTTCATCGAAGCGCACGACCAGTCCATCAACGTGCGCAGCGAACTGGGGAAGGGCACCACGTTCGCGTTTACTTTAGATAAATCGAAATAATATACGTCATGCAATTTTTAACTGTTACATGGAATGTCGACCCCGAACTGATAAGCATCGGCCCCCTGCACGTGCGCTACTACGGCGCGCTTTTCGTATGCGCTTTCTGGGCGAGTCACCGCCTGTTTTTACGCATGTTTCAACGCGAAAAAATACCGGCGGCGCTGTTGTATAACCTCACCACGATTGTGGCTGTGTCTACCTTTGTGGGCGCGCGGCTGGGGCATTGCCTGTTTTACCAGCCGGGATATTTTTTTGCACATCCGCTCGAGATAGTTCTTCCCGTACGCTTCGCGCCGCACTTTGAATTTATCGGCTATCAGGGACTGGCAAGTCATGGCGCGGCTTTGGGCATTCTCATCGGGTTGTGGTATTTCTGCCGGAAGTACAAAAGAAGCCACCTCTGGGTGCTCGACCGCATCGCCATTGCCATACCGCTTGCCGGGAGTTTGGTGCGCATTGGCAATCTGATGAATTCCGAAATCTACGGCGACGTCACGAGCCTGCCGTGGGGCTTCATCTTCGTGCGCGCCGGCGAAACCCTTCCGCATCACCCTACACAGCTCTACGAGGCGGCGGCGTATCTGGCGCTTTTCTTCCTGCTGCATTACCTCTATCGTCGCAAACTGCCCGTGTTGCGGCGCGGCACGCTGTTCAGCATTTTCCTCATCGGGTTGTTTTTCGCCCGCTTCCTCATCGAATTTATCAAAGAGCCGCAGGTGGGATTTGAAGAAAACATGACTCTCAACATGGGACAGTGGCTCAGTGTGCCGTTTGTTGTTGCGGGCGCTGTGCTGCTGTGGTGGAGCACGAAGTACGGCCAACCCGAGCCGGCCGAACCGCACCCGGCCAAGCACCCGAAAAAGCCACTGAAATAATTTTGCTACCTTTGCAAAAAATATCAATAATTCATAACCAACAAATCGTATGTCACTGCAATGCGGGATAGTGGGCTTGCCCAACGTAGGAAAATCAACTTTGTTCAACTGTTTAAGCAACGCGCGGGCGCAGGCGGCGAACTTCCCGTTTTGCACCATCGAGCCGAACGTGGGCGTGATTACCGTGCCCGATAGCCGCCTGGAAGCCCTGTCGAAGCTGGTGCAGCCGCAGGCCGTGACGCCCACCACCGTAGAAATCGTAGACATTGCCGGCTTGGTGAAAGGCGCCAGCAAGGGCGAGGGGCTGGGTAATCAGTTCCTCGCCAACATCCGCGAAACCGACGCCATCCTCCACGTGCTGCGCTGCTTCGACGACGGCAACGTGATCCACGTGGACGGCAGCGTGAATCCGGTGCGCGACAAGGAGATTATCGACACCGAACTGCAACTCAAAGACCTCGAAACCGTAGAAAACCGCATCGGCAAAGTGCAGAAACAGGCGCAGACCGGCGGCGACAAGAGCGCCAAGCGCATGTATGACATCCTCGTAAAATTCAGGGACGCGCTCGTGCAGGGCAACTCGGCGCGCACGGTGACGTTCGACAATATGGACGACCGGAAAATGGCGCACGAACTGTTCCTGCTCACCGGCAAGCCGGTGCTTTATGTGTGCAACGTCGACGAGGCCTCGGCGGTAACAGGCAACAAGTATGTGGAAATGGTGCGCGACGCCGTGAAAGACGAGCCCGCCGAGATACTTGTTGTGGCGGCCAAAACCGAATCGGAAATTGCGGAGCTCGACACGTATGAGGAGCGGCAGGAGTTTCTAAAGGAGATAGGGTTGCACGAGTCGGGCGTGGTGCGCCTCATTCACGCCGCCTACAAACTGCTGAACCTGGAAACCTATTTCACGGCGGGCGAAAAAGAGGTGCGCGCGTGGACATATATAAAAGGTACCAAAGCGCCCCAGGCGGCCGGCATCATCCATACCGACTTCGAAAAGGGGTTTATCCGCGCCGAAGTGATAAAGTATAATGACTATCTGCATTATGGCTCCGAGCCGGCCTGTCGCGACGCCGGGAAAATAAATGTGGAGGGAAAGGAGTACGTGGTACAGGACGGAGACATCATGCATTTTCGATTCAACGTATCACGCTTATTGTTAATGATTAAAAAATAACTTAAAAAAAATTACCTTTCAGTACACTTTTGGCACGGTATTTGCACTTACTATTTATGAAAACAATTTTCATAGGTTTCTAAAGGTTTGGTTAGAGAGCGGAAGGTGAACAAATTCATCTTCCGCTCGTGTTTTATGCACTATGGAACCCGCATCAATCATAGAACTTCTGTCCCCGGCGAAGGATTACCACGTGGGAAAAGCGGCCATCGACTGCGGCGCCGACGCCGTGTATATTGCCGCACAGCGCTTCGGCGCACGCGAGGCGGCAGGCAACGCCATGGCCGACATCGAACGGTTAATCCGTTATGCGCACCGCTACTACGCCAAAGTGTACCTCGCCCTCAACACTATGCTGTATGACCATGAGCTGGAGGCGGCGCGCACCCTGGCCGTGGAGGCCTGGCAAGCCGGCATCGACGCGGTGATTGTGCAGGACATGGCGCTGCTCGAAATGAACCTCCCGCCCGTTCCGCTGTTCGCCTCTACACAAACGCACAACGCCACGCCCGAAAAAGTAAAGTTTCTACAAGATGTGGGCTTCCGGCGCGTCATTCTGGCGCGGGAGCTTTCATTGGAGCAAATTCGCCGTATCAGGCAATGCACGGAGGTTGACCTCGAGTTCTTCGTGCACGGCGCACTGTGCGTGTGCTACAGCGGACAATGCTACCTCAGCGAAGCGCTCACCGGCCGCAGCGCCAACCGCGGCGCTTGCGCCCAACCCTGCCGGAATACCTACGACTTGCTCGACGCCACCGGCCGCGTGCTGGTGAAGGACAAGCACCTGCTGTCGCCGCTCGACCTCAACCTCAGCCGGTCGCTGCCGGAGTTGCTGCAAGCCGGTGTCACGTCGTTTAAAATAGAAGGACGCCTGAAGAACGAAAGCTACGTGAAGAACACGGTAAGCCACTACCGGCAACAGTTAGACGCCCTCCTGACCGGCACCTTATATAAAAAGGCGTCGTCGGGGTCGGTAGCACACTTTTTCACGCCCAATCCGGCAAGCACCTTCTCGCGCGGCTTTACCGGCTATTTCCTGCACGGACGCCCCAACCGGCTTGCGTCGTTTCACACGGCCAAGGCCGTCGGGGAGGAGATAGGCGTTGTTACAGCGCTCCATCCCGGCCACCTGTATTATAAAGGTAGCGCCGTTCTGCACAACGCCGACGGCCTCTGCTTTTTCGACCGTCGCGACCGGCTTTGCGGCACCAAAGTCAACAAGGTGGAAGGCGAAAAGGTATTCGTGCAAAGCACGCAAGGCCTGCAAGTGGGCGCTGTGTTATACCGCAACTACGACCACGCGTTTGAGAAACAGTTGCAACATCCCGCCATGCGCACCATTGCCGTTGACTTGTGGTTCACCGCCACCGCAAGCCACATCAGGCTTGCGGCACGCGACGAAGACGGTGTGGAGGCCGAACTGTCGGTGTTTGATAGTTTTTCGCCGGCCGGCGACCTCGGTAAAATCAACCGGGGCATCGCGGCGCAGCTCGAAAAAACCGGTAACACGATATTTAAAGTTCGCCGTATTACTTTGCAGAACGACCCGGCGTATTTCTTTCCGGTATCGACGCTGAACCAGTGGCGGCGCGACCTGCTGGCACTCTTGGAAACAGCGCGCGAACAACAGCGCCAACGCCCGCAGGCCGTCCTCGAGCCCAATGCCGTTCCCTATCCCGATGCCACCGTTGATTACCGCGCCAACGTGGCCAACGCGCTGGCGCAACAGTTTTATGCGAGGCATGGCGTGGCCGTGGCCGCGCCGGCCTTTGAAACGGCACATCCGCAGGAGGCGCATTACATGCGCACAAAATACTGCCTGAAGCACGAGCTGGGTTATTGTCCGAAACAAAATCCCGGAAAAGCGCTGCCCGAGCCGCTGTTCCTGCTAAACAACGGCCGGAAAATCGAATTGGCATTCGACTGCAAAAATTGCGAAATGGCGTTGGTAATGTGAAGCATTCCGCCCGCAGGCCGCCCTGTCCCCCTCCAGAGGGGGTGCCCGGAGGGCGGCGGAGGATAGGATAAAGGTTGATAAAAGTGTTGGCGTGTGGCCACGCCAACACGATAAAGGTGGATAAAGGTGGATAAAAGGGGGAATGTCTGTTTTGTTGTGGATGAGGTGGTGAATGAGGCGCGGTTATGCATATAAAAACGCTACAGGATTTCCAGCAAGCCGTAATCATTTTTATCCAAGTCATCAATAAATTGTTGATAGGTGAGCAATAAAGAGAGAACCGTTTTTTTGTCCGTGTTCCCTTTTTTGAATAATACAACTTTGGGTGGAAACCCATGAATGGCTAATAAATTACAAAAGTCACTGTCTTGGGTAACGATAATGTAATTGTTTTTTCGAGCGAAATTCCAAATCTCAATATCTTTGGCGGGAACTCTTATGCCGATATGGTCTACATGCGCACAGTTGCCGAATGAAGCCGCCAATGCTGTGGTCAATCGCCACGAGAGATTTGCGTCCAATAGCAGTTTCATACCGCAGTGGCTAATACTCTTGAGAAGGACTCTCTTTTTGCTGCGAAAGCCAGTGCCGCACGAATGTGGACTTCCTGTAACAAGGGGTAATCTTCGAGAATTTCCTGTATGCTCATTCCTTCCGCCAGCCATCCCAAAATATCGCTCACCGTGATGCGCGTGTTCCTGATGCAAGGCTTTCCAAAGCGAATGTCCGAATTAACGGTAATATATGAGTCTAAATTATTCATAACGGCTCCATTTTTACACAAAGGTATGATTTTTCCCGCAAATATAAGCAATTTATTCCATTCCAAAGCCTCTCCCTTCCTCCTCTGCGGGTTGCGGGGGGCTGCGTTTTGTTCTACCGACATTCCGTGCCTCACGGCACGGCCACTGTTGGGACGAGGTTGAACCTCGTCCCCCATATTCCGGGCGAGGTTGAACCTCGCCCGAACACAGCGGGGGTATTATCTATCCCGCAAGCTGCGGGAAGCAAAACGCCGCGGAGATTCGTGTCCTCGGCGCTTCGGGAAGCAAAACGCCGCGGAGATTCGTGTCCCGCGGTGCTTCGGGAAGCAAAACGCCGCGGAGATTGGCGTCCGCGACGTTCCGAGACCCCTCTCCTTCAGGAGAGGGGCTGGGGGTGAGGAAAAAAGGTGTGTTTATGGGGGGCTCCATCCATTTTTATCCACCCTTTATCGTGTTGGCGGGTGCAACCCGACAACACTTTTATCTATCTTTATCCTGCCCTCCCCCGCCCTCCGGGCGCCCCCATTGTCAATTGAGGATTTTGCGTATCTTTGCAAAAAACATCGGTATGAAGCAACGAATAATATGGAACCTGCTGCTCCTCCTGTGCGCCGCGCCGGCGAAGGCCGACGAAGGCATGTGGCTGCCCTCGCTCATCGGGGCGCGCATGGCCGACATGCAGGCCAAGGGGCTGAAACTGTCGGCCGACGACATCTACAGCATCAACCGCGCGTGCCTCAAGGACGCCATCGTGCAGTTCGACGGCGGATGCACGGCCGAGCTCATCTCCGACAAGGGACTGTTGCTCACCAACCACCACTGCGGCCTCGACTACATACAGGCGCACAGCACCGAAACGCACGACTACCTGAAAAACGGCTTCTGGGCTGCGAACCCCGGCGAAGAGCTGCCCTGCAAAGGGCTCCGCGTAAGATTCCTGATGCACATGACCGACGTCACCGCACAGGCGCTCAAAGGCGTCACCGCCCGCATGACCGGCACGGAACGAACCGTCAGAATAAACAAGAACAAGGCGGCCATCCTGAAAGCCGAAACGAAAGAACCGGGCACGCAGGCCTCGATAGAGAGCCTATACTACGGCAACCGGTTTTACCTGTTCGTGTACCGGGTTTTCGACGACGTGCGGCTGGTGGGCGCGCCGCCCTCGGCCATCGGGAAGTTCGGCGGCGACACCGACAACTGGATATGGCCCCGCCACACGGGCGACTTCTCGCTGTTCCGCATCTACGCCGGCAAGGACAACCAGCCCGCCGAATACGCACCCGGCAACGTCGCCTACCGCCCGAAAACGTCGCTCCGCATATCCCTGAAGGGATTCCGCGAAAACGACTTCACCTTTATATATGGTGTGCCGGGACGTACCTCCGAATACCTCTATTCCGAAGCCGTGCGCTATATTGTGGAATCCGGCAATCCCGCGAAAATCCGCTTGCGCGACATCCGGCTGCGCATCATGAAGGCCGGAATGGAGAACGACGTCGCCACGCGCATCAAGTACACCGCGAAACAGGCCGCCGTGGCAAACGCCTGGAAGAAGTGGCAAGGCGAACTGAAAGGGCTGACGCGTCTGAAAACCGTGGAGAAGAAACAGGCGCTGGAAACGCAATTTGCCGCCTGGGCAGCCGGCAAGCCGGAATACGACACCCTGCTGCCGCGCTTTGCCGAATACTATAGCAACTGGAAAGTGTATGCCGCCGTGCGCGATTACCAGACGGAGGCCTTCAACGCCATCGAAATAATACGGTATGCGGCGGCCTTCGCGCCGCTCGCCGGGAAAAGCGACACGCCCGACACCACGCTGATACGCCGCCTGCGGACACACACCGCCGACTTCTTTAAAGACTACGCGCCCGCTATCGACCGGCAAACGTGCGAGGCGCTGCTGACCGAATACCTGCGGCACGTCCCCGCCGCCTTTATCCCTCCGGCGCTGAACGACGCACACCGGCACAGCGGCAGCGTCGCCGCCCTGTGCGATACGCTGTATGCCCGCACGCTGTTCACCTCCCGGGAAGCCGTGGAGCAGCTGTTGCGGCAAACCAAAAGCGAGAGAACCCGCACCCTGCTCCACGACCCGCTATTCGCGCTCTACCGGCAGTGCGATAACTTCTACAAGGAAGCCGTAGAGGAACCCTATCGCGCGCTACAGGCCCGCATCGACGCACTGTATCGCGACTACC
Source organism: Prevotellaceae bacterium (assembly GCA_031288865.1). Lineage (GTDB taxonomy): Bacteria > Bacteroidota > Bacteroidia > Bacteroidales > UBA932 > JAIRLC01. The sequence goes on from JAITQN010000013.1 coordinate 11,129, forward strand.
TGCGCGGCCTCATGGCCTTCCAGCCCCACCGCGACTTCTACCCCGACGCCAACGCCACCCTGCGGATAGCCTACGGCAAGGTGGCCGGCTACACGCCCGTGAACGCCGTGTACTACCTGCCCCAGTCGACCATCGAGGGCATCATGGAAAAGGACAACCCCGATATATACGACTACAACATCCCGCAGCGCCTGCGCGACATCGTGGCCGCCCGCGACTACGGCCGGTGGGCCGGGCACGGCACCGTGCCCGTGGCCTTCATCGCCACCAACCACACCACGGGCGGCAACTCCGGCAGCCCCGTGCTGAACGGCAACGGCGAACTGATAGGCCTGAACTTCGACCGCACCTGGGAAAGCACCATGAGCGACGTGGAATACGACCCCGCCATCTGCCGCAATATCGCGGTAGACATCCGTTATGTGCTGTTCGTGATCGACAAAGTAGCCGGCGCGGATTACCTGCTCCACGAAATGAACTTTGCCCTGTAACCCCCCGCAAGATGGACCTGCTTTGTAATATATGGCACTGGATACTCGCCCACTTCGCCCTTCTCCTGATGGGGTTCTATCTGGCGCTGGCCGCCTATATTATCGTCCTGATGGTGCTCAGCCGGCTCGACCCCGTAAAATCGCTGTCGTGGATCGTGGTGCTGCTCACCCTCCCCTACATCGGCATCATCCTCTACCTGTTCCTCGGACAAAACCACCGCAAGCGGAAAATGTATAGCCGCAAAGGCATGCGCGACGTGGCCATCATGGACAGCCTGGGTAAACAGCAAATCCTGCAGATATACTACTCCGAGTGGAAAAACGCAAAGAAGATAGAGAAGTTCAAGAACACCATCCTGCTCCAGCTGAACAACAGCCGGGCGCTGCTCACCTTCAAGAACCGGGTGGAGGTGTACAGCAACGGCGCCGACACGTTCGCCGCCATGAAGAAGAGCATCGCCGGGGCGCACTTCAGCATCCACCTGGAGTCCTACATCATCGAGGCCGACCACATCGGCACCGAAATCAAAGACCTGCTCATACGAAAGGTGCAGGAAGGCGTGGAGGTGCGCGTGATCTATGACGACGTCGGAAGCTGGAAGCTGCCGAAACAGTATGTGGCCGACCTGAAGAAGGCCGGCGTGAAGATCTACCCCTTCGCCAAAGTACGGTTCCCGTGGCTCAGCCGCACCGTGAACTACCGGAATCACCGGAAGATATTAGTGGTCGACGGCCGCACAGGCTTCCTGGGCGGCATCAACATCGCCGACCGCTACGTGAACGGCGGCGAGTTCGACACATGGCGCGACACCCACCTCCGCATCGAGGGCGAGGCCGTACACTCCCTGCAAGCCGCCTTCCTGCTCGACTGGTTCTTCGTGAGCAAGAAACAGGTGGGGCAGCGCGAAAACTACTACCCCAAGCTCGATATCCGCGACAAGCACTACGTGCAAATCGTGCCCTCCGGCCCCGACAGCGACTGGGCAAGCATCATGCAGGCCTACTTCTCGGCCATCACGCAGGCCAAGGAGCACAACTACATCATCACGCCCTAATTCACCCCGAACGACAGCATCCTCACCGCCATCAAGGTGGCCTCGCTCAGCGGCGTGGACGTGCGCCTCATACTCCCCGGCAAGCCCGACTCCAAACTCACCTACTGGAGCACCCTGTCGTATCTCTCGGAACTCATGGACGCCGGCGTAAAGGTGTATCTCTACCAAAAGGGGTTCAACCACTCGAAGATTATTACTATCGACGGCTCTTTCGCCGCCATCGGCTCGGCCAACATGGACACCCGCAGCTTTGAACATAATTTCGAAATCACCGCCCTGTTCTACGACGAAGACATCGCCTCGCAGCTCGAAGACCAATTCAGAACAGACATGAAGAGCAGCCGCTTTATGCGCCGGCACCGCTGGGAGAAGCGCAACTTTGTGCGGAAACTCTTCGAAGGCCTCGCCCGCCTCCTATCCCCACTCCTGTAATTAACAATGAACAATTAACAATGAACAATGACAGCACTCATAACTCTTAACTCATAACTCATAACGCTCATGGTTCCTCATTTACCGAACTTACAACACCGCTGCGCCGGGAACTTTTTCCTGATGGCAGGCCCCTGCGTGGTAGAAAGCGAAGCGCTGTGCATGGACATTGCCGCACACCTCGCACAACTGTCGGGCAAGCTCAAGATTCCTTACATCTTCAAGGCGTCGTATCGCAAGGCCAACCGCTCGCGGGGCGACTCGTTCTCCGGCATCGGCGACGAGGCCGCACTGGAAATACTCCGGAAAGTGCGCCGCGCCTTCAACGTGCCGGTGGTGACCGACATTCACTCCCCCGCCGAAGCGCAATTGGCGGCTACCTACGACATCGACGTGCTGCAAATACCGGCCTTTCTCTGTCGCCAAACCGACCTGCTCACGGCTGCGGCGCAGACCGGCAAGGTGGTGAACATTAAAAAAGGACAGTTTCTCGCGCCGGAGTCCATGCGTTTTGCCGTCGACAAGGTGCGGCAGCACAATCCCCATGTGATGCTCACCGAGCGCGGCACGCAGTTCGGCTACCACGACCTCGTGGTCGACTTCCGCGGCATTGCGGAGATGAAACAGACCGGCGTGCCGGTGGTGCTCGACGTCACCCATTCGCTGCAGCAGCCCAACCAGCAGAGCGGCGTCGCGGGCGGCCGCCCCGACATGATTGAGACGCTGGCGCGCGCCGGCATCGCCGTGGGCGTCGACGGCCTGTTCCTCGAAACCCACCCCCGCCCTGCCGAGGCGCGCTCCGACGGCGCCAACATGCTCCCCCTCGCCGCGATGGAGCGCCTGCTGGAGCGCCTGCTCCCGCTGCACCACGCCGCCGCCAACCCCTGCGGCGGATAAATGCAGTTCGCCCGGAGGGCGGTTGTCCCCCTCGTGGAGGGGGTGCCCGAAGGGCGGGGGAGGACATATCCCCCTCGTGGAGGGGGTGGCCGAAGGGCGGGGGAGGACATATCCCCCTCGTGGAGGGGGTGGCCGAAGGGCGGGGGAGGATAGATAAAAGTGTTGTCGGGTTGCACCCGCCAACACGATAAAGGGTGGATAAAGGTGGATAAAGGTGGATAAAAAGTTGTGAAATCAAATGCAGTTCGCCTGTTGCGACGAGGTTGCACCTCGTCGCCCATATTCCGGGCGAGGTTTAACCTCGCCCCAACCTTTAGGCGTTACATTACGCATTGTTCGGTGTCCCGCAGCCCCCGTTGATTTTGACCACACCGCAATCTTACCGTGCTGATTTAGAACGGGCGGTTAGAATAACAGACAACTAATAACCTATTTCTATATATACATATTATTAATTACACACTGTATCATTTGTATAATAGCAATAGTAGTAGCAAGTTGTTCCGCAGCAGGTCTTGTTATCGGAAGGTTTTATACCGCACTCCTGGTATTTTGTGGCTACATCTATGCAGTAGCCGAGTTTAGTCCATGATTCTTTGCTCACAGTATGGCAGCATGCCGCAGTGCAGTTTGGATCGTTGACCACAGCGTGGTTGGAAGAACTCACCACACCGCACGTGTAGAGGTCAGCGTAGGCTGAGCGGCAGCCGCTACAATTTCCATTGCTTACGATATATTCTTGTTGGCAATCCAGCACCCCCGGAGCGCCGGAACGGTCGGTGAAGTGCGCTATCGGGCCGGCTGGGGTGAAGCCGGCGGCGGTTGGCCCATCTATTTCCACATAGGTCGTGGAACCGGCATACATAACATAAAAAGGCGGCGTGCCGGAAAGCTTTAGTAGATTATAGGCCACTGCTTCCCCCCTCGGCGGATAGTCGATGGCATATACGCACGCACCTGTAGGGACGCACGGCCATGCGTCAGTACAAGTGGCAACCAGTTGGACGGTGGCCGAAAAAGCGCCGGAAACGTCGGCCACCACCCATGCGCCCCGGTCGTTGCCATCAAGCATGTAGGCCTTGCTGCCTGCCGAAGCGGTAGCGCCCGACAGCGGCAGGCGGGTCATCGTGCCGCTGTCGTTGTAATCCACGAACACCCATGCGCTATCGATTTTGTCTTTGTTCCAGCTCACGGTAAACGATACCGTAGAAGGCGCACCGGGCG
>JAITQN010000020.1 GCA_031288865.1 Prevotellaceae bacterium
GCAAAAACATTGCAACGCATACAAAAGGTGATTAGGAGACTAAGTGATTAGGTAATTAAGAAAAAGCAACTACAACTCATAACTCTTAGTTCTTAACTCTTAACTAAAAGTAGCGCGAGCCTGTAGATAATTTATTTTCCTAAGATGGTCCTGCGGAACCAGATATGTTAAATAAATTTAGGCCCACACCTGTCTTTCTAATAATATAATATTGGATTGATTAAAAAGTAACGTGTGGGCGCTAACTCTATTCCTCCAGCATATCATTTAGAAAGTTCGCAGGTTTTCTTAAAGAAGAGTACTAAAAGCGAGCGCCAACAAGTATAATAAAGAACATTTACTTACTTTACGGCGCAAATATAGATACAATTTTTGAAACGCCAAATATAAAAGTGTTAAATTATGTTATTAATCCCGGCTGAAGTGTTAATTGCGCCTCTCCGACACGTGAAACCGTCAACGAGGACTCGGGAAAAAGGAAATAATTCTCAATTCTTAACGCTTAACTCTTAACTTTTTTGTACCTTCGCAGTTCAAAAAAAAAAGAAGAGATATGAAAGAGAAAGTGCAGCCCGATTTTTTATTTGAAACAAGCTGGGAAGTATGTAACAAAGTGGGAGGTATCCACACCGTGCTGGCCACTAAAGCGCTCAACATGGAGAAAGAGTTAAAGAATAACCATATCCTGATTGGCCCCGACGTGTGGCGCGACACCGAGCGAAACCCCGATTTTGAGGAAGACCCCCGCCTGCTCCGGTCGTGGCGGGCCAAGGCGGCGCAGGAAGGGCTGCGCATCCGGGTGGGACGCTGGAACGTGGCCGGACACCCGGTGGCCGTGCTGGTCGACTTCACCACCTTCATGCCAAATAAAGACGAGGTGTTTGCCAAGTTCTGGGAAGTGTACCACCTCGACTCCATCAGCGGACAGTGGGACTATATCGAGTCGGCGCTCTTCGGCTATGCGGCCGGGAAGGTCATCGAGAGCTTTACCAACTTCAACGTCGGTGCGCGTCACCGGGTGGTGGCGCAGTTCCACGAGTGGATGACCGGCACGGGACTGCTCTACCTGAAAATGCAAATGCCGCAAATCGGGTGTATCTTCACCACCCACGCCACAGTGCTCGGCCGCTGCATCGCCGGAAACAACCTGCCCCTGTATGACGACATGGAACACTATAACCCCGACGACATGGCGCGCCGCTTCAATGTGGTGTCGCGGTTTTCGCTGGAAAGGGCGGCCGCCCAAGCCGCAGACTGCTTCACCACGGTGAGCGACATCACCGCCCGCGAATGCAAGCACTTCCTCTCGAAAGAGGTGGACATCGTTACACCCAACGGATTTGAGAATAGCTTCGTCCCGCCGGTCGGCGAACTGCCGGAGAAACAACAGGCCGGTCGCGAAAAGCTGCGCGGCGTGGCCGAAGCCCTGCTCAACCGGCCTGTGGCAAACGACGCCCTGCTGGTGGGCATCAGCGGACGCTACGAATACCGGAATAAAGGCATCGACATCTTCATCGACGCGCTGGCACAGCTCAACAAAAACGACCTGCTGCAAAAAGAGGTGCTGGCCTTTATCATGGTTCCCGCCGACCACCACGGCCCGAACCGGGAACTGCTGCACAACCTGCAACGCCCCGCCCAGCGATGCGACATCGACAACCGCCACCTCACCCATTACCTGAACAACGGGGAAAACGATACCATATCGAGCCGCTGCCGCTATCACCAGCTGAATAACGCGCCGCACGACAAGGTGAAGGTGTTTTTCGTGCCGGCCTACCTCAACGGCACCGACGGCATATTCAACGTGCCCTACTACGACCTGCTCGTGGGACTCGACCTCACGGTGTTCCCCTCGTATTACGAACCATGGGGCTACACGCCGCTCGAGAGCCTCGCCTTTAGCGTGCCCACCGTCACCACGTCGCTGGCGGGATTCGGCGAGTGGGTCAACACGCACTACAGGGGAAAGAACAGAAGCATCGACATTATCCTGAGAAACGACGCCAACCACGGTTCGGTGGTCGACGGCGTGGCGCAGAAGATCAAGGCGGCGGCACAGCTTCACGGAACGGACTGCGCCGCACTGAAGGCAAACGCCAGAGACGTGTCGACCGTGGCACTGTGGGACAACCAGATTAAATACTACAGGAAGGCCGCGACACTGGCGCTGGAAAAGGTAATGGCGCGTATCCCCAACCGGCCTGCACCGGCGGAAGAACGCGTATCGTATGACATTCCGGCCAACCGTCCGTCGTGGAGCCGCGTGATGATCCACAAACAAATTCCCGAAAGCCTGTCGGCGCTGGAAGAACTCTCGAAGAACCTCTGGTGGTGCTGGAACGAAGACGCCGTCGACCTGTTCCGCGCTATCGACGCCGGCCTCTGGGAAAAATGCGGACACAACCCCATTGCCCTGCTCGACCAAATATCGTTTAAGCGCTATCAGGAATTAGAAAAAGACGCCGGCTTCGTGAGTCGTTTCAAGGCCGTGCACGAACGCTTCGCCCGCTACATGGCCGGAAAGGAAAAAATGACCGGCCCCCGCATCGCTTACTTCAGCATGGAATACGGACTGCACACCTCCCTGAAAATATATTCGGGCGGGCTGGGCATTCTGGCCGGCGACTACCTGAAGGAAGCCAGCGACAAAAGCACCCGCATCACCGGCGTGGGGCTGCTTTACCGCTATGGCTACTTTACGCAGAAACTCTCGAGCGCCGGCGATCAGGTTCCCGGTTACGACGCGCAGGACTTCATGAAGGCGCCGGTGGCGCCGGTTTACGATAAGGAGGGCAAGTGGGTCACGGTGAGCATCGCGTTTCCCGGACGGAACCTCTACGCACGGGTGTGGCGCGTGGACGTGGGACGCATCGAACTCTATCTGCTCGACACCGACTTTGAAGACAACCTCCCCGAAGACCGCAGCGTGACCTATCATCTCTACGGCGGCGACTGGGGAAATCGCCTGAAACAGGAATTGCTCCTGGGCGTGGGCGGCATCCGGCTGCTGCGCAGTCTGGGCATCGGGGCAGACGTGTATCACTGCAACGAAGGCCACGCCGCGTTTATCGGACTGGAGCGCCTGCGCGAATTCATGCTCGACGACAACCTCACGTTCTCGGAAGCCCTGGAAGTGGTGCGCGCCTCGTCGCTCTTCACCACCCACACGCCGGTGCCCGCCGGCCACGACGCCTTTGAGGAAAACATGCTCCGCACCTACCTGTCGCACTACCCCGACCGGCTCAAGATCTCGTGGAATCAGCTGATGGGGCTCGGAAAGATTAATGCGAACGACCCCGGCGAAAAGTTCTCCATGAGCTACCTCGCCGCCAACCTGTCGCAGGAAGTGAACGGCGTGAGCCGGCTGCACGGCAAGGTGAGCCGGCAAGTGCTGAAAGACCTGTGGCCCGGCTACCTCCCCGAAGAACTGCACGTGAGCTACGTCACCAACGGCGTGCACTATCCCACGTGGACGGCGCCCGAGTGGAAAGCCATACAGGGCGAAGTGTTCGGCAGCGCCTTCCCGACCCATCACTACGACAAAAGCTGCTTCGCCGGCATTCACGCCGTGCCCGACACAACCATCCTCGAGGTGCGCAACAAGCTCCGCAAGCGCTTAATCGATGCCGTGAAGACACACCTGATGAACGACTCGTCGCAGTCATACTTCTCGCCGCATCAGGTGGTGGAGGTAAAGGAAATCCTGCGCAGCGACGTGCTCACCATCGGCTTCGCCCGGCGGTTCGCCACCTACAAGCGGGCACACCTGCTGTTTAAAGACCTCGACCGGCTAAACGAAATCGTGAACAGCCCCGCACATCCCGTGCAGTTCATCTTCGCCGGCAAGGCACACCCCGCCGACAAGGCCGGGCAAGACCTCATCAAGCGCATCGTGGAAGTGGCCAAGATGCCGCAGTTCCTCGGCAAAATCGTGTTCCTGGCCGACTACGACATCGAGCTGGCAAAGCTTCTGGTGCAGGGCGTCGACATCTGGCTGAACACCCCCACGCGTCCGCTCGAGGCCTCCGGCACCAGCGGCGAGAAAGCCGTAATGAACGGCGTGATGCACTTCAGCGTGCTCGACGGCTGGTGGGTGGAAGGCTACAAGCCCGGCGCCGGCTGGGCGCTCCCGATGGAACGAACTTACGAAAACCAAGCGTTTCAGGACGAGCTCGACGTGGAAACCATCTACAACATCATAGAAGACGAAATAGCACCGATGTTCTACCGTCGCGACGAAAACGGCGTGTCCGGCGCGTGGATGAGCCACATCAAAAACACCATCGCCGAGGTGGCCTCGAACTTCACGACCAACCGCATGATGAACGACTACGAAGAGAAGTTCTATCGCAAGATGGCCGAACGCTGCGCCCGACTGAAGGCAAACGACTACGCCGAGGCCATCGCCATGGCCGACTGGAAGAAGAAAGTAACCCGCGAATGGGACCATATCGAACTGATCGCCTACACGCAGCCCGACAACCCCGCCAACGCCTTCGCCCTGGGAAAGGCCGTCGACGTGTCGGCCACGCTGCTCATCGGCGCCCTGCACCCCGACGACATCGGCGTGGAACTCGTGTTCACCGAACAACTCAAAAGCGGTGAATTTAAAATCAAGCGGACATTCGAGTTCGCACTCCACGCCTGCACCAACGGCGAAGCCACCTACCGGGCAACCATCATCCCCGAAGACCCCGGCATGTTCTTCATGGCCGCCCGCATCTACGCCCGAAACCCGAAACTCCCCCACCGGCAGGATTTCGCCCTCGTGAAATGGTTATAGCATGTAAATTACTCCCCGTTCAGGAACGCTTCGGCGTCTTTGGCGGCCATGCAGCCCGAGGCGGCCTTTCGTTCCGGCACTTTCCCATGAATTTTGACAGGTAATAATAATTTACTACCTTTGCGCTGTATCAGAAATGATACGTTATCCGCCACTTATTAAATAAAAAATCGGAAAGCTATGGACTTAAGTGAAATTCAGGGCAAGATTTATGAAATTCACGGCTACAAAGTGATGCTCGACTTTGATTTGGCAGCCATGTATCAGGTAGAAACAAAAGTGCTTAACCAAGCAACGAAACGTAATATAAAACGTTTCCCTCCCGACTTCATGTTTCAACTTACGAAACAGGAGGTTACAATCTTGAGGTCACAATTTGTGACCTCAAGTTGGGGTGGCTCTCGCTATCTTCCTTATGCTTTTACAGAACAAGGCGTAGCCATGCTTTCGGGATTGCTTAACAGCGATATTGCCATTGAAATGAATATTGCTATTATGCGAGCTTTTGTTACGTTACGGCAGTATGCCCTTGGATATGCCGAACTTAACCGCAAATTAGAGGATTTTATGTTGTCCACCAACATGCAGTTTAGCGAAATATACCAAGCGCTCACGGAGCTTGCAGCACAGAAACAGATAGAAGAAAAGCCCCGCAAGCGCATAGGCTTCAGAACCTCGTTGTCGGTAGATTAGCGTTCAAGGTCACAAATCGGAGAGATAAATGAGGTAATGCGGTCGGTTGTGTGGGATAAACCCTTTTGCTACTGAGGTTGGTCTGTTATTGATTAGGTTATGAATGAGGTTTTGCCTCATCAACGTGGGAGAACAAACACTGCAGTGTTCGGTTTCCGCGACGCTCCGGGAGAACAAACACTGCAGTGTTCGGTTTCCGCGACGCTCCGGGAGAACAAACACTGCAGTGTTCGGTTTCCGCGACGTTCCGGGAGAACAAACGAGTATATCGATTGACCCGTCGCAATATGTATCAATTTGACTAACTCAGTCATACCGAAGTGAGGCAGGGCGCGGGTTTCAGAAGGAAAAAATTGCAAAGGGTAAGAATAAAAAAAACGGCGATCTGTAAGTAAAGAATATCAATACCAACCCTACCTATTATATAAGGTATAAAGAAACCGAACTATGATTGTTTATCTTGGAAATAGAAATGTCGAATTGTCTGGATTAGACAAATCGAACGCAAAGGTATTAAGAATTTCCGAATTACCAAATATTTTAACAAAAATTAAGAATAGGGGAACAACACGATAATAAAAAATAATTTGCTGATAATGCGAATACTATATTTATTTATAATTCTTTTTGCATTTTTTTTACAAAAATTTTTGGAAATCAGAAAAAGAGTTGTACATTTGCAGGCAATACCACCGCGCGTTTTTTCTTATTGACATATTATAAAATATAAAGGGGAAGAGTATCTATTAAAATCTTTACCTATGGAAATTGTTCATCATCACTCAAACGAATGGTTGCAGGGCGTCCGGCCGGGCAACCGGGCACTGTACCTCACACTGTGGCTTGTCATGGCAGGCGGGCTGTGTAGCGGGTTCGCACAAACGTATCCTATTTATGTGACGCCCGCGCTGGCGCCGCCATACTCCCTGAGGCTGTCGGACTACAGCATGACGGGCTCACAACAGTTGACCGTCTCCATCATGGTGAGCGACGCAAGTATCAGTAACCTCCCGGTGAGGTTGCGCATAAGAATAGAAGGCAGTGCGGGCGTGGCGGTCGAAACGGCGCCCAACCTCACCACGATGCCGCTATTTCTTAACGGCGGACAAACCACGCTGCTGTTTGGCACCGATTTGGCGGATTATTTTAATGTCGACAACCTTATATTTACGGGCTACAGCAAGGAGCAATACCTGCGCACGAGGCAACTGCCGGAGGGCTTTTATAGATTTACGGTAGACGTGCTGCACTACGGCACTAATCGCGTGGTGTCAAACCACGGAATGGCTACCGCCTGGATAGCGCTGGGCAAGCCGCCTGTGCTTAAAATACCCGATCACGGCGCGGAAGTGGGACAGATATTGGGCATGCCGCTGACGTTTTCGTGGCTGCCGAGCAACGTTGGAGTGCCTGCGGCGGGGGTGCACTACACCTTTGAACTGTGGGAATTGCGCATTCCGGGTATCGACCCCAATGTGATTGCGGCGTCCATGCCGGCGTTCCATACCGTGCAGCAGCCGCATACCACGCTGGTGGTGCAGCCTGCGGAATTGTTTTTGGAGCAGGGCTTGCGCTATGCGTGGCGGGTGACCGCAGCGGATCCTATGGGGCAAGTGCCGTTCGAGCAGGACGGGCACAGCGAAGTCCGCACCTTTACCTACCAGGCGCACTGCGACACGGCAACGGGATTTGTGGTAGAACAACAATCAACGCGCGGAACGCTCCGGTGGGAGGCAGGGGTTAACCATACGTCGTTCAACGTGGAACTGCGCAATCCGGCAACCGGCTATTCCCGGCAAAGCCAAACGTTCGACAGCCAGGTGGCGTATTCCGATCTCGACTTCGGGACGACCTACCGGTTGCGGGTGCAGGCAGTCTGTAACGGCGACCCGCAGCATGTGAGCGCCTATTCCGCCTGGTATACCCTGTCGGTTCCGGAGTTGAAAATCGACAGCACCTCGTGTCCCGATTGCCATTGCGGCGATTCGCCGCCGAAGGCGTCTGTCACGAACCTCACGTTGCGTACAGACCTGCACCCCGGCGACACCATCAGCAACGCGGCGGGAAGCACGCGCTTTATAATAAAGACGGCGGAGGCGCAATCAGACGGTGTGTATAAAGGGCAGTTCTGGTATTGGGCGGAAATCTGGAAAGTGAAAATCCTGTGTGCGTATTGGGATTTATCGGTGAACACCGACAATGTGGTGGTGAACATGGACTACGAAAGTGTGTCCGACTCGACATTACTGATTGACGTGGGTGCGGCAAAAAATTATCTGGACAGCCTTGCGGATATGGTGACGGGAAAAACCGCCGGTGCGAATGTGGAAGACACCTCAGCCATTGCTGCGCCTGCAGCAGATATTTATACGGGCGCTGAAGATACAAATACGAAGGACCCGGTTGTAGCGGTCGCGGAAATTCCCGACAGCACCCGGGCGGAAACGCCGCCTCAGGTGATTGACGAGCCGGCACCGGACACCGCCGAAGAAGAGGAGGAGGAAAAGGTCGAAGAAACACAGGAGGACACGTCTAATGATACGGGGCCGGGCGTGGGAGACATCCCGCCTGCACAGACAGGCAGCGGCACGCAGCCTGCGGAAGAGGAGGAACAGCAGGAGGAGGATGAGGATGGTGATTTCGAGGTTCAACTATTTGATGGGAATAAACGTTCCGGTAGAGATTCCATTTTGCTGATTACGGCAGAGGCCGCAATGCCGGATATAAGGGTTAAGATTGCAGGAAATAGTCACTCTACAAAGAAAGTAGAGCTGCGCTTGGAAATCTCATATCAGAGAGATGGAGAAGATAATAACGGAGCGGCCATTAAAAATCTGAGAAATGACGTATCCGTTTATCCATCGTCGAACGATTGGCAATCGGTAAAAATAAATGAGGAATGGGATATTGATTTTGGCAGTGATATACGGGGAGGTACTGCGCTCTTACTTTGTCGAGATGACACTAAAATTGATACAGTCAGGTTCTATATTCGCGGTAAAAATCCCACACTAAATCAGATACAGAACTATTTAACACAGCAAAGCTACCATCCTCAATACTGGTTTATTATAAAAATGACACGTCAGGAATCTTCTTTGCAGCAGTTTAAAGCAGGGACAAATTATAAGAAAAAGGGGCTAACCGGCACTGACAATGCCAGTGGTGAACCGCTATATGGCAAACCTCGCGGCTTTGGGTTAAAACAGTTGGACAATTGGGGTAACCCAATAAAACACGCCACATCGCAGCATCTTTGGAGCTGGAAAGCAAATATCGACGGTGGAGTGGAAGTGATTAGGGAGAAAGAAGAATATGTAGAAGAGGCCAAGAAAGATCATAAAAAGGTGATTGATAATTGGAATAAATGGAATGCAAAAGACCCTGTTAGCGACAATTTAACTATTATTAAAGGCGAAAATGCGGGTTCTACGGCATTAACTATCACCGAGGGCAATGAAACATTTGCAGTGAATCCATCCGGAAATCAGCGAAACATATACGATGCGCGGTGGATAAAGCTGTTTAATGGAGGTCCTCCCTATTATCAAGTAAATAAAAAAGACGCAAAATCAAAACCGTGTAGAGAAATAAATAGAACTAATAGTTTGAATAAAAATTATGTACGTGATGTTTGTAGCAGATCTAACTAAAATCTTTTCACAAAAAATTATACAATCATGAAAAAAACAGCATTAATTATTTGTACTTTACTTAGCGTATCACTTAGCGCACAGCAGCTCTATTTTATCAGAGCTTTTGCCGGACTTGAATATGAGTTTTATGACTCGCCGCCAACACAAATTATAACTTATACCCCGGGGCAAGATACCGTACTGCAACTTTACAAGGACTATACACGTATACTTAACCATAAAACTAGACCTATTGAGCAGGTAATATACTATCCGAAGTTTAAAACATTTTGCTTTAAACTTTATAATTTTAGCACATACATGTTGAACACAGGTAATATAGACACTATTGTGAAGATGGATACGCAGTGCCCTAAAGGTTATAGTGTATCTCCGTTTTTATCTATGAATATTATTAATGATTACTGGGCTTATGCATGTGTTAAAGATGAAGACTCTGATGAAAATTATACTGTGTATAGAGGCATGGATTTCCCTATAACTAAACACTTTAATCTAACAGCTTCTGATTTTAAAGATTTATACCTTACGGGAGTAGCATGTCAGCGCGTAGTACTAGAACCTAACGACAGTTACATGTATTTACCTATTGTGGAAGACATAGAAAAGCGTCCTCCATTTTCGGTGGAGTTGCCGCAACAGTATTGGGTAAGTAAAGATTCATATTCGGTAATTTTAGTTAATGATAATATTCAAACATTATTGCTGGTAAAGAGTCAAAATCCTGCTAAAAAAGAAGATTACGGACGCTTTCATGCAGCACTGTATAATAAGCAAAAAGATAGCTGGAGCGATATTGAACTGAAAGGAAATAGTCCAACCATAATGGCGTATGGGCACTGGCTGGCAGGAAGTGTACAAGATGGAAGAGATTATGATGAAAACTATTTTCATGACAAATTAAGCCCCGGCAAAGCTGCACGAGACAGTGTTTATATGGAGTGTCCTTTTGAGGAATTAGGCGTTTATCGTCCCGGCATTCTCTATCTTTTCAATACCGACACCAAAAAGTATATAGAATGGAACACAAGGCAGGGCGATAGCGAAATTTTACTGGTACAGGATGAAACGGTATACTATCGCGTTTTTGACGCAATATATAAGGCGCCTATAGAAAAGGGTGAAAAACTTGGCAAATCGGAACTTTTGGCAAAGGATAACCAAGTAGTTCCTTATATTCACTGGGCGTTTTTTGGACAATAAATTTAATAAACCTTTATAAACGTATGTGGCGGAAATTGTTTATCATTACAGGCAGCCTGCTTATTTGCTTTGCGGGCTACTCGCAGAACGACGGTGAAGAAGACCTGTCTATTCTCTTCGCGGA
>JAITQN010000124.1 GCA_031288865.1 Prevotellaceae bacterium
GATTTCAGGTTATGATAAAAATCATCCCCTACTTGGTAGCCATGTTGGTGGGGATTGGCATATTCCGCGCTTCCGGCGCTATGGATTACCTCATCAACGGCTTGGCGTATGGCGTTCAGGCGGTGGGCTTAAACACCGATTTCACAGGTGCGCTGCCCACGGCGTTCATGAAGCCGCTGAGCGGCAGCGGCGCGCGAGCTATGATGGTGGAAGCCATGACAACCTACGGCCCCGACAGCTTTGTAGGCCGCCTGTCATGCCTCTTTCAGGGCGCTGCCGACACCACGTTTTACATTGTGGCGCTGTATTTCGGGGCGGTGGGCGTCAAACGCACGCGCTACGCCATTGGCGCCGGCCTCCTGGCCGATCTCGCCGGCGTGATTGCCGCCATTTTGTTGGCGTATTTGTTTTTTGGGTAGCTACCTGCCCAAAGAGCCCACGGAAATCACATTGATGCATTCCCGCTTTACAAATTTAGAGGCTTTTGTTTTACAAATTTGGAGACAATCATTTTACAAAAATACAATTTTTTATTTAGATAAACGACACGTCCACCCCGTTTTTGACCATGTAGTCATACTTTTCTTTGTTGAACCTGTAGTAGAACGCGCCACGCTTCGACGAACTTTTGTCTTTTTCGTCCAGTTTTTCAAGCACGCCCATCTCCAAAATCTTTTTCCGGAAATTGCGTTTGTCCAAGTCGCGTGCGTAGATTGCCTCGTAGAGCGACTGCAATTGCGGGAGGGTAAATCGTTCGGGCAGGAGATTAAATCCTACGGGATGTGTAGCGCTCTGCAGGCGCAGGTGGTGTAACGCATCGTCTAAAAACCGCCGGTGGTCTAAAATCAGCGCACCCACATTCTTTATATTGACCCACTCGGTATTGTGCCGGTCTTTGAGTTGCTCATCAAACCGGTGCATATCAATCAGAGCATAATAAACGACGGATATCACGCGCCCGCCGGGGTCGCGGTTTACTTCGCCGTAGGCGCCCACCTGTTCCATATAGACGTTCTCCACGCCGGTATATCCCGCCCCCACGCGCGCCACAGCTTCGTTGAGGCTTTCATTCTTTCGCACAAAGCCGCCCATCAGCGACCGCCCGCCTTTCAGCGGGTTAAGCTTACGCTTTACGATGAGTACGTTGATTTCTTTATCCTGGAAGCCGAGAACAATACAATCAACCGCCACAAGCAAACGGTCTTCCTTGG
Source organism: Prevotellaceae bacterium (assembly GCA_031288865.1). Classification (GTDB taxonomy): domain Bacteria; phylum Bacteroidota; class Bacteroidia; order Bacteroidales; family UBA932; genus JAIRLC01. The sequence goes on from JAITQN010000124.1 coordinate 1,212, forward strand.
AGTATAATAGAGTCATTTTAATAAAAAAGTAAATTTATGTTTTCTCGATTTTAAATTGACTTCAAATATAGGAAAAACATTAAAATATTAAGCATCATATCTTGCATTTTAAATTTCCAATATTAATTTAATATTAATTTTTTAAGTGTGCGAAAAACACTTTTATATTCATTACTAACTCATTATCTATTTTTTTTCTAACCTATCGGCGAAGATTTTTATTTTACAATTTTTTAATAATAAAATAAAGTTTTATCTTTACATTTATTAAGTGTGGTTTTAACACGTATTTCTTCAAATGGATAGAACACAACACTGATGGCATTTTTAGAATTTTTACTTACTTAAAAATAGTTTAACAATGAAAAGAATAATTTTATTAAACGCTATTGTATTGTTCGGATTGAATTTTCCGTTATCGGCGCAGAACAAATTGGTCGTTCATGCCGACCAGGGGAAAGAAACCATCAGTAAACACATCTATGGGCATTTTTCCGAGCACTTGGGACGTTGCATTTACGGCGGCTACTGGGTGGGCGAGGACTCGCCGATTCCCAACACGCGCGGCATCCGCAACGACGTGGTGAAAGCGCTGAAAGATATTCAAATCCCCACCCTCCGCTGGCCGGGCGGCTGCTTTGCCGACGAGTACCACTGGATGGACGGCATCGGCCCGCGCGATCAGCGCCCCAAAATGGTAAATACCCACTGGGGCGGCGTGACGGAAGACAATAGCTTCGGCACGCATGAATTTCTCGACCTTTGCGAACAATTAGGCTGCGAGCCCTACATCTCGGGCAATCTCGGCAGCGGAAGCGTTGAAGAAATGTCGAAATGGGTGGAGTATATCACTTTTGACGGCGAAAGTCCGATGGCAAACCTGCGTCGTCAAAACGGTCGCGACAAAGCATGGAAAGTGAGATTCTGGGGCGTGGGCAACGAGAGCTGGGGCTGCGGGGGCAACATGACAGCCGATTTCTATGCCGATCAGTATCGCCGCTATGCCACGTATTGCCGCAACTATGGCGACAACTGGCTTTACAGAATCGCCTGCGGCGCTAATACAGAAGACTACAACTGGACGGAAACCGTGATGAAAAATGTGGGCGGCCGGATGCAAGGCATCTCGTTACATTATTACACCGTTCCGAGAGGCTGGGACAACATGGGATCGGCCACACAATTCGACGAAGCGGAATATTTCAGCACCATTGAGAGAACGCTCCTCATGGAAGAGTTGCTCACCAAACACGCTGCCATCATGGACAAGTACGACCCGCAAAAAGGCATCGGGCTGATGGTTGACGAATGGGGTATCTGGACGGCTGCGGAACCCGGCACGAATCCCGCTTTTCTCTACCAGCAAAATTCTTTGCGTGACGCTATTTTAGCCGCTATCAACCTGAACCTCTTCAACGCGCACTGCGACCGCGTGAAAATGGCAAACATCGCGCAAACCGTCAACGTCCTGCAAGCTGTTATCCTCACCGACAAGGAAAAAATGTTGCTCACCCCTACCTATTGGGTGTACTACTTGTACAAGGTGCACCAAGATGCCACGCTGCTGCCACTGTCATTCAACAGCAACAAGTATGAATTGAACGGCAGGGAAATGGACGCCGTCAGCGCCTCGGCGTCGAGAGATGCTTCGGGGAAAATCCATATCACCTTAGTGAATATCGATCCGAACAAGGTGCAAAACATCGAAACCGAACTGCGCGGCACAACAGTTAAAAAGGTGTCGGGGAAAGTGCTGACCTCTGCAAAAATCAATGACTATAACACATTCGAGAAACCGGACGCCGTAACGGTTACGGATTTTAAAGGCGCGAAACTGTCGGGTGGCAAGCTGAATATTTCATTACCCGCCAAATCGGTAGTCATGCTGGAAATAGAATAAAAAAAGAAAATCATGAATAACATGAAATATATCTTCGTCCTCATTCTTGGACTATTTCTTTTACCGGCAATCGACAGTCCGGCAAAAACAAAAATCGTGAAAGCGGAAATTAGCAACCGGCGTCTGTCCGAGACACCGGTCAGTAAACATATATTCGGGAATTTCGTAGAGGCAGGGTTTGGCCGTCAGGTCAGTGGAATGTGGTCGGAAATGATTTACAACCGGAGTTTTATGCTTCCGGGCAGTTATCCCAAGTTTGGAGATAGCCAGACTACTACACAGTGGTGGATGTTTCCGGTTTCAATGTACAACAGCAATGCACCATTCTGGCATAGCGGCTACGAAGAAATGGATTGGGAAACAACCGACCCTGCCCTCATTAAAATGTCGCGAACACTGGGGACGGAGTCGTTCAAGGGAATCAGCTCTTTGCAACTGACAAAATCCAACAACAAATGGGCGGGAATAAGCCAGAAAGGTATCTACATACAGGCAGGACGCGAATATACGTTCTACCTGCTTGGAGGAACACAGACAGTTTTTCCAAAGAATGAAAATCTCACTACGTCTTTCGAAATAATATTACGTGAAGAAGCAAATCCTGCCAACATCCTGTTCCGAAAACAATTCGTACTGAAAGGCTATCAGGAATACCACACATGCGATATTCCCGACCTGAACTATACGGGACGCGTTATTCTGGAAATGGGTTATGAACAGTACGGCAATGTAGTCTTGTCGTGCTGTTCGATGATGCCAAAAGATAATGTACACGGCTGGCGGAAAGATGTGGTGGAACTGCTGAAAGCCGTCAATGTGCCTGTCATACGTTATCCCGGCGGCTGTTATGCCAGTTTCTACAATTGGCGCAACTACGTGGGGCAACGCGATACGCGCGAAACCTCAACCAGCTACTACTGGGGCGGCTTGGACGACAATGACGCATCAATCGACGAATTTCTGCAACTTTGTGACGAAGTCGGTTGTGAACCGCAGATTTGTATTAACATGATGACAGGCACGCCGTTCAAAGCAGCTGAATTGGTGGAATATTTGAACGGCGGCGAGAACACCGCGATGGGACGCTTTCGTCGGGAAAACGGCGTAACCCGAAATCGTAAAGTGCGTTTGTTTGAGATGGATAACGAAGCCGGACGCAAATGGACGGCTTTACAATATGCCGAACAGGTAGTCGACTATGCGCAAGCAATGAGGGCAATAGACCCCGATATTCAAATTATGATGATGACCTATTCATTTAACGAAGAAAAGGATTATTTTGAACAAATGCTGCAAATAGCCGGCAAACATATTGATTTCGTGATTCACCGCGACTACTCTCCAAGATTTGTCAATCAAACGCTGACAACGTTGCGGAAATACAATGAAGCCAACGGAACCAATATCAAGCTGACCAATACCGAATGGCTGGCAGACAGCCAGTCGCCCGCCCCTTTTACCGATAAAGAGATCCCGCAGCAGTTTTGGTGGGATGCGCAGATGCAGGACAGTTATAAGAAAGTACTCTCTTTTCGCCAAATCCACTGGTTTTATGCGCTGAACGGAGCCGCCAACCTTTTGGATTACTTATCCTACGGCGGAGAATTTTTCCTTGCAAACTTTAACAACTGCGTTAACACCTGGGGGCAGAACATCATTGAGGCATCCAAAGAAGTCGCCTGGCTGTCGCCCATGGGCGAAGTATTCCGTTTCTTTGCCAAACGCGACGATTTATACCCGCTGCAATCGCTCCTGCCCGATAAACAATCGGAAACAACGCAGGATAAAAACAATGCGAAAGTATTCAATGATACCAATGTGGAATTTCCATTGATGGTAAATCGACAATCACAAACAGCGTTTTTCAAGATAACAGCCTGTGAAACAAACGAGGGAATAAATATTTATTTCGTGAACAAATCAACAGATCCTGTCCGGCTGCAACCGGTATTGCCCAAAGGGTACCATCCGGTTAAAATCGAAGAACTGTACGCGCCGAACCGTCTATCGCGGACATATTACGACCATTCAGACGTAAAAACAGAGGCACGGACGCTTAAAAATCAAAAAATTGTAGAAATCCGTCCGTTGTCCATAAGCAGAATAAAGTGTATTGGGAATAACAAATAAAATAAATGCTTGAACAATTAAAACAGGAAGTTTTTCAGGCCAACCTTGATTTGGTCAAACATGGGTTGGTTGTTTTCACGTGGGGCAATGTGAGCGGCATTGACCGTAAAGCGGGATTAGTCGTCATCAAGCCTTCGGGTGTGTCGTATGAAACGATGCGCCCCGGCGATATGGTAGTTTTGGACTTGGAAGGCCACGTAGTGGAAGGCCGGCTAAAGCCTTCGTCAGATACGGCTACACACTTGGTTTTGTACAAAGCATTTCCGGATATTGGCGGTGTGGTGCATACCCATTCTACGTATGCCACCGCGTGGGCGCAGGCAGGAAAAGACATCCCGAATATCGGCACCACCCACGCCGATTATTTCAAAGATGACATTCCTTGCACGCGTTCGATGGCCAAAGCGGAAGTAGAGGGGCAGTATGAACAGGAAACCGGAAAAGTCATTGTGGAACGGTTTGCGGAGATAAACCCCGCATATACGCCCGGCGTGTTGGTGAACGGCCATGGGCCGTTCGCTTTTGGCACAGATGCACGTAATGCCGTACACAACGCCGTGGTGTTGGAACAGGTTGCCAAAATGGCGGTCATTTCGCTGGCCATAAATCCGCACCTGCAAATGAACGGCCTGTTAATAAAAAAACATTTTGAACGGAAACACGGCGAAAAAGCCTATTACGGACAATAATATTATGAAACTATTATTTAAAACGGCTAACTGTTATTGCCAACTACTACTGCTGTTATTATTGTTTCGCCTTGCGGTGTGCACAACGGCCTGTACGCAGAACGAGCCGGTTTTTACCCAATGGGCGCAAACGCCGCCGATGGGCTGGAATAGTTGGGATTGCTACGGGCCTACGGTCGAAGAGCGCGAAGTGAAAGCCAACGCAGATTATATGGCTGAACATTTGAAATCTTTCGGATGGGAATATATCGTGGTAGACATTCGCTGGTTTGTGGAAAACGACAAAGCCGGCGGATACAACCAAACCGACCCGCACTACGTGATAGACGAATATGGGCGATATTTGCCCGCTGTCAATCGTTTCCCCTCGGCAGCAGGAGGGAAGGGCTTTCAACCGCTTGCCGATTATATTCATTCCAAAGGTTTGAAGTTCGGCATCCACATCATGCGCGGCGTACCCAAGCAGGCAGTGGAGAGGAAATTACCTGTCAAAGGCACATCCTATACCGCCGACCAGATTTATTCTACCGAACTGCAATGCCAATGGCTGCAAGATAACTACACCATCCTCGACAAACCGGGAGCACAGGAATACTACAATTCCATCATCGAACTGTATGGCCTCGTGGGGCGTCGATTTCATCAAGATCGATGACCTTTCGCGTCCTTATCACAAACGGGAAATTGAGATGATACGTAAAGCCATAGACCGTTGCGGCAGGCCCATTGTGTTAAGCATGTCGCCCGGAAAAACGCCGGTGGGCGAAGCCCTGCACGCGAGCACGCACGCCAACATGTGGCGCATGGTAGACGATGTGTGGGATAAGTGGGAAGATGTAACACACTTGATGCAGGTAGCGCAAGATTGGTACCCGTATATCGGCCCCACATGGCCCGCTTGCGATATGATACCGCTCGGACGCATCTCCATTCGCGGCGAGCGCGGCGTAGACCGGATGACACGCCTCACAAAAGACGAGCAATATTCGCTGATGACTTTCTTCACCATTTTCCGTTCACCCCCAATGTTCGGGGGCGATTTGCCGGGCAACGACGAATTTACTTTATCGCTGCTTACCAATCGCGAAGTACTGCGGATGCATCGCGAGAGCGCCGGTGTCCGGCAACTGTTCCAACAAGGCGGGAAAGTAGCGATAATGTCTCGTAATAGCGTTACCGAAGAAATATACTTGGCTGTATTCAATATTTCCGATCATCCCGAACCGATGGAAATACCCGTCGGCAATGAAATCGTCGTGATTGAACAGCATACGGGTTATCCGTGGAATGGCAAGGTGAATATACGCATAACAACTAAAAATCCGCTGGCGTTCGCTTTAAAAATACGTATTCCTTCGTGGGCGCAAAACACGTCGGCTTCCGGTGGTTTATACGTTTATTCGGACAACATCAATATACAACCTTCGCAAACTCCCAATACCGCCGACGGTTATTACACTGTCACCCGCCATTGGCGTTCCGGCGACAGCCTCACATTGGATTTCCCAATGCAAGTGCGGACAGTCGAAGCCAATGCCAATGTAAAGGACGATGCAGGAAAATTTGCCGTAGAATGCGGGCCATTGGTGTATTGCATGGAAGAAACCGATAACCCCGGGACATTCGACAAGCCGTCACACGCGCCCTCGTTTTCGGTAGAATGGAAACCCGGTTTGCTCGGCAGCGTAAATGTCGTTCATGAACAGAGCGATGACAGCGGCAAAGTGTTAATCCCCTATTATGCATGGTCGAACCGCGATGTAGGAAAGATGAAAGTATGGAGAATACAACATAAAATTAAACATTAAATAAAGGAATTTATGGAATACAAAAATTCGGAAATTTGGTTTATTACCGGCGCACAACTTCTGTATGGAGGCGATGCCGTGGTTGCGGTAGACGCCCATTCTACCGAAATGGTAAACGGTTTGAACGCATCGGGGCAACTCCCGTTGAACGTAGTGTATAAGGGAACGGTTAATTCATCCGCCGAAATCGAAGCGGCGTTCAAGGCCGCAAATAACGACAAGCGGTGCGTGGGCGTCATGACGTGGATGCACACTTTCTCGCCCGCCAAGATGTGGATTAAAGGCTTGCAGAACTATAACAAGCCCCTGCTGCATTTGCACACGCAATTCAACCGGCAGATACCTTGGAGCGAAATCGACATGGATTTTATGAACCTGAACCAGTCGGCGCACGGCGACCGCGAGTTTGGGCACATTGTCAGCCGGATGCGGCGTAACCGCAAAGTAGTGGTTGGCCATTGGGCTGATGCGCAGACCCGGCAACGCATTGCTGTCTGGATGCGGGTGTGCGCCGCATGGGCGGACGCGCAGGACATGATTTTGGTGCGTTTCGGTGACAATATGAACCACGTAGCGGTTACCGATGGCGACCGCCTCGAAGCCGAAATGCAACTTGGCTACCATGTAGATTACTACGGTATCGGCGACCTCGCGGAAGTACAGAAATCCGTAACCGAAGCTGAAATAGATGCACTGGTAGACGAATACGAAAGCAGTTATAGCTTTGCAAATAATTGCAAGAAAGGTGCAAAAGACCACGCACAAGTGCGCCATGCCGCCCGCGAGGAACTTGCCCTGCGCCGTTTCTTGAAAGAAAAGGGCGCGAAAGCCTTTACCACGAACTTTAACGCGCTACACGATTTAAACCAATTGCCCGGGCTGGCTTGCCAGCGCCTGATGGCAGAAGGGTATGGTTTCGGCGCCGAAGGCGACTGGAAAACCGCCGCACTGATGCGTACCCTATGGGTTATGGCAAAAGGATTGCCGGGCGGCACGTCGTTCCTCGAAGATTATACTTATCATTTCAACGGCGAAAAGAGCGCCATTCTGCAAGCGCACATGCTCGAAGTGTCGCCCGAAATCACGGCGCAGCGGCCGCGCCTCGAAGTTCACCCGCTGGGTATCGGCGGAAAAGCCGACCCTGCGCGATTGGTGTTCATGGCGCATGCGGGCGCGGGTGTTGCGGCTACCATCGTGGATATGGGCAACCGCTTCCGGATGATTGTAAATAATGTTGACGTTATCGAACCCGAAGCCGCCCTGCCGAAACTGCCGGTGGCCGGCGCTTTGTGGATTCCGCAGCCCAATCTTGAAATTGGCGCTGCTGCATGGATACTCGCCGGAGGAACGCACCATACGGCTTTCTCCTACGCGTTGACCAACGAATATCTCGAAGATTATGCCGATATCGCCGGCATCGAACTCGTAACAATAGACAAGAATACCACCATCAACAATCTTAAGTTCCAGTTGAAGGTTAATGAAGTTTATTATAAATAAGGAATATGAAATATGTAATGGGATTAGATTACGGTACCGACTCGGTTCGTGCCGTAATTGTAGATACGGCAGACGGCAGGGAACTTGCTTCGTCGGTGAAATACTATCCGCGCTGGATGGCGGGAAAGTATTGTAATCCGCAATCCAACTGTTACCGGCAACATCCGCTCGATTATGTCGAAACGTTGGAAAGTGCCGTCAGAGAAGCCATCGCGCAAACGCCGGCCGGTACAGCCGGCCACATTGTGGGCATTGCCTTTGACACCACCGGAAGCACCCCTGTGTTGACCGACAGCGAGGGAACGCCTCTTGCGTTGCTGCCCGAATTTGCCGAAAATCCCAACGCGATGTTTGTCCTCTGGAAGGACCATACGGCAGTTCGTGAAGCCGCCGAAATCAACGCCCTCGCCAAGTCGTGGCATACCGACTACACCGCTTACGAAGGCGGCATTTATTCCTCCGAATGGGTGTGGGCAAAGATGCTGCACGTGTTGCGCGAAGATGAAAGCATTCGTGCGAAAGCGTACGGATGGGTGGAACATTGCGACTGGATGTCCGCGCTGCTCACCGGCACCACACACCCGAGAAGTCTTGTCCGCAGCCGCTGTGCCGCCGGGCACAAGGCGTTGTGGCATCCCTCATGGGGAGGACTGCCGCCCGAAGAATTTTTTACCGCACTCGACCCGCTGTTGTCAGGATTCCGGGCGCATTTGTTTGAGGAAACCAGCCCGAGCAACAAGCGCATTGGATACCTGACCGATGAGTGGGCAAAACGGCTTGGATTAACTACAAAAGTCGCCGTGGGTGTAGGCGCTTTTGACTGCCATTTCGGAGCCGTAGGGGCGCAAATCTCGCCGGGCGCATTCGTGCGTGTCATTGGCACTTCCACCTGCGACGTCATGGTGGTGCCTTACGAAGAAATTGGCGACAGGTTGATTCCCGGTATTTGCGGACAGGTCGATGGATCGGTCATCCCGGGGATGGTAGGGCTGGAGGCCGGACAATCGGGCTTCGGCGATATTTATGCCTGGTTTAAACGGGTGTTGGAATTTCCCGTCAATCAAATTCTCGGAAAATCAAATTTGATGGATGCGGCAGCTAAAGAAAAACTGATTCAAGAAATTTCCGGCAGAATCATTCCCGAACTAACCTCAGTAGCCGAAAAAATTCCCATCGAGGAAAGCATCATTGTGGCCACCGACTGGATGAACGGCCGCCGCACGCCTGACGCCAATCAATTATTGAAAGGATCGATTACAGGATTGACTTTGGGCAGCACCGCACCGCTTATCTTCCGTGCGCTGGTTGAAGCCACTGCGTTTGGTTCGAAAGCCATCATAGACCGTTTCCTTGAAAACGGCATTACGATAAAAGAAGTCATCGGCATTGGCGGTATCTCGTTAAAATCGCCTTTCGTGATGCGTACCCTTGCCGACGTGCTGGGCATGCCGATAAAAGTAGCGCGTGTAGAGCAGGCCTGTGCTTTCGGCGCAGCCATGTTCGCGGCGGTGGCGGCAGGTGTGTATCCGACAGTGGAAACAGCTCAGGAAGCCATGGGGCAGGGCTTCGCATTCGAATATATTCCCGATGAAAAAAATCATTCCCGTTACCGGGAACTATATAAAAAATATCAAGCGATAGGACGATTCACGGAAGATGTATTAACTTAAAAACAGGAATAGCTATGTTCGCATTAGACTGGATAGTAATAGGCATATTTGCCTTGATGCTGATCGCCATTGTGATTTGGGTGTTCAAACAAAAACAAAAGACGTCGGGCGATTACTTTTTGGCCGGACGCGATGCTACATGGATAGCCATTGGCGCGTCCATATTTGCTTCGAACATCGGCTCGGAACACTTGATAGGACTGGCGGGCGCCGGCGCATCAAGCGGAATGGCTATGGCGCACTGGGAAATACAGGGATGGATGATTCTAATTCTAGGTTGGGTATTCGTGCCCTTCTATTCGCGCAGCATGGTGTATACAATGCCCGAATTTTTGGAAAAACGTTACAACAAGGAATCGCGTACCATTCTGTCGGTAATTTCTTTAGTAAGTTATGTATTGACAAAAGTCGCTGTAACCGTCTATGCCGGAGGGCTGGTGTTTAAGGAAGTCTTCGGGATAGAATCCATTTGGGGCATCGACTTTTTCTGGATTGCCGCCATCGGCTTAGTGCTGATTACGGCGCTCTACACGGTGGTTGGCGGCATGAAATCCGTGCTCTACACATCTATATTGCAAACGCCCATACTGCTGCTTGGCTCGCTGATTATTCTGGTACTTGGGCTGCAAGCCGTTGGCGGCTGGGAGCAAGTGCTTGAAGCCTGCCGTGTAACCCCTGTCAACGAGTATGGCGACACGATGACCAACTTAATTCGCAGCAACCGCGACGCCAACTTTCCATGGTTAGGCGTACTCATCGGCTCGTCCGTCATCGGTTTTTGGTACTGGTGCACCGACCAGTACATTGTGCAGCGTGTCCTTTCGGGCAAGAACGAAACACAGTCGCGGCGCGGCGCTATCTTCGGGGCCTATCTGAAACTGACGCCCGTATTCCTCTTCCTGATTCCCGGCATGATTGCCTACGCGATGACGAAAAACGGCGTTCTGCTTAACAACGAACCGTTCGTGCTGAGTTCAGCCGATGCCGCCTTTCCGACACTCGTCGCAAAACTGCTGCCGGCGGGCATGAAAGGCCTTGTGGTATGCGGTATTTTAGCGGCATTGATGAGCTCGCTGGCCTCGCTGTTCAATTCCTCGTCTATGTTGTTTACTATCGACTTTTACAAGAAACTGAAGCCTGCCGCATCCGAAAAGACCTTGCTCTACGTGGGGCGCGTGGCCACGGTGGTGATTGTGATATTAGGCATTCTGTGGATACCGGTAATGAAAAGCGTCGGCTCAGTGTTGTATAACTATTTGCAGGATGTCCAATCCGTCCTTGCGCCCGGCATTGCCGCCGCCTTCCTGTTGGGAATATGTTCAAAACGCATTACGCCGAAAGGGGGAATGTGGGGGCTGATTACGGGGTTCGTCATTGGCATCACGCGGCTCAGTGCAAATGTGTTTTACAGTTCCCACCCGGCGGGTGACAGTTGGTTTAAATACCTGTTCTATGACGTGAACTGGCTGTTCTTCTGCGGCGGGATGTTACTGTTCTGCATCCTTGTGATTATCGCAGTGAGTATGTTTACCGCCAGGGCGCCGGAAGCGCAACTCAGAGGCCTGACATTCGGCTCCACCACCGCCGAACAGCGTTTGGCTAGCCGCAAAAGTTGGAACCGCTGGGACGTGGCGCATACCTGCATTATCTTGGGTATAACGGTGCTGTTCTATATTTATTTTTGGTAAGCAAAAAAAACACCTGCAGTTTTGCAGGTGTTTCTGTATTCGGAAACCGCGTTCTTAGAACGTATAGCGCACGCTCAGCGCACCGATAAGCGGCGTGAAACCTACGCCATTCATAAA
>JAITQN010000078.1 GCA_031288865.1 Prevotellaceae bacterium
ACCGTGTGATGCTCGTCCGTCACCGTGTATCGCGCATATTTTTTCTGCGCAAGTTTTTTGACTATCCGATTTCGCTTAAGGCGGCTACCTTTATTAATATGGGATTGTGGCGCACCCTCCGTGCCGGCATGGACTATCTCGGCACTCGACTGTACAAGCGTCCGGAAACGTCGCTTGAGAATTTTTACATCAACCGTTTTGGGAAAACACTTTACAAATTGTTTTTTGAAGATTATACCGAAAAAGTATGGGGCATACACCCAAGCAAACTGGGAGCAGACTGGGGCAGTCAGCGGGTCAAAGGCGTGTCGGTATCGGCAGTGCTCAAGGATATGCTTGCCAAAACAATCGGGTATCGACGGACAACGGAAACTTCACTGATCGCGCAGTTCATATATCCCAAATACGGGCCGGGACAATTGTGGGAAACGGTGGCGAATGAAATACAGCAAGCCGGCGGCGAGCTTCACTTGCAAAGCGAGGTGAAGAAAATTCACGTTGACAGTAACCGTATAATTTCTGTAGATATGGAACGCGAAGGAAAGATCACAAATATTCCATGCGATTACGTTCTTTCTTCAATGCCGGTCAAGGACCTTGTGGCAGCCATCGATGGTATCGGCGTGCCCGAAGAAGTACGGTGTATCGCAAGCCATTTGCCATACAGGGATTTCATTGCCGTAGGCCTGCTCGTAAACCGCATGAAGATACGCAATCATACCAAAATAAAAACTTACCTCGACCGTACGCCGGACACGTGGATATATATTCAGGAGCGGGACGTGAAAATAGGACGGTTGCAGATATTCAACAACTGGTCGCCTTACCTTGTGAAAGACTACGAACACACAATGTGGATTGGACTGGAATATTTTTGTGCCGAGGGCGACGCCTTATGGCAAATGCCGGAGGACGAATTTATCAAAATGGCGGTGGAGGAGCTTGCAAAAATAGACGTCATAGATAAAAGTGACGTACTGGATGCCGTACAGGTAAAAATCAAGAAAGCCTATCCGTCGTATTCCGGCACATATTATGAATTGGACAAGGTGAAGCATTTTCTGGATGGTATAGAAAACCTGTTTTGTATAGGCCGCAACGGACAACATCGCTACAACAATATGGACCATTCCATGCTCACGGCCATCGAAGCGGTGCGCAATATTAAGGAGAAACGCTCAGACAAAAACAATATCTGGGGCGTGAACACAGAGGAGGAATATTATGAAACGACTAATCAATGATCTGTTCATAAAAAGCACCGGAAATGTTTTTATTCAGTTGTTGCGCTATTCTTTCGTGGGCGGTATAGCGGCGGCGGCCAATTTTTTCTTCCTCTTTTTGCTTACCGACGTGTGCGGTGTGTATTACTTAATATCCAATGTGTTTTCATTCATTGTCGGATTGACGATAAATTATGTATTGTGCAAAAAAATTATTTTCCTTACCAAGTTCAATAATGGCAAGGTGGAGTTTTTGATTTACGGATTTATCGGGCTTGTCGGATTACTTTTTGATACGGGATTGATATACTTTTTCACCGAGGCGATGCATTTTTATTACCTGTTTAGCAAGGTGCTTTCTACCGTCATTGTGCTTTTGTGGAATTTCACGGCGCGCAAATTCATGTACATAATAATCGAAAATAAATAATACAATAATTTCAATGAAAACCTTTACTTCACTTCTTTCCGTTGCGCTTTTTCTGCTGTTGCTTTTCAGCCTGTTCAAAAACATATCCTATCAGCTGCTCTGGAACGATGAGTCGATGACAGCCGTGGGTGCGGAAGTGGTGCTCGAATACGGCTACCCGAAAGTACATGGCGAAAAGAATGTGTTCTATGACTTGTTACACACTAATCCTACGCTCGGCGTTAACGAAAAAGACGACGCGTTTGCGGGAAGCTCCGGCTGGGACAATATTACTACACCATTATTGGCCACAAGCTGGCTCAAAAAACAGACGACCTCTATGCCAAAACCGGCATACTGAGAAGCACGTATGCCATAGCTGGTCTGCTCGGCATGTTCTTCCTCGCTTTTGTCGTCCTGCGGTTTGTGCCCGGTGCATTTGCCCGGAATGTTTTTGTGATGCTGTTTCTACTGTTTTCGTTGATTTCCGTTTCACAGACCTTGCTTCTGCGCTCCTGTTTTCCTATACCTTTTTCAACAATATGCACAAGATTAAGGGGCATGTGTATGAAATGTTTCACCAGTACAAAGGCCCGCTCGATTATACCATTCCGTATATCAAAGCGCATTTTCCGCGCGCCGACACGCTGGTCATTGCCGCCAATTACGAGGAATATTCCTACATGTATTATTTGGGAAGTAAGGTAATAGTGGGTTACGTGGGAAACAACCTTGAGGAAGATGTAAAACTTGTGCCCGATATTATCGCCTACCGGAAAATGTGGCCCCGCTTTGGCGAGCTGTTTAATCATTATCTTAGTAAGGCGCCTTATGAGCCCGTCATATTTCCCGTATTCGACACTCCGGTGAACAGCAGTCCCCTTTTTGACTATGTGCAACCTCTGTACTTGAAGCATTTATTCAAAACGCTCCTCACCAACGATCCGCAGCAGGCCACCTGCTTATATATAAAGCGCGGGGAGGCGGCCAATTAGTTTCTACATCCGTTCCGGCACGTCGATGCCTAAAATGCCCATTCCTGTTTTGATAATGCCCGCCACCTGCTGCAACAGCAACAGGCGTTGTGCCTTTGTGGATGCATCGGGTTCGCGGAGAACAGGCACTTCGTGGTAATACTGGTTAAATTCTTTGGCCAGCTCGTAAGTGTAGTTGGCCACAAGGGCAGGGGAGTGCTCCCTGCCGGCTTGCTGTAGCGTTTCCGGGAAGTTTACCATGCGTTTCACCAGTTCCACTTCCCGCTCGCTCAGCGCGGCGTGGCTGATGGCTGCCTCCAGCCTCTGTGCCGCCGCCTTGCGCAACACCGACTTGATGCGCGCATGCGTATACTGGATAAACGGCCCTGTGTTTCCGTTAAAGTCGATGGATTCTTTCGGATTAAACAGCATCGTTTTAGCCGGGTCTACTTTTAATATGAAATATTTCAGCGCGCCCATGCCCAGCATCTCGAACAGACGCTCTTGTTCATCGGCCGGGATGTCGTTGAGCTTGCCGAGCTCCAGGGATGTTTTGCGGGCGGTTTCTACCATTTCCTCCATCAAATCGTCGGCGTCGACTACCGTGCCCTCGCGCGATTTCATCTTGCCGGCTGGCAATTCCACCATGCCGTAGGAGAGGTGATAAATGGTATCAGCCCACGTGTAGCCCAACTTTTTCAATAGGAGTTTCAGCACTTGAAAGTGGTAGTCCTGTTCGTTGCCCACGACATAAATCAATTCCTCAAAGGGGTATTCCGCGTAGCGCTGGACGGCCGTTCCGAGGTCTTGCGTGATGTATACCGATGTGCCGTCGGCGCGCAACAGCAACTTTTGGTCTAATCCGTCGTTCGTCAGGTCAACCCACACCGAGCCGTCGTCGTGCCTTGTAAATACACCTTTCTGCAACCCCTCTTCCACTATTTTTTTTCCTAACAGATAGGTATCCGATTCGTAGTATATCTTTTCAAACGCCACGCCCAGTCGCTTGTAGGTAGCTTCGAAGCCCGCATACACCCAACTGTTCATGGTGCGCCACAGCGCCACGGTATCCCGGTCGCCCTGTTCCCACTTGCGGAGCATCTCCTGTGCCTGGCGTATCGCCGGTGCTTGTTTGGCGGCTTCGTCGTCGCTTTTGCCCTGCGCCTTCAGTGCGGCCTGCTGTTCTTTGTAGGCTTTGTCGAACATCACGTAGTAGTTGCCTACGAGGTGGTCGCCTTTCTTGCCCGCCGATTCCGGCGTTTCGCCCTGTCCCCATTTCTGCCATGCCAGCATGGATTTGCAGATGTGGATGCCGCGGTCGTTCACCAGATTCACCTTGATAACCTTGTGCCCGTTGGCCTCCAGCAGCCTCGACACCGAGTAACCCAGCAGGTTGTTGCGGATGTGCCCCAAGTGCAAAGGCTTGTTGGTGTTCGGCGACGAGTATTCCACCATCACCGTTTTTCCCGAAGCCCGACAAACGCCGTAGGCTGCCGTGGCGGCCATGTGCTGTAGTTGCGCGTGCCAAAATTCTGCCGACAGCTTGATGTTCAGAAAGCCTTTTACCACGTTTACCGACGCCACTTCCGCACAGTGTTCTTTCAGCCATGCGCCTACCGTTTCCCCTGTTTGTTCGGGCGACCGGCGGCTTATTTTGACCAGCGGAAACATCATCGCGGTGAGGTCGCCTTCAAATTCCTTGCGGGTGGCTTGCAGTTGCAGCGCGCCTTGCGGGGCGGGCTGTCCGTAGATTTCCTTGATGGCGTCCGCCAGCTTGTTGCTTAGTAGTTGTTCAACGTTCATCTGTAAATTACTTCACGCCCAGTTTCGCTTTAATCGTGGCCGGCAAAGCGTTTTTGTGTACTACGATATTGATGGTTTTATATTTCACGAAGGCTTCCGACGCATACCAGAGCCCTTTGTATTTTCCGGTTTCGCCCCACGAGTTTTTCACCATATAGTATTTTGTGCCGTGCTGGTCTGTGGCGATGCCGTGGATTAACATGCCGTGGTCGTCGGTGGTTTCGTAGTTGTCGAACCCTGCTTGCCGCAGCTCCTGCGTGATGGTCTTTTCATGCCCCGGCTTGTAGAAATTGAGCAGTTGCGCATCGCGTTCCCTCGGCGAGAAACCCAACCACCGCGCTTGGTCGGAGCCCGACAGCTCGGCCGGGTTCACGTCGGGCACAATAGCCACGCCCTCGCGGTTGAAGCCCTTTTCGCTGACGTCGCTGCCCCACGCAATCGTATATCCGGCGTTGATGGCGTTGTCGAGCACTTGCATAAACTCGTCGAGCGGCAGGTTGTATGACGTAGCCCAGCGCCAGTTGTCGGGTATTTCGATGGCGAATTCCGTGTAGAACGGGTGGTGCGTAAATGAAGTCAGCGACACATAATCGCCGGCGTTGAAGCCCAGCGACGCCGCGAAACTCTTCGGGGTGTAACTTTTTCCTTTGTAGGTGAAATTGGCGGGAATTTCGCCTAAGTAGGCATCTAAAATCCCTTTGAACCCCTTTTCCCACGCGGGCGACAGCTTGCGGTTCGGATTTTTTACAACGGCATCTACATACGCTTTGGTGAGCGTATCCAGTTCGTTATGGCTGTGTATGTCTTCTCCGTATTCCAGTCCCCGCATGGCTTCTTCCGGCACGGCGCCGTAGTGTTGCATGGTGTATAGCACGTCGGCGAACGAGCCGCCCGGCGAGAATATCCCGTCGCCGTGCAGGCGCACATATTTCTTGGCCTGATCTACGTAGTTGGTGTACACTACAAACATCTCCGACAGGTCGGCCTCCTCTTTTCCCATGCGCAGCAGTTCCGCTTCAACCAGCCCCAGTCCGGAGAAACTCCAGCAGGTGCTCGACCGGTTTTGGTTTTTCACCGGAGTTATCTTCAGCTCTTTCACTACCGTGAATTTATACGCGGTGGTGTCGGGTGCTGCCGCAGCCACCGGGCTTGCCGTCAGGAGAAGAGCCAATAACGCAAATAGTATTTTCATATAGTATATTATTAAGATGTTCCCGCAAAGATACGCAAATTATTCCATGCGGTAGGTGCGCCTGATTTTTGGCCGATTCAAAAGTAATTTTTACCTTTGCCCCGGTCTTAGTTAAGAGTTAAGAACTAAGAGTTAAGAACCAATGAACAGTGAACAATTAACGGCGAACGGAAAACGGAGAACGGAGAACGGCCAACGGAGAACGGCTGCATCTTGCCATTTACCGTTAACCGTTCCCCGTTAACCGCCCTCAGGGCGCAGTCCTCACCCCCTGCCCCTCTCCTGAAGGAGAGAGGAGAACAACATTGTCAATTGTCAATTATACATTAATTACCCCCCCCACAACATTGCGATAATGAGTCAGTTACGGCGTTTTACGCCACAAAGGATGCGTATCGCCCCTGTTGAGACGAGGTTGTGTTGGGACGAGGTTGAAACTCGTTCCCGATATTCCGGGCGAGGTTCAACCTCGCCCCAACGTGGGCCTTCGTGGGAGTCCACGGCGTTTCCGTGGGAGTCCACGACGCCTTCGTGGGAGTCCACGACGCTTCCGTGGGAGTCCACGGCGCCTCCGTGGGAGTCCACGACGCCTCCGTGGGAGTCCACGACGCCTCCGTGGGAGTCCACGGCGCCTCCGTGGGAGTCCACGACGCTTCCGTGGGAGTCCACGGAACACCTGTTGAAGCGCACCGTTATCTCGTGGAACGTCACCAAATATTCTTATTCACAAGCCTTTAAAAAATTAAACACAACATTATGAAAACAACAAACATTGCATTTTCCGTTCTCCGTTTACCGATGGCCGTTCTTCTCATCGCGGCAGCGATGGTTGGCTGCAAGAAAGACGACCCGGCCAAGCCCGAAGAGAAGGCAATCCCCACCCCACCCTCAGCCGCCTCCACCCAAACGTGGACATTCGGCACAAGCACCCTCACATGGAGCGACGCCATCCACATTCCCGACTGCAACAGGGAAAGTTTTGAAAATAGCTATGACGAGCCCCAGTGCCGGAGCTATGCCTACGAGGGGAAGACCTATTACTATTATAACTGGCCGTATGTGGATGCGAACAAGGCCACCCTGTGCCCCGAACCCTGGCGGGTGCCCGCACTCGATGATTTTAAAGACTTAGTCCGCCATACTGCACCGCCGACGCTACAGAATGAATGGGGTTACGGCGGTTACGCGTCGAGTTCCGCGTCGAGCTGTAGCGCTGCTGCCGCTAATTACTGGTCGTGTACCCCCTACGATAACTACAATGCGTACTGCCTGTGGTACCATACGAATGGCGCCGTCGACCCGCGCAACGCCACCGGCACAGACCTCGGGTTCCAGATCCGATGCGTGAAGTGAAATTACGAAATATCAATTACGGATTACCAATTACGAATTACGCGCGCATTATGCGCATTGCCGCCCGCAAGGGCGGTTTCGCGTTTAGGGAAATGGATAATTTTGTGTATATTTGCGGGAAAATAGAGGCAATGAAACAACGAGTATATATTGATACGTCTGTCATGGGCGGGTATTTCGACACAGAATTTGCCAAAGATACCGTTCCTTTCTTCGAGAGTTTATACACCGGTGAATGGACTGTTCTGCTGTCAGACCAACTCAACAAGGAACTGGAAAATGCGCCGGAGCGTGTCAGGGAGTTACTGAAAACTTTCTCCCCTGTTTATACGGAGTACGTGAAAATGACGTCTGAAGCCGAGCATTTAGCGAATAAGTATATCGAAGCAAGAGTAGTGGGTAAAACAAGTCTTACCGATTGTCAGCACATAGCCATTGCCACCCTTTACCGTGCCGATATTCTGGTAAGTTGGAATTTTAAACACATTGTCAATCTTGGCAGAATCAGAGGCTATAACGGTATAAATTTACAACAAGGCTATAATACTATAGAAATAAGAACCCCTAAAGAAGTGATGCATTATGAAACCAAGTAACACTCCC
>JAITQN010000092.1 GCA_031288865.1 Prevotellaceae bacterium
GGCTGCGGCGGGCGCGGCGGCTTTCTTTTCCTCGTCCTTCTCGCAGGCCACTACGGCGAAAAGGGTAGCGGCGCACACCAATGTGCCCACTACATACATTTTCATTGTTCGTTTCATAACGTTTATAATTTTAAATTGGGTTTGAATTACGCAAAGCTTATCTGTGCTTAATAATAAAGGTCACGGTTTTGCCGCCTTTGTAGTCACCCTTGCCGAGAATAATGCACTTGGCGTTGCCCACTTCCACATTGTCGCGGTACGACAGGTCGTAGTGCTTGCCCAGTTCGAGCACAATAGTGCCGGTAGGGGTGACGTAGAGCACGTGCGGCGTGGGCGTGAGGGCTTGCCCGGTGTAATACTGGTCGGGGATGCCTTCGGGCTCGCAGTCGGAGATGTCGTGCCGGGTTTTGGCGAACTCAATGTTGAGGCGGTCGATGTAGGGGTTGAGGATGTTGACGAATGCCGTGAAATCGGGCGCCGGCCCCACGGCGCAGGTGCCCTCGATGACATATCCTATCTTGTCGTACACGCCCTCGATACCCTTGCGCACCTCGCGGAACGTGTAGTCGGGCTTCTGCCCCTGTTCGGCTTCGCGTTGCCCCAGCAGGGTCTCGAACCGGTTGAAGGCGCCGTAGAGTTCCTGCACTCTGGGTGTAATGCCGGCCACGGGCACGTCGGCGGCGTAGGTTGTGTTAAACTGGTCGAGGATTGCCCGCACGGCGCCGGCCTCCTCGTCGTAGGACTTGCGGGTGATTTCGGAGCCATAGTTCCGCAGCATGATGTGGATGCGGTTAGCGGCCGCCACCGTAGCAGCATCGGCCGCGTGGAGGGCGGCGTTCACCCCGGCGTTCACGGCCACCAGTGCCCGGTCAACATCGTGGTCGGCATCGGCGATTTGCGCCGTGAGGGCGCTCCGGCGCACCCAGTAGGCCAGCGTCTCTTCCTTCTTCAGCCAGTCGAGCAGTTCCTTGAACAGCGTCGCGATGGCCTGTTTCAAGGCGGTGCCCGCCTCGTCGAGCATCACGTAGAACTTAGAGAAGAAATCGAAATGCGCCACAAAAGGAAGCAATTTGAAATGAAGATGATGAATTTTTTTCATAATTTTATGTTTCTAAAGATTAATGTTAGATTTTAGACTGAAACGCCGTGGAGATTTGCGTCCTCGGCGCTTCGGGAAGCAAAACGCCGTGGAGATTTGTGTCCTCGGCGCTTCGGGAAGCAAAACGCCGTGGAGATTTGTGTCCCGCGGTGCTTCGGGAAGCAAAACGCCGTGGCGTTTGGTGTCCGCGACGCTCCGGGAAGCAAAACGCCGTAATTAGCTGATTGTCGGAATGTTGGGGGGGGGGGGGGGGTAAGTAATGAACAAGTAATGAACAATGGTTTAAGTGCCCGCAGGGCGCTTCATTGTTCATTGTTAATTGTTCGCTGTTCATTGCTTTCAAAAGATTTACGGCCTCAAAGGTAATGATTAATTTTTAATCTGCAAGTTTTGGGTGAAATTTTCCGGTCAGGGGGTGTTGGGGATAAAGTCAAGGGTTTGGCGACGGTAGTGTTTCATGTTGGTGTCGCTGCTGATGAGCGGCATCTCCTCGGTAATGGCTTGTGCTACGATCATGCGGTCGAAGGGGTCGGTATGGTTCTTCACGGGCGCTAATCCGGCGAAAGTGAGCAGGTGCTCCTCTTTGATGTAGTTCACGGTATAGCCCAACTCTTTTTTAATGGTGTCGAAAACATCCCGCGCGCATTTCCATGCCGGAACGTGTATTTTCTCTCCATGCATAAGCATGTAAATTTCCCATACGCTCGCGGCGCTGACGTAAATGAGGTTCTCCGGGTCTTCAATAATCTGAAGCACGTCTTTTGAAAGACCTGCCTTATCCGTTTTTAAGCGGATGAGAATGTTCGTATCAATTAAATAGCGCATACTTTTAATTAAGCGCCACTTTCTTTGCCGGCCACTTTCCCCACTTCGTCGACGGTTCGTTAAGTATCTCGATAATGCTTTTGCCGTAAAGTATACCCGGGTCGTTAATAACAACGCCGTCCCCCCGGTTCGGATTATCCCGCAGCCATTGCCCGGCTTTGGACAACTTCCCGGGTTTTTCCGCTTCGGCTGCCGGTTTACAAACTGCACGCTTTGACGGTCTTCTTGCTGTTGCTGTTGCCATAATGTTTTTATTTTCCGCAAAGTTATATAAAATTCCGACATAATACCGGAAATCGCCCAAAAATGACTACTTTTGTGACATATTAATAAGGTAACCCATGCAAGTAACAGTTTATCCATCGACAGTGAAAGGGAGCATCAACGCCCCGGCGTCAAAGAGTATGACACAGCGGGCCGTGGCCGCGGCCGCGCTCGCCAGAGGCACGAGCGTGATCCGCCGCACCTCCGACAGCGACGACGCACGCGCCGCCCTCGGCATCGCCGCCGCCCTGGGCGCTACCGTGGAACGCGACCGCGACACGCTCACTATCACCGGAAACCTCGCGGCCGGCAACGACGCGGTAATACAATGCGAGGAGTCGGGGCTGTGCATGCGCATGTTCGCGCCCATCGCCGCCCTGCTGCCCACGCCGGTGACGATCACCGGAAAGGGCTCGCTCCTCAACCGCCCCACCAACATGGTGGCCGAGGCGCTACAGCAACTCAACGCCTCATGCCGCGCTACCCACCACAGCGACTCGCTGCCTGTCACCGTGCAGGGGCCGCTCAAGGGCGGTAACATCACTATCGACGGCTACCAGACGTCGCAACTGCTCACCGGCCTTATTATGGCGCTGCCGCTGGCGGCCGAGAACTCGGAAATCGCGGTGAGGAACCTCAGCAGTAAATCCTACGTCGACATGACCATACAGCTGCTGCGGCAGTTCGGCGTGGTGGTGCGGAAAGACTCCGACAGCTACTATAAAATCCGCGGACGGCAACACTACACGCCCCAAACCTACGTGGTGGAGGGCGACTGGAGCAGCGCGGCGTTCCTGCTCGTGGCGGCCGCCCTCAAGGGCGAAGTGACGGTGCATAACCTGTTCGGCAACTCCAAGCAGCCCGACAGCGCTATACTGAAGGTGCTGACCCTCGTGGGCGCCGACATCGTGGTGAACGAACAGGACGTGCGCGTGGCGCGGGTGGCCACGCCGCTGAAACCGTTCCAGTTCGACGCTACCGACAGCCCCGACCTGTTTCCGCCGCTGGTGGTGCTGGCATCCTACTGTCGCGGCGTGTCGATGATACACGGCATCAGCCGGCTGACGATTAAGGAAAGCAACCGCGCGGCTACGCTACAGGAGGAGTTCACGAAGCTCGGCGTGAGAATCGAACTGGTTGACGACGCGATGCGCATCCACGGCGGCGCTACGGTGCGGGGCGGCATTACGGCGGCGTCGCACCACGACCACCGCATCGCCATGGCGCTGGCCACGGCAGCAGCGGCGGCCGAAACGCCCGTCGTCATCAACGACGCCGAATGTATCAGCAAGTCGTATCCCGACTTCTTCGCCGACCTGAAGCGGATGAGGGTAAGTATCTCGACGAACGAAGAACAAACGCCCTCTCCCGAGGGGGCTGAAGGGAGGGCGCAGCAATGAACAGTTTCGGACGCTTCTTCCGCATCCACCTCTTCGGGGAGTCGCACGGCGCGCACATCGGCGTGGTGATCGACGGCTGCCGCGAGGGCATCGGCCTGTTGCCCGACGACTTCAACCCCGACCTCGCACGCCGGCGCAGCGGCGCACGCGGCACTACCGCCCGCCACGAATCCGACGAGCCGCGCATCGTGAGCGGCCTCCACAACGGCTACACCACCGGCGCCCCGCTCACCATCCTGTTCGATAACCTCGACACCCGCCCGGGCGACTACGACCTGTTCCGCCATACCCCCCGCCCCGGTCACGCCGACTTCGCGGCCACCCAAAAGTGGCACGGCTTTAACGACCTGCGCGGCAGCGGACACCTGTCGGGACGCCTCACGCTGGCGCTCGTGGCCGCCGGCGTGGTGGCCAAGAAGTGCATAGCGCCCATCTTAGTGAACGCCGCGCTCGCCGAGGCGGGCGGCAGCGCGAACATCGCCGAAACGGTGGAACAGGCCATGCGCGACAACGACTCTGTGGGCGGCATCGTAACCTGCAAGGCGCAACACGTGCCGGCGGGCTTGGGCGAGCCGTTCTTCGACGCGGTGGAGTCGCTCCTTGCGCACCTGCTGTTTGCCATTCCGGCGGTGAAGGGCGTGGAGTTCGGCGCGGGCTTCGCGGCGGCGGCCATGCGCGGCTCGCAGCACAACGACCCGCTGGTTTCGCCCGACGGGACAACGGCCACCAACCACGCCGGGGGCATCACCGGGGGCATCACCAACGGCAACGACCTCGCGTTTCGCGTGGCGGTGAAGCCCACCTCGAGCATTGCGAAGCCGCAACAAACCCTCAACTTAGACACCGGCCGCATCGAAACGCTCGAGGTGCATGGCCGTCACGACGCGTGTATCGCGCTGCGCGTGCCGGTGATCGTGGAAGCCGCCACCGCCATCGTCCTCTGCGACCTGCTGCATTAATTAATCACAATTTGTATATAATTGTCATAATTTTATTATATTTGTCCCCTAATTATGGTAGAATTATCTGTTATCAGCTCACTGTTGCGCCAATTGTTGCGCACCCACAACCGGGTATCGTTGCCCGGATTGGGCGCGTTTTTGGTTGACTCCACCCCGTCTAATGTTATCAGGGGCGGCAAAGTCATCCTTCCGCCTTCAAAAAATATTACCTTCTCAACGACCGAAACGTGGAACGACGGCCTGCTGGAACAGGCGCTGGCATCAGATCAGGGGTATACGTCCGAAGGCGCTCAAAAACAAATAGCGGCATTCTCCCAGAAGTTGACCGAGCAGCTCACCGCCGGCCGGCGGATAGAGTTTCCCGAACTGGGCATCATGCGCATGACCGCCGACGGGGACTGGCGCTTCACACCGCTTGAAACCGTTGGCATAGACGCCGACTCATTCGGCCTTCTGGAGTTGGAAATGACGCCAATAAACCCTGAGCCGCCGGCGCCTTACAATCCTGCGCCGCCGTCAGCGGCGTCTCCTGTGCCTCCTTATACACCGCCATACACGCCTCCCTATACACCTCCCAGACCGCCGGCGGCAGAACCTCCGAGGAGGGCACGGTGCAGCGTCGCCTGCTGGATACTGGTTGTTTTACTCCTGTCGGTAGTGGGCGGGTACGTTTTCCGCCGTCCGATTGTTGATTATATGGAAAAGTCCTACTATACGCCGGAACAGTTGGCCTACCTGCGCGGCGAGTCGACACCTGCGAAAACGCCGGTAGTTGCGCCGCCCCCGGTTCCCGCAGCGGCTCCGGCAGTAAAGCCCGAGCCCGAACCCGAGCCTGTGCAGTACAAGCCGGCGCCGCGCCAGACTCCCAGTAAAGGGAAAACATCCCCCCAGCATAAATTCCATATCTTCTTGGCACGATTTGACGACGAAGACGAGGCGAAGGACTACGCACAACGCATGGAGGGACACATAGGCTATCCGGCCGCTGTAATGCATACCGGCGACGCCTATAAGGTAAGCGTGTTGAGCTATTTTTCGCAGCAGGAAGCCGATGAGATACTGACAGGGCTAAAAGGCACCGACGGCTCCGAATTCCACAACGCGTGGGTGGAAAAGTATTAGCAATCTGTTTTTGAGAAGAGCAGAAAGAATTAACAGGCTGTGGTCAGCCAAATGAAATGGTATTTCATTGGCCGATGCGTTTAAAAATACCGATAGTACTTCTTTTCCGCCTTGGCGTAACCCGGTTAAAAATTAACGC
>JAITQN010000003.1 GCA_031288865.1 Prevotellaceae bacterium
TTACCTTTAGAAAAGTGAAGAATAAAATTGTAATTTTTAGAGGAAAATTGTGGATATTCGGAAACAATTGTTTTAATTTGCATTCGGAAGTTCAAACCATCCTCGGTTTGACCAACTAAAACAAATCGACTTTTTCGGGCAATAATCGTGATAATATTGTGCTGTTTTTTGGATTTTTAGGAAAAGAACTATCTTTACTGAAAATTTTTCAAATGACGCGACGAATAGCTCCATATCTTATGTGTTTGTTGGTGTGCGTGCCGTGTGCGGCGCTTTCGCCGGCGCACACGCAGGACAGGGACATCCACAGCGTACAGTGCTTCGTGGGCGATAACGAACTGTCGGACCCCGTGATGGAATTTCGGAGCAAGGAGCCGCTCACCCTGTGGTTCGACGATTTTAACGAGGCGCGCAGCTATCTCTATTATACGGTAGTGCACTGCGACGCCGACTGGAACGAAGACGGCCTGTTCATTAACGACTTCATGGACGGCTTTGCCGAAAACCCCCTGCGCGATTATGCCCTGTCGTTCCAAACGCGAACAAACTACCTCCACTATGCTTTACAAATTCCCAATAATGACGTGCAGTTGAAGGCGTCGGGCAATTACCTTATAAAGATATACGAGAAAGACCCCGGAAAGCCGGTGCTGACGCAACGCTTTTCTGTGTACGAAAAGGCGGTGACGATTGCACTGAAAACGCGGGGGGCTATGATCACGGGCGAAGATTGTTTACAACAGCTTGAGTTCTCGGTGCGGCACCCGGCCTTGCCGGTGCGCGACGCCTACAGGGAACTTAAGGTGCGGGTGACGCAAAACGGCATCGCCCTGCCCGGTGTGGAAAATCCGTCGCCGGCGTTTATTGAGCAACATGAGGTGTCGTATGTGCTGGCCACCAAGAACTGGTATCCGGGCGGCAACGAGTACCGGACTTTCGACACGCGCACCCTGGATTTCGGGGCGCAGGGCGTGCGGCAAATACGCCACGACAAGTTGGGCGTGCCTTATGCGCTGCTGAACGTAGACACGCCGCGCGAACACAAGCCCTACACGTTTGTGAACGACCTCAACGGGAAATTTCGCGTAGAGGCCAACCGGATGACCAATCGCCATACCGAAGCTGAGTATGTGATGACCGGCTTTACCCTCAGTGCCGAAGCGTTTGAGCAGGCCGGGGTGTTTGTGTTCGGCCAGTTGTCGAACTTCGCCCTGCGCCCCGAGTTTGCGATGACCTACAACGCGGAGGCGGGCGCTTATGAATTGAACGTGCTTTTAAAACAGGCCTACTACAATTACCGCTATGTGCTGGTTCCCCACAATAAACCGCTTGACTGGAGCGCCATTGAAGGCTGTTTTGCCGAAACTGAAAATAACTATACCGTACGGGTGTATTACCGCTCTGTCCGCGACCGGTACGACCGCTTGGTGGGTGTTCAGTCCGTGAATACGCTGTAGCCGGAGTATAAAATGTTAAACTTATTTTTGTATTTGATATTTTTTATATACTTTTGCACTCCTTATACAATCTCCGATTATGAGACAACTTAAAATCACAAAATCAATTACAAACCGCGAAAGCGCTTCGCTCGACAAATACCTGCAAGAAATTGGCCGTGAAGAATTGATTTCCGTGGAAGAAGAAGTGGAGTTGGCCCAGCGTATTAAGAAGGGCGACCAGGAAGCGCTGGAGAAACTCACCCGCGCCAACCTGAGGTTTGTGGTGTCGGTGGCAAAGCAATACCAAAACCAGGGTCTCAGCCTTCCGGACTTGATTAACGAAGGGAACCTGGGCTTGATTAAAGCCGCAGAGAAATTTGATGAAACGCGTGGTTTTAAGTTTATTTCTTATGCTGTGTGGTGGATCCGCCAGTCTATTCTGCAGGCACTGGCCGAGCAGTCGCGCATTGTGCGTTTGCCCCTCAACCAAGTGGGCTCTCTGAATAAAATCAATAAGGCGCTGGCCAAGTTCGAGCAGGAACACGAACGCGCGCCGTCGCCCGAAGAGTTGGCCGCCGTGCTTGAACTTCCCCGTGAAAAGATTTCAGACACCCTGCGCGTTTCAGGCCGCCACGTGTCGGTTGATGCGCCCTTTGTGGACGGCGAAGACAACAGTTTGCTCGACGTGCTGGTGAATAACGACTCGCCCAATGCCGACAGGGGATTAATCAACGAATCGCTTTCCCGCGAGATAGACCGCGCGCTGTCGACCCTGACCGAGCGCGAGCGCGACATCGTAAAATATTTCTTCGGAATCGGCACGCAGGAAATGACACTCGAAGAAATCGGCGAACACTTCGGCCTTACCCGCGAACGGGTACGGCAGATTAAGGAAAAAGCCATTCGCCGCTTGCGCCACAGCACCCGCAGCAAACTGCTCAAAACCTATTTGGGATAATTACGGCGTACCCGTTGCGCCTTTCTTTACCACTTTCACGTCGCGGTATTCAAGCCCTTCGTTGTAAATTTTCATAGCGCGGAAACTCATGCCCATGTTGGAATAACCGCCATCGTGGAATAAATTCTGCATGGTTACTTTGCGCGTCAGGTCGCTGAATAATGTGATGATGTAGTTGGCGCACTCCACCGCATTGGCATTGCCCAGCGGCGACATGCGGTCGGCAAAGTCGACCAGATTATCGAATCCCATGATGCCGCTTCCCGCCGTAGTCAGCGTGGGCGACTGCGACACCGTGTTGATGCGGATGCGTTTTTCGCGGCCGTAAATGTACCCGAAACTGCGGGCTATCGACTCCAGCATGGCTTTGGCATCGGCCATGTCGTTGTAGCCATACAGCGTGCGTTGCGCCGCCACGTATGAAAGCGCTACCACCGAGCCCCAGTCGTTAATGGCGTCGAGCTTGCGGCACACCTGCAAAATCTTGTGAAAAGAAATTGCCGAAATATCCAGCGTTTGTTGCAGGTAATTATAGTCGAGGTCGTCGTACGTGCGTCCCTTGCGTACGTTGGGCGACATGCCGATAGAGTGCAGCACGAAATCTAACTTTCCGCCCAGATGCTCCATGCCCTTCGACACTAAATTTTCCAAATCCTGCACCTTTGTGGCGTCTGCCGGAATCACAATCGTATGGCACTGTTCCGCCAACTCGTCGATATTCCCCAGCCGCATGGATACCGGCGTGTT
>JAITQN010000042.1 GCA_031288865.1 Prevotellaceae bacterium
TCCGTTGTACACAACGAGGCTTCCGTTGTACACAACGAGGCTTCCGTTGTACACAACGAGGCTTCCGTTGTACACAACGAGGCTTCCGTTGTACACAACGAGGCTTCCGTTGTACACAACGAGACTTCCGTTGTACACAACGAGACCGCCGGGGGGTAAGTTAATCTGCGTTCAGGTCAATCCGTATCCGCTTGTGCTTGTGCTTCATCCCGTGGGGCAGGTCTATTTTCAAGTGCTTGCCCTGCGGCACGTAAATCTTCACCGACACGATTTCGCCATCCCACTTTTGCTCCTTGCTGTACACAAACGGCTCGAGCAGCAGCAGCGAGTCGCGCAGGGTGTAGTGTAGCGGTATTTCGCGGGCGCGGAGGCGCGCCACGGTGCGGGTTCTCCCCGATGCCGTCTTGATAAAGCATACGCGGATGGAAGCGGTGTCTGTCCCCTCCACCACCTCCACGATGTTGGGCAATACATAAACTTTCGGGGCGCCGTTCCGGTCGCTTTCCCAAAACAACACGAGACTGTCGTTGTTGCACTTAAACAGCATCTCGCTGTGTAGAACATCACGGCAGGATTCCGGCACATTCACGTGCAGCGTGGTGCATTGCGCGGGCAGGCGCACCTCTTCTTCCACCTCGATCCAGCGCCTGAACCCCAACGCCGACGAACCCACCGACACCGTCAGCATGATACACGCGGCCAGCCACAGCAGGAAGATGATAAGGCCTGTCCTGAACCGGCTGCGGAAGCCCACAATGGCCTTGACGCCGATGTAGAGCAGGCCGAGCAGGGGCAACAGCAGCACCGCCGACAGGAGTACCTTAAATAAGGTTACGTTCATGTCGATGGCAACAAGGTCGAGGAGGTCGAACAGCGTCACGTCGGTCAGCAGCGTGCCTGCAAAAAGGAGTGCCGGCAGGGCCAGCAAGCCGCATACGGCGCCCATGAGAAGGATGCCGCCGAAAAATATCATCACCGCACGAAGACACACCTTAATCAAACGTATCAAACCGTGCTCCCGGCGCCTCGCGCCGATGCCGGCTTCGAGCATTTCCCTTTCTATTTCGGGGGTCCACTGCTTGCCTTTTCTTTCCCACTTTTGGCGCAGTGCGCTTATTTCGTCTTCCACTTTCTTTTGAATATCGGAGATGGTGGTGTTATCGTTGCGCATTTCCACCCTTTCGCGCGCGGTGACGGCCGGCGGCACCACTATCCACAAGGCCAGATAAAGGATAAACAAAAATCCCCCGCCCGGAATTCCGGTGACCAAAGCGCCGATCACACACAATAGCAAGAGCAAACGCGGCCACACCACATCGATGCCGAAATAGGCGGCCAATCCGCTGCACACCCCGCCGATCATCTTGTCGTGCACATCGCGGTAGAGCCGGCGGCGGCGGCTTTGCGACGCCGGTGCGGCGGCGCCATATTCGGTGCCGTCGGTTTCCATATCGTCGGGCATGCCCATAATGCCGATGACCTCTTCCACGATGGCGATCGACACCACTTGCTCGGGCGTAGAGATGCGGGCTGTCAGCAATTCGGCCAGCCGCTCTTCAATGTCCGACACGATTTCCCGGCCGCCGTCTTTTCCCTCAAAATGTTTTTCCAGCCGGCCGAGATAACCGTGCAGCACCTCGTAGGCGTCGCTGTCGAGATGAAAGGCCGAGCGGCTGATACTTACTTTTACTGTTGATTTCATAGTATTAATTTTTAGGCGTTATTTTTCCCGTTATCCCCGTTATCGCTTAACGAGCGGATGGTTTCCACCAGTTCGCCCCACGAGGCGTCGAGTTCTTTCAGGAGCATCCGGCCTTTTTCGGTAAGCATGTAGTATTTCCGCGGCGGGCCTTGCGACGACTCTTCCCACCGGTAGTTCAGCAGCCCCTGGTTCTTCTGGCGGGTCAACAACGGATAGAGCGTGCCCTCCACCACAATCATTCTGGCTGTTTTCAAATCATTAATGATGGAGGTGGCATACGCGTCATTCTTCGCCAGGATGAGCAAAATGCAGTATTCCAAAATACCTTTGCGCATTTGCGCCTTTACGTTATCGGTGTTTATAGTTTCGACGTTCATAATTTTCTTTTTGAGTATTTTTTCGCATAATTCCAGATATTTTCCACCGTCACCGGCTCACCGTGCATTTCCAGCTTTTCCGCCACGGTGTTGGCTTTCGGCGTCACAATCCACAGGATGAGGTAGACCCAAAAACCGAACGCTCCGGGGAGGAATGCCGCAAGGAAGAGTAGTCGCACCAGCACCTTGTCGATGCCGAAGTAAGCGGCCAGTCCGCCGCACACCCCGCCGAATACGGTGTTATCGGGGTCGCGGAACAAGCGCCGTGTTTTCTTTGACGCCGCAGGTTCCGGCACTTCCCTTTCGGTGTACGGCGCATTCCCCTCCGGCATGCCGAGCACCGCAATGACCTTGCCCACCAGTATGGTGTCAACCACCTGTTGCATCCCGGTGACCTGCTCCCTGAAAATCTCGGCGATGCGCTGCTCTATGTCCTCCATCACCTCGTCGGCTTCCCGCTTGTCGGCTACGGTAGCCTTAAACCTTTCGAGGTAGCGGCTCAGGCGCGCATAGGCGTCTTCCTCAACGGTGAAGCAATAGCCCCCGATATTCGCTGTAATTACTTTTTTCATATCCGTACTGTTTTAAAAATTTATTATTATGCGATGCAAATATATAAACATTTTTTAGTATCTTGTATAGCAAAGTAGGTTAAATTTTCGATTCCTGACGCTTATTCACTAATTTTCACTATCTTTGCATAAAGGATAAAAATAGAGAACATGCACAATCCCGAAGAACAATTTATGCGTGAAGCGCTGAAAGAGGCGCAGGCGGCTGCCCACGGAGGAGAAGTACCGGTGGGTGCAGTGGTGGTGTGCCGGCAACATATTATTGCCCGGGCGCACAACCTCACGGAACGCCTCCACGACCCCACCGCCCATGCCGAAATGCAGGCCATCACGGCGGCGACGCACACCCTGGGCGGAAAATACCTCCACGATTGCACCCTGGTGGTAACCCTCGAGCCCTGTGTGATGTGCGCCGGTGCGCTGTTCTGGACGCAAATAGGAAAAGTCATATACGGCGCCCCCGACCCGAAACGCGGTTTTACATTGCTACGAAAGCCGCTGCTTCACCCAAAAACCATAGTGGAAAGCGGGCTTCTGCAAGAGGAGTGCGCACAACTGTTATCCGATTTCTTTAAACGAAGAAGATGAAAACTTTGATTTCGGCTAACAATAATTTATATATTTCAGCCCATTCTTTTTTGTAAAACTTGGTGGTTTTGTCGGCAAGTTTGGCGAAAGTTTGTGAGTTGTAAAACTTATCGGTTGCAACTGCTTTGTTAAATCCTTTTTCGGTAATAAGTTTTTCGATTATTGGCAACGCAATTTCATCAATTTTATTTTTTACTTCGTCTTTGTTAATATGCTTGAGCGCTTGCAACGAGCGATGCGTACAAAAACAAATTTGATGCGAAGGAAAGCGTGATTTCAGGTCGTTTAAAAATTGCGCTTTTGATATTTTACCTTCCAAATAAGCATTGATCCGGTGCGTAATATCGTCATCTGCAATAGGGCCTTCTACTATATCGTAATCGTGAGAAGGTTGAGGAATTTCTGTATTTCGATTTGTAATCACGAAATCCAACCATTCTTCCGAATAGCCGCTAAAGCGTTTGCAATTCATGTCCCAGTTATCAAAGGCGGTTTCAACAAATTCAAATTCGGTTACGAATCCGTCTGTTTGTTTGTCTCTGCCCTTACGGATAGCCCAAACTTCGGCTTGCGAACGAATTTTTGTAACATAAAAACCCCGGCCAAAATCACGGTACATCCGACATTTTTCGTAGTCGATTTTGTCTATTTCCGTATAGCTACCGTGATAAACCCTCATTTCCAGCCTCCATTTTGATAACAGATTTCGTGCATATCACGTACCGCCCAAAACGGATTATCCGTATGCAAAGCCCACCAATTTTCATAAAGATAATCAAGTCCGCCGTATTTTTTCAAATAGCGATAAGCCTCTTGAACCGGCATCTTGTAGGTGTATGCAAATTCGGGGATTATAAATGAAATAAAGCTAATTTCATCCCTTGTTTCCTTATCTAAAACAGTGTTCATCTTGAACTTTACTTTCAGTGAAATACAAAAGTACGATTATTTTCCTAATTTGCAAAGTAAGAAATACTGCAAAATTCACCTTCTTCTTACCAAAATCTTTGCCAGTTCGGTAACGGGCAAGGGTACTAACGACAACAAGAGCACCCACAGCCATTGCTGCGCGGATAAATCGGCAATGTGGAATACCGTTTTCAGGACGGGGATTTCGAGCACGACGAACATCAACGCCAGCACCACCAGTATAGCGCCTATCAGGTATTTGTTGTTGAGCATGCCGCGGAAGGCGGAGCGGCTGCCGGAACGAACACAGAAGATAAACACTACTTGCGAAAAGGCCAGCACCGCAAATGTCATGGTGCGCGCAATGTCGACCCCCGCGTGCAGCCCTACACCATAGGCCAGCAGCGATAATCCGCCGATGAGCGCGCCCTGCAACAGCATGCGGACGGTAAAAGAGCGCGTCATAATGCCTCTTTTCGAGTGAATGGGGCGGCGGTTCATAATGTCCGCATCGGCGGGGTCTACGCTGAGCGCCAAGGCGGGCAGGCTGTCGGATACAAGATTAATCCAGAGAATATGAATGGGCAACAAGGGCGACACCCAGTTGAACAGCACCGCGACAAACAGCACCAGCAACTCGCCGATGTTCGTGGAAAGCAGGAACAAAATTGCTTTTACAATATTGTCATAGATGCGCCTCCCCTCCTCCACGGCCGACACAATAGTGGCAAAATTGTCGTCGGTGAGCACAATGTCGGCTGCTTCCTTCGACACGTCGGTGCCCACGACGCCCATGGCTACGCCAATGTCGGCTAATTTCAGCGCAGGCGCGTCATTCACGCCGTCGCCGGTCATGGCCACCACTTCGCCATTCGCCTGAAACGCCTTTACGATACGCACCTTGTGCTCGGGCGACACGCGCGCATACACCGCCACCGTCTCCACACGTTCACGCAACACGGCATCCGGCATTTCTTCCAACTCCACACCCGTCAGCACCAGGTCGTCTTCTCCTTTTATGCCCAGCGATTCGGCAATGGCTACCGCCGTCACCACATGGTCGCCGGTAATCATCACCGGTTTGATGCCGGCGCTGCGGCATTTATCTACCGCCACCTTCACCTCATCCCGCGGCGGATCGATCATGCCGATCATGCCCAAAAACACCAAGTCGTGCTCCAACGTAGCCGGCGTCACGGTATCGGGAAGCGCCGTTATTTCTTTCCTGCCCACGGCCAGCACCCGCAGGGCTTTCCCGGCCATGTGCAGATTGGCTGCTGCAATTTTCTCCCGGTCATGATCCGTCAAAGGCCGCACCTGCCCACGCTCCGATATGTAGCGGCAAGAGGCCAGCAATTCGTCCATCCCGCCTTTCACAAACACTTGCAGCGCGCCGTTATGCCGGTGTACGGTGGTCATCATTTTCCGTTCGGAGTCGAAGGGAATTTCCGCTATGCGCGGCATGTCGCGCTCCATGGCGTCTTTCAGCCATCCCGCTTTTATCCCCAGGTCGAGGATAGCCGTTTCGGTGGGGTCGCCCATTGTTTTCAGGGTTCCGTCTTCGCGGCTCAGTGTGGCGTCATTCGCCAGAATAGCGGCCTGCAACAGGCTGGCGCTACCTTCCGGGAGCCCCGTTGCGGCAAGGCTGGAGATGGCGTCATCCGTATACAGGCTCACCACGGTCATGCAGTTTTGCGTGAGGGTGCCCGTCTTGTCGGAACAAATAATACGTACGCTCCCCAA
>JAITQN010000047.1 GCA_031288865.1 Prevotellaceae bacterium
GCCGGAGAGGCCGAGACGGAGGATCGACGACGGCCTTCCGGTAGCGCCCCTGTCGATGCCGGCGGGCACCACGAAATCGACCCCCTGCTTTATGACCTCCGCAATGTCGCGGAACGCGGCCGGCGCCGGCCACTATCCACGCGCCATATAAAAGTGTTAAATTATGTTATAAGGAGGTTAAAAAGATTATTTATTTCCAATGCCTGATTCTAAAAAATTGCAGAAAGCGTCTAACGAAGTTTGCAATTTTTCCAAAGGAATCAATTTGCTTTCGTATTCCGTAACCATTGCGGGGCTCATCGTGCGGTTCATTGCGTATTCAATCATTATCCTGTCCGATTTCGGACAAAGGATTATGCCGATTGACGGATTTTCGTTGCTGCGGCGCACGGTGCGGTCAAGGGCTTCGAGATACACTTCCAGTTGTCCCAAATCGGCAGCCGTAAATTCGCGATTTTTGATCTCAATGGCACATAATGCTTGTATGCCTCGATGGAAGAATAGCAAATCAACATATAATTTCTTTGTCCCGACTTGTAATTCATACTGACTGCCCATATACAAAAAATCTGTTCCAAGATTGAGAATAAATTGCTTTATATTCTCGTCAATACCCTGCTGCAAGTGTTTTTCAGCATGATTGTCGGGCAGTCCGAGATATTCCAAAAACACGCGGTCTTTGAAATCATACATTTTTTGAGGATACTCGTTGTGAAATCCCTTTGAAAGAAATGAGCGGTCGGAAAGCAACGCCGACATTGCACCCGTTTGAATCTGCCGTTTCAGTTGCTCGTAATTCAGGTTTTCCTTGTGTGCATACAGCATGTAAAACGCGCTTTCTTGTGGTGTGCGGCAGTATGACAGCAAATACAAATGAGACGACCAGTTTATCAAATACAAAATTCGTGGAACAGATGTTGATTGTAATTGTCCAAAACGGTTTTGCATAATTATATCCGACTTGTTGTCAGCAGATTGATTATTGGCCTCAATTTGTCCAAAACTACTTTGGACAAATTGATTGACTTGCGGAGCTGACGATAAAAAGCCGGTAAATTCAGCCGAAGAATAAGTATCGTAAAACTTGACCATATTGTAAAGCGAACTCCTTCCATATCCGCGAATATCGGGGCATTGTGTGTGTAAATATTCGGAAAAACTATCCACAATCCTGTTGCCCCATTCCGACGTTTTGAGCTTTTGTGAAATGTAACAGCCAACTGCCCAGTAGGAATTAAGTAACTGTTCGTTTACAAACCGGCAAGTCTGATTACGGCTTATTTCAATAATCGTTCGTAACTCGTCGAACTGTCTGAAAATAGTTTTAGATATTTCCTGATTTGTTTTTGACATATATATGTATTTATGGCACGAAGATAACAAGAAAATGGCGATGCGCGGCAGCCCCCGCGCGTGTTGGGCAGGCCGCGGCGCTACATTCGATTTGAGGTGTCGGCGGCGGGCGTGTCGTTGAAGAAGTAGTGGCTCTCGCCTACTTCCCGGATTTCGTAATCGCTAAAATGCTCGTCGGAGGTCATGCCGTTCCGGCCGTTGATGATGCCGTCGGCGGTTTCGATGTGCACCGGCGCCGACGTATAAATGGTGTGCGCCTGCCGGTTCCAGTATAAGGTGTCGGTGAGCAGCTTTTGCTGCTTTTCAAAATTGATGACCACCACGTCGCCTACCGCTTTCCACAGCTCCTCCGGCTTTTCTTTGTACAGGGCGTAGTTGGCGGTGATTTGGCTTTCCAGCGTTTCTTCCGGCGTGAAAAACTCCACGAAGAAACCGTCGGGGAATACGCTGTAGGGCTCGGGCGCCATCATGTAGCGTACCAGCAACGGTGCGGTGAGCCGCGTTTTTGTTTTTCCGTATTCGGTGTAGTTCACTTTAAATTCCCGCACCTGCATGGTGGGGGTGGTGGCCTCGTCTTCGATGGGCGGTGCGGCGGCTTCCTTGTCGCCGCAGGCCACAACGATACACGCCATGAGGATAGCAGTTATGATTGGGTTTGTTGCCGGCGTCATTGTTTGCGTGTCCTTACCTTTGTGCGCTCCGTCATGCCGTTGCAGTTCACCGTGTAGGCGTTGCCGTCGACCATGTCGTACATGAACGCATCCTGCTGTTCCGGAAAATAACGCGAGTAGGCGTTGATGTATTGGTTGGCTTCGTCGGCCAGTGCAGGGTCTATGCTTTTTGCTTTTGCCGCATAATCGACCGCCAGCCAGTATTTCGCTTTTTTTGCGATGTCGTTGCCGCCACATTCTTCGTTGGCCCATATCATTCCCCGCAGCAGGTAGGCCCTGCCGTTGTTCGCGTCGCTGTTCATCGCTTGCTTGGCGCAGGCCATGGCTTGCGCATGGTCATTAAGTTCCTGCAGATAAAGGGTGCCTAATTCCGCGAGGTATTTGGCCTTCTCTTTTCCCGAATCCGACCTCGTTACCGCTTCTTTGTAGTATTTCACGGCGGTGGCCGGGTCTTTTTTCAGCAAGTACACTTTCCCTACGGTGTAAGCCGAGCCGGCGGTAGGCTCCAGCTTATGGTAGGCTTCCACAATCCGGTAATAAAATTCGTTCTGGGTGCAGTGGTTCATCCCCATCATTTGCAGGATGCGCGACACAAGCTCCTTGTTCGCCGGTGCGGCGTTAAATTCCTTCTCGTACATGGCAATCATGTTGTCGCACGAGGCCACGCCGCTCGACACGAAGAGGTTTTCCAAGTCGGTGGGCAATCGCTTTGCCTGTGCGTCGCCGGGTTTTTCCGTTGCCGACTGGTCGGCGAATGTGCGAAGTTTGTTGTAAAATCCCATGAATTTATCGGCGGGCAGGCGCTTGCTGTTGTACACCTTCAGTGCGGCGTTCATGGCGTCGATCATGGTGCGTGCATCCGTTTTGCTGCCGCCGGCCAGCACCGCCGTTTCAAACGCTTGGTATATCAGGTCGTCGTCTTTCATATACTGTACCACGTCGTAGGCCTTCAGCTTGTATACGTTTCCCTTGTTCACCTTGAAATGCTCGATGCGGCGGTCATACAGCATAAACAGGGAGTCGATGCGGCTTTTGCGAAGTTTGGGGTCCCGGGTATTCGCGATCAGGTATTTCATAATCTTTATCCCGTCGATATAAAGATTCTGGCTGGCGGCCGGGGGACAGGCGCCGATGGCGTTCCGCCAGTAAGGAGCCGCTTCTTTGTATTTTTCCTGCGTCGCATAATCTCTGTAAAAACTAAGGTTGGTGACGCACGCAACGCTGTCGCTTCCGTATTTTCCCTGTGACCATGACACTACGGCGGTTGAGCAGCTTATTGCCAATGTAAGATAAAAGTGTAAGTGTTTCATAATTTTTTTCTATTCTATTTTTGGCTTAATAAACCAAATGTCATAAATGCTAAAGCTTAAAGAGAACTTCACATAGGTTTCGCTGATTAGTTCGTAGTCGGTGGTGCCGCGCCGGCCCACTTCGGTGGAGAGGTTTATGCTGTTGTTCCACCGGTTGATGGGGAGGCCCACGCCAATAGTTGCGCCGGTGTTTTTAACGTTGTAGCCGGAGAATTGCATGTAGGTGTTTTCGTAGCTGAGGCCTATCCTGTAGGTGCATCGCTTGAGGTAACTGCGGAAGTTGGTGCGCTCCGGCGACCATTCGAAGCCTGTTCTTACCAGATGGCTCGGCGTGATTTTAAAGGTCTTTGCGGCGGGTTGGTTGCCAAACCCCGAATTGCGCCAGTCTTGGAACACATAATCGAGGCCTACCATCCACCGGTCGGTTTGTTGCAGGGAGAAGCCCGCACTGATGGTTGCCGGCAGCGACATGAGGTCGCCGGTGCGGGTGTTCCACATCACCGTGTCGACGAGCGAGCCGGTGGTGGTGTAGGCGAAGTCGATTTGCCGTTTCCCGATTTTTGTGGCAAATTGATAGCCGGCGCCCACCGTCAATACGAGGCCGTTGTTTAAAAGCCGCTCATACTGCGCGCCCAGCGAAAATCCGAAGTTGCCCACCTTGAGCTGTTGTGTGGCCGTGAGGTCGGAGTAGCCGCTTCCCGATTCGAAATCGACGATGTTATACCGGTCGATGGAGCCGAAGTAATAATGCATCTGTCCGCCCAGCGACAGGTGCCGGCCTATTGGCGTTGCGATAGACATCACGCCTTGCGTAATGCCCCCTTCGCCCACGTGGCGGTAGTAGATGTGTCCTGCTTCTGCAATCAGGGCGTCGTTGTTGCTTCTTCCGGATATGTCGTAGCCGATGCTGCTGTAGGGCAGCAGCGCCAGTCCCACGATGGTGCGCTTGTACACCGGGAAGCTCATGGCCAGGTGGTGTATGTTCATGCTGTTCGAGGCGGAGTGCTGTTTTTCGCCGGAGGCGGCATAATTCGCCGCATAGTGGTTTTGGCTTTCGAGGCCGAAGTCGAACATGAACGCCAGCGTGTCGTGTGCCGTGAGGGCGGCGGGGTTGATGAAGTTGAGCATCCGTGTTGTTCGTACGCCTGTTCCGATGCCGCCCATACCTAAATTATAGGCCATGCCGGGGCGCGCCAAGTCACCCAGTCCGTAGAAGGAATAGGGGGTGGAGGTGGCTGTTGCGTCATCGGTTTGCGCAACGGCGGTTGTGACGGCGCCCAGTATGGCGCCCGTAACCGTTAGGAGGTGTGAAATTTTAGAAGTAATATGCATTATAGTCAATGACCTTGTTAAGTCCTGTGAAAATAAGATTAAAAACTACAAATATCGGACTTTTTATGTGTTTTGCAAAAAAAAGCGCATCGCCGCCGGTAAAAATCACGGTCGAGGCGGCATTTTGTTCGATGTAACCTTCTATTTCATAAAGTGCACCCTGCAGCACGCCGGCGGTGACGGCCGTGCCGGTGGTGGTGCCTATGGCCTGCGGCGCATCGACGATTTGTCCGATCGGCAGCTTGCCGGTGGCGGTGTGCAGGGCGTTGAACCGGGTTTGCAGTCCCGGCGAGATGTTCCCGCCCAGAAATTCGCCCGCCTCTCCCAAAAAATCTATAGTGATGGCGGTGCCGCAGTCGATGATCATGCAGTTTGTGGCGGGAAAGAGGGCGGCGGCGCCCACGGCGGCCGCCAGTCGGTCGCAGCCCAGCGTGTTGGGCGTGCCATACAGGTTTTTGATGGGAATGGCGGTTTTGTGCGTGAAGCGTATCACTTTTTTCACCCGGCCGGCTAACCATCCGGCGAAAGCCGCTTCGCCGGCGCGCACCGGCGCGTAGATGGCCGTCGTCACGGGATATTGCGCCAGCAGAGGCGCCAGCACTTCTTCCGTTATGTCCTTGTGGCGCTCCGCCGTCAGGACGTGGCCTTCGTGCATCACCGCCACTTTGGCGCTTGTGTTTCCTATGTCGATAATGAGACGCATGGGGCACAAAGATACGAAATTATTCCATTCCGGCCTCACCCCCAGCCCCTCTCCTGAAGGAGAAGGGCTGGGGGCAACCCGTGCTGCGGCGTTTTAGGCGGGAAAGTTCAATTCGGTAAAAAAATGTACCTTTGCGACATGAATAAAGACCTGTACATAATAGCAGGATGTAACGGTGCAGGAAAAACCACTGCCTCCTACACGGTATTGCCGGAAATCCTAAATTGTAAAGAATTTGTAAACGCAGACGAAATCGCCAGAGGGCTATCCCCTTTTCAACCTGAGAAAGTAGCTATCGAAGCCGGCAAAATTATGCTTAAAAGAATTGAGGAGCTTTTAAACAACAACGAAAATTTTGCTTTTGAAACCACCCTTGCAAGCAAAACTTATAAAAACACGATACTTGCCGCGAAATCCAAAGGATATAAAATAACCTTGTTGTTCTTTTGGCTTCCTGCTATTGAGCTGGCAAAGGAAAGAGTCCGTAATAGGGTTACTAAAGGCGGACATAACATCGACCCCGAAATAATAGAACGGCGATATGTGAACGGAATAAAAAACCTGTTCGACATTTATATCCCCATTTCGGATATTGTATTGCTCATTGACAACTCCGGGATAAAATATGAAATCTTTACAAAGAAATCGGGAGATGCCGTTGAAATCCTAAATCAAACGAAGTTTAATCAATTAAAGGAATATCATGGGAACGAAAGAAAAAAATGAAGAGCTGATAGAAAAAATTATACATGGGCTTGACCTTACTTATAAAAAATTGATTGAATCCACAAAACGCAATAATGAGGAGTTGGTTATCCTCAAAGATAACAAA
>JAITQN010000065.1 GCA_031288865.1 Prevotellaceae bacterium
TAAAGAGTCTATGGCAGTGCCTACTTCTTGCGGATAAGAATGCACACTACTATGGCTTTCTTCATTTTTCTTGTTGCTCATAAAAAAAGAAAAGAGAAAAACGGTGCATAAAAGTCCAAGAACAAAAAATGTTTTTATCCTTTGAGGTTTAGTTTTATGTTTTTGTTTTGCAGACATGCTATATTTTGTTTTGTTTCTATAATTAATATTTCCGTTAATTCTTTAATAAGATCACAAATTTTATTGAGTTGTTCTAATAAAAATTCTTGTTGCTTCGCTTGTCCCGCGTGTTGTTTCTTTAAAGAAGAAATTTCTTGTTGCAAATTGATTTTTTCCGTTTCGTTCATGATATTTTCATTTTTGATGTTACAGAATTCTTTTGTTGTTTGCCCATAGACATGAGATAATCGTTTATATCTTTGTGATGCTGGTAACAAATGGAAGCATCAAGAATCGGCCGGTACGGGTGCGCAAAATCTCGAAGTTCTTTTACTGCTCTCCGACCGGCATCATCATTGTCTAAATACGCTGTAACCATAAGTTGATTTTCATTTTTTAGAAAATCTTTTGCCTTGTTAATATTAGTTACAGAGTTAAGAATAATAATATTCTCACTGGGATTAATTTTCGGCCAACTATGTCCGGTTTTCGAACTAAGATTATGTTTCTCTATAGTGAGATGTGATAAATAATCCAAGAAACCTTCATAAATATGGCAAGTAAAGACGTCCTTGTGATGGATAGTAGTAATATCTTTCGAGGTCGCTCCTTTAAAATATTTATTTCTGATTTCATATCCCCCCGCGTCATTTTTAAAGCCAATACCGAAATAGCGTTTTCCGCCGGCGGTATAATAAATTTCTCTACAATGTTTTTGTGCAATAGGGATGTCAATACATCGTTCCTGCAAATAGGTGATGAGTGCCGAATTATTTAGCGGTTTTTCTTTTAAAATCACTATTCCCGGCTCTTTCTCTTTTGTCGCAACCGGATAATGTTCCTGTGCCGTTATATTATTTTGACCACTGAGGTGTTTAATGGCCTCTTTAAAGTCAATATTTTGCATCTTCATTACGATGTCTATGATACTCGTCCCCTCACCGGTAGCAAAATCATACCATGTGTTTTTCTGTGTATCTACGGCAAAGGACGGATGATTGTCGGTTCTGTATGGGGCATGGTAGAGCAAGGTCCGGCCGGTTTTATTAATTGGCTCTATGCCTAGCCTTGAGAGATATTGAGAGATGGATATTTGTTTGATTGTCGCTAAGTCTTGTTGTATCATAGTTTGTCCTGATATTCGCATAAGTTTTATGCGAAATTCCGGTTTATTGCAATCCGTTATCACGTACTACGGTATGCTTTTTTTGAAAATATTTTCATAAAGATTGATTATGAGTAAAATAAAAAACCTATTATTCGTTTTCTCAAACAAATAATAAGTTTTTCACCCAATCAACCCTGTATTATCTTTTATTATACAGTCTTTTGGGGCCGTCCATCCGTTGTTTCAAAAGTTTTTTGAGTTTGTCGATAAATGGCGTTTGATCTGAACGGAGGCGCATTTCGTAAAAATCACGAGGGAAATGAGAGAGATTGGTATTAAACATTTCCTCGAAATATGTGGCAATCCGGTTGAGCGATATATTGCCGGAATTGAAGCTACCTGCCGCGTCCAGCGCATAGAGAAGTTCTATTAAATCCGTTTTTTTTGCTGTCCATTGCAAGTTTGTTTTGGATAAGGCTTGTTTTCTGAATGAGCAAATAGGCGGATTTTGCTCCGCCAACAGTTGTTTTTCCACCCATTCTGTTTGTCTGTCAACCAGGTCAATGGCTTTGCGGATATAGATTGTTGTATTTTTTTTTCGATACCCTTGTTAATAAACTTGCAAGTTCTACACGGGTATAAACGAGAGATTTATGGCATGCTTCCTTATTTGTATCTGCAATGTTTTCTGCAAATAAATGACAAGCGAATTTTTCATATTCATCTTCCAATGAGAATAGATTGTCATTATTTTCTTTTACCAAAAGAAAAAAACGT
Organism: Prevotellaceae bacterium; assembly: GCA_031288865.1. Taxonomy (GTDB): domain Bacteria; phylum Bacteroidota; class Bacteroidia; order Bacteroidales; family UBA932; genus JAIRLC01. The sequence continues at coordinate 2,045 of JAITQN010000065.1, forward strand.
ACTTTTGTAAATCGTTTCATTTTGGACAAACCCATATCTCTACGCTGATTGCTAAATCGGACACAAGACTAATTTCTTTGTGCGTACTAATAATTTCGCTTCACACAATTTCTTCCCTGTCCTTATCCCAATACATGGTGCGGGCTTCCAAATAGGCGCGGGTTCCCATGTGGGCGGTGATAGCCTCTTCGAACGCTGCGTCGATATGACAACTTGGCGTTCCGCCGTTGCGGATACATTCTACCCATTCACGAATATGCAGGTATGTGGTGTCGTATCGTTTGCCGTTGACGTAAGCGTACAGCAGTCCCCGCTGGGCGAAATATTGCGCTGTAGCCGAACTGACAGCATCCAACTCTTCCTGTCCCGGAACGTAAGTAATCAATGGGGTGTCGGGTTTAATAATGCCTTGCTCAATCTGCGGCGCATAACGTGTGGAGCGGGGATCGACTTTCACGACGAGTGAGCTGGAGAGTTCCATCGAGGCATCATGTCCCATGAACACCTTGCCCCGCCAGCGCTCACTTGCCAGTGTGGCACTGTAAAGTAAGGTGAGGTTTTTGTCAGGAAACTCGAACGAGGTCTGCAGCACGTCGGGCACGGTACGTCCGTCTTTGAAGAAGTAGACTCCGCCGGACGAAGTGGCCGAGTACGGAATACCGATATTCATTATTTGGTTGACGGCGTCGTATTCGTGCGTCAGCAAATCGCCGCTCAGGCCAGTGCTGTAGTCCCACCAGCAACGCCAGCGGAAGAAACGTTTCAAGTCAAAGCGGTCGCGCGGCTCCGGGCCTACATAGCGCATCAGTCCGTGGGATTGCATGTAGTCGAGGTACTCCTTTATGCGGTCTTTGTTGCCTTCGAATTGCTTCCAGTCGATTGTTTCCGGACTTGCCGCTTCGTGGATGGGATATACCCATGCACCGTTGGGGTCGTTGCGGTTCGTGCATACTTCGATAAGGGAAACCGGGCCGAGGATATTTTTTTCGATAATCTGTTTTGCGTTGAGGTAGCTGTCCGTTTGTCGCCCCTGGTGCCCGAACTGGAAAACGACGCCGCTCTGTTTAACCGCATCGCGTATCATATATGTTTCGGGCACCGTCCACGACATCGGTTTTTCCAGATATATATGTTTGCCTGCCCGCGCGGCGTCTATGGCTATCGTGCCGTGCCAGTGGTCGGGCGTAGCAATGATGACGGCATCTATGTCGGCGGCAGCCAGCATGTCTTTGTAGTAGCGATAGCGTTTCGGCGGCGTGCCGAATTTGCCGTTCGCGCCTTCGCGGTGTATGTTCGCGCCGGCCAGAACAGCGGCTTCGGCATAGGTGTCGAAGATATCGCATACGCCGGTTACTTCCACGTTCAGGCTTTCCTGTTCCATGTAATCGCGGTAGCGGGTATCGATCGAGTTTATCTGCGCCGCTTCCTTCCATGCGTCGATTAATGCCGGCTCGACAAACCCCGCCGCTTGCAGCAACTGTTTTCCCCGAATGCCGTATCCGATAATTCCCAGCCGGATGGTTTTTCCTCCGGGCTTTACACTCATTACCGGAGGCAGCTCTGCGGAGTCTAATCCGAACATATCGCCGAGATTTCGCCTTGCGCGGTCGTACTGCACCTTTTTGTATACGCCGTATGTCATCGCCCCCAAAACGGGGATGGATACAAGTTTCTTGATTACATTCCGGCGTTCCGGAGATACCGGCTTTTCCTGTTTTTCGTTATTATTTCCTTCCGACATGACTTGATGATTTAAATGATTTACTTTTCAAAAAGCGTAAAATATAGCCGTCCAATCCGAATACGTTGGATGTGGGGAAGACATACAACAGGGCGAGCGCCGCTATTTCAATCACGTTGCGGTCTATCCACAGGTAGGCCCCCTCGCGAGGCAGGATGAACAGGTTTTCGGAACCGATAAACGGCGGATGCGACAGGTAGTAGAACAACAGCAAAAGCATGCCGCCCACACAGCCGGCCCGGGTCAGGCAGCCGAGAATCAAACTGAGTCCAATCAGGACAAGTCCCCATTCATTTAGAAAATTGACCGCCGCAAGCGTGTTGGGGCGGCTCGCCATGGAATGGAACAGGGGCGCGAACCATCCCTGCGAATCCATCAGGTAGCCCAGCGACGTCCATCTGGGATGCATCACTTTGACAAGGCCTTCATAAAGAAAATGCCAGCCAATCAGCAGGCGCAACGCTACCAGACAGCACGCCTGCAATTTTGAATAACCGATTTCCGGCCACTCGCTTTGAAACCTTTTTATTCTCATTGGTGTCATATTAATAATTTAGAGAACGCAAACTTACATGAAATTCCCGATTTTGTAAATCGTTTTATTTTTATTATTTTACCTCGAAAGCATAATTGCCTGAACCTATTTCGAGTACAGTTTTCCCCCCGGGTGTACTTATGTTTTTTATGCCGGTTATTTTGTCAATGGTTGTTCCGCTTTCCGTTATTTCTTTGCCTGCCGCATCCGGAAAATAGACCGTAGCCGTGCAGTTGGCCGGTATCGTTATATGCCAGGTAAATTTATCTTCCGATTTTTGCCAGTGACTTTCAATTTTGCCGCGCACTGACCGGTAAGAAGCCTTCACGTAGTCCAGTTCGTCAACCAGGTGGGGGCGCATCGTGATTCTTTCAAAACCTGTAGAGGCGTTGCATGCAACGCCTCTACAAGCTGCATTCTGAATGCCGGCGAGGTATTCGTAGCACCACACCAGCAGGTCTCCGAGCAACATCACGTGGTTGTGCGAATTCATGGCCGGGTCGGCGGTATTACCATTCCAAAGCTCCCAAATGGTGGTAGCGCCATTTTCTACCATATACCCCCAACTCGGGTAATCGCGATTGGTGGCGATCCTATAGGCAAGGTCGGCGCGGCCGTAGTCCGACAGCCCGCGCATCAGCCACTGGATACCCACCAGCCCGGTGCTGACATGCCCGTTAAACTCGGTCAGGGTTTTTTCCTCAATGTTGGCGAACACCCTGTTTTCGTAGCCCTCGGGAACAAGGCCGTAGCACAGCGACAGCAGGTTGGCGGTAACGGTATTATTGCTGTATTGCGCTGTTTTCGCATTGAAAAATTTGCGATTGTAGGCGTCTTTGATAGCCGCCGCTTCTTCGGCAAACGCTTTGGCATCGTCGGGCTTATCCTGCAATTCGGCAAAGCGCTGCAAAAGGTATAGCATCCGATAATAAAATGAGGTGCCCAGCAGCGTTCCGTCGGTGCGGCGGGCAGGGTCTTCCGAGTGGATTAACTCCGGCCGCTCGGGGGGCATGCACCAGTCGCCGTATGTGTCTTTCGTCATGATATTCGCCATCATGTATTTGTTGCGCATGTACGACAGCCATTTTTTCATAGATGCGTAATGCTTCGTCAGTGGCTCCCTGTCGCCGTATTGCTCATACAGCATATTGGCAATAATGAGGTAAGCGCCCGGCCACGTCATATTGTCGCTGTAGAATGTCCAATAGGCCGGCGCCACATCGGGGATGCTGCCGTCTTCGCGTTGCGACTGCTCAATATCGTCCAGCCACTTGGCATACAGGTTGTGGTTGTTGAAGACAAAACTTTCGCCATGCGAACCTACGGCGCGATCGCCCAACCAGCCCATGCGCTCGTCGCGCTGCGGACAGTCGGTTGGCATGCCGCGGTAGTTCCCCCGGATGCCCCAGTACGCATTTTTGTATATTTGGTTAATGGTTTCGTTCGATGTTTCAAACGTGCCGGTGGTTTCCATTTCGTCGTAGAGCACGCGCCCTTCAAACTGCTCGAGCGCCGGTGTTCCGGGGAAACCGGTAATTTCCACATAGCGGAAGCCGTGATAGGTGAACGAGGGTTCAAACGTTTCCACAGCGCCGCCTTTCAGGACGTAGGTGTCCGTGACCTCGGCACCGCGAATGTTGGCTAAGTAAATAGAGCCGTCGGCGCTCACGGTTTCGGAAAAGCGAAGCTTTACCCGGTCGCCCCTGTTCCCTTTCACTTTCATGTGCACCCAGCCCACCATATTCTGTCCCATGTCGATCACATACACGCCGTTATCCAACGATTTTATCGCCACCGGTTTTACAGTTTCCATCACTTTAATATTCTGATTGGTTTGCGCCTCCAGCTTGCCTTCGGGCGCTGCCACCAATTCCGCTGGAAGCCAGCCGGCGTCGTTAAAATCTGCGGCGTTCCAGCCCGGCATCTCTTTTTTGGCGTCATATTCTTCGCCGTCAAACTCGTTATTGGCGCGAATGGGGCCTTCGGCGGTGACCTTCCACGTGTCGTCGCTCACCACCGTCTGATGGCTGCCGTCGGCATATTCCAGCTCTAATTGCAGCAGCATTTTAGGGAACCCGAAATGCCTGACACTCGGAATACCCGCTTCGTCGATGCGCATGGAAAAGAAGCGTCCGTTGCCCAGGGTGGTAGCCAGCGCATTTTTGCCCTTGGTGATATTGTCCGTCACGTCAAACGTGTTGTATTTTACCACCTGGGTGTAGTCTGTGGGTGTGGGCGACAATTCCTGCTCGCCGATTTTCCCGCCGTTGACATATAGTTTGTAAAGCCCCAGCCCGGAGAGGTAGAGCGTGGCTTTTACCGGTTTTTGCGGTGTTTCAAATTCCTTACGGAAATATCGCGCCGCTAAGCGGGTTTTTCCTTCCAGCATATCGCCGGGGAAGGCGCGGTCAAGGCCTGTCCACCGGGCTTGCCAATCGGCCGCTTCCAGCAGTCCCATACTCCATACGGCCGGCTCGCTCCACGCCGAAACGCCCTGGTTGGTGGTTACGCCCACTTTCCAGTAGCACACAGCGCGGCTTTCGAGCGGTTTTCCCGCATACGGCACAAAAACCGAACGATCGGAATCCACGGTTTGCGAATCCCATAAATCGCCCTCACCGGCATGCAATTTTTCCAACGACGAGGCCACCAGTATATGGTAAGCCGTTTGTTTGACGCCGCGCGCGCCGGCGGCGATTTCCCAACTCAGGTGCGGCGAAGGGCTGTCAAGACCCTGCGGGTTGACTAACCATTCGCAACGCAACCCATTTACTGTAACACGATCGCCCTGGCAAGCGGCCAGCAGCACAACGCCCAAAAAAATCAAAACTCTTCTCATTATATTTTATATTAGCTAAAGACTCTGTTGATGTTATGTTTACTATATCTTAAAGTTTGTGTCAAATGTATGTTATTAATATTGAAATACTATTTTGAATTCTGATTTAAGTATTTTGCATTTTGACACTCATTTGCACATTTAGCGGATTTGTACGATAATGACAGATAAACTGACTTACGGCAAAAACCATGTCACGTCCTAAAAAAAGTTGACAGGTTAAATTTGTTTTTATTTGTTGATTTTTATTCATTATTTATCGTATATTTTATTTATTTCTTCTATGCCGCTTGATGAACCGCTTCCGGCGTCTTAAAGTTCAACGCCCAATGCGGACGACGAGTATTATACAACTTGATAGCCTCCGCACAGGCCCGCCGGGCATGCTCATAATCTATAAACGTGGCATCCAGCAAGTATTCGTCTTTTAATATCCCATTCACCCGCTCGGCCAACGCGTTCTCATAGCAATGGTTCTCCTCAGTCATGCTGATCCGCATCTTATGCTCCCGGAGCAGGGCGACATAATCGGCACAGCAGTACTGAACACCCCTGTCGGAATGATGTACTAAACCCTCCGTGTCCCGACAGCCCGAAAGTGCGCCCTTGAGCGCCTGTAAACTGCCCTCTATACTCAAACTGCGTGAGAGCTGCCAACCTACGACTTTACGAGAGTAACGATCCGTCAAAAGAGATAAATAGCAAAAGCCCCCACGGGTGCGCACATAGGTGATATCCGATACCCACGCCTTATTCGGCTTATCAAGCCGCATATCCTTCAATAAGTTGCCATAACAGCGAAACCGATGATACGACGCCGTCGTACGCGTATAACTCCGCTTACGGGTTACTAATAAACCCGCTTCTCTGAGCAACCCGAAGAACTTGTCGCGACCCAAACCCAGCATAATCGCATGTAGCCGGTCACCATATACATGATACAACTTCCGCCCTCCCAGCCGGGGCTGAAGCCGGCGCTCCTGTATAACCATATCTATGACTAATTCTTTGCCCATGTGCTGCTTTACCTCCTGCTTGTGATGTTTGTAATATCCATTCCTGCTTATCTTAAAATATCTGCATAAACCGCTCACGCGCCACCCTCGCTCCTTACAACATCGCGCAATGGCGGCAACGCGGTGTTTTTTTTTAATGCCGCCCGGTCAATGCCGGCTACCTCCAGCAACGTCTCTAATGCATCATACGCCAAGGACTTGTCGGCCAACGCAATCTTCAAGCGCTGAACCTCCTTCCGTAATGCTTTTAACTCATCTGTCTCGTGTCTCATCTTTACATATATTACTTCGTTTAACAACTGCGGATACCCATACTGCTTAACCCACTTCTTTACCGTATCACCTCCGGTAATCCCATACTTCCGGCTAAGCTCCCGTATGCTTATTCCGCTCTTTAGTTCTTCTACTACTTTCTGCTTAAAGCAAAGACTATACCGATAGCTCTTTCTTGTACATTTTGTCATCTCTCCTCCGCTTTTAGGTGTCAACCTATACCAGGACATGACACCAAGCTCCTACTTCTTCGCTCCCAGCTCCTTTATCCTTTATGCTTCTAAATTCGAGTTCAGAGCCATGACCGAGAAATCCGATATGACCGCTTTTGTTGGACAGCCCCGGATGCTTCTGTTTGTCGATGGTAGCGGTGAAGTTGTTGCTTGCTTCGGCGATGTCTCCGTCGAGTATTACCGTGCCGTTGAGTGTTACTTTGATTTTGTTACCGTTGGCAACCACCTCCTGCGTGTTCCATTCGCCGGTAGGCTTCAGGTATCCGCGCTTTGCGGGGATTACGCCGTACACCGAGCCGTGGTACTGATATACCGCGAGGTCTTTATATACGTCCGCCTCGTTGTCGAGTATCTGCAACTCCATGCCGAAGTAAGCAGCGCCGCCATCAAGCGGAGTGCGGATGCCGAGGCCGTTGTTTGCCGCAGACGTCAGCTTAAACTCAAAGCGCAGGATGAAGTCGGCATACTCCTTTTCGGTGTAGAGGTTGCCGTACCCGCCGCTGGAGGGGATGCACGCAATCGCCCCGCTGCGGGCAACGTAGTCCTTGAGGTTACCCACCCAGCCGGTCATGTCTACGCCGTTGAACAGCGGCACAAAGCCTTCGGCTTTTTCAGCGGACGACACCTCGTAGGGATTCGGACGGAGTGTTTCGCGAATGTAAATATCACGGTATTCCACGCGTGTGCCGTGCGCTTGCAGCTCAAGCTGCTCTTTGGGGAAAATCGGCAGCGACCTGTCCCAGTAGTTTTCGAGGATAACGTTGTCGGTTACTAATTGCCCGTTGAGGTAGACGGTCACCCTGTTTCCAACCATTTTTATGTAGAACGAGTTCCACTCGTTCACCGCGTTATCGGCAACCAGCAGCGGTTTGGATTCGTTCTTTTGGTTGTTGTACAGGCCGCCCGAACCGACCTGCGCTCCGACCGATACGCGCGAAGTGTCCCATATCTGCACCTGCGGCGTTCCGCGAAGGTAAACTCCGGCATCGCCTTCCGGCGTGATTTTCCAGTCGACGTAGATCTCAACGTCGGCGTAGTCTTTTACCGTGCAGAGGTTGTCGTAGCCCTTGCCGTCAAACACCAGCAACCCGTTTTCGGCGCTCCAGTCGCGGCGCATAATTTCATCCGCCGCCTTTTGCTTTGCCGTCATTTTGCTGCGCTTAATCGGGCCTTCCACCAAGCCTTTCCACCCCGTCAGGTCTTTTCCGTTAAAGAGGGATACAAAACCTTCGTCCTTCGGCAGCAACGACAGATGCTTTTGGATTTCCTGCTTTTGGTACTCCGCCTCGGGGTCTTTGTTTACGGCGATGGCCTTGCTGAGCAACGCCGAAACCTCGCTGCCGTAGTAGGCGGGGTTGGCTATGGCTATCCGGCGGACGGCCTGCACCGCCGCCGTCGTAATCCCAGTAGCTGCGGAACGTACCGTGCACGCGATGGGAATTGTAGGGCTTGAAAGGTACAGGCCCCAGCCACATGTCGTAGTCGAGCTCTGCGGGGACAGGCTCAACGGCAAGCCCCGTTTTTCCTACCCAGTAAAATTTCCAGTCGAACCCCATAGCCGAGTTGATGGTAACCTTCAGGGGCCACCCCAGCAGCCCGCTGTCCACCAATTTTTTTATCGGCTTAACGGTCGTTCCCAAGCCGTAGAAGTTGTCGTGGAAACGAAACCACGTGTTTAACCGGAAAATTCGCCCATGACGCGCAACGGCCTCCTTTATTTTGATACCTTCGCCGATAGTCCGCGTCATAGGCTTTTCGCACCAGATATCTTTTCCGGCTTTAGCCGCATCGACCGCCATTTTCCCGTGCCAATGCGGCGGCGTGGCAATGTGCACGACGTCGATGGAAGGATCGGCAAGTATTTCACGGTAATCATGGTAAACCTTCACGCCGGAAGGGCACTGCGCAAGGGCTAACTCCAGATGCTTTTTATCAACATCGCAGATAGCCGTCAAGCGCGAGCCCGGGTACCCGATATGTACCCGTCCCATATTGCCAACGCCAATGATGGCTTTTGTCAGCTCGTCGCTCGGTGCAAGGAAGCTGCCTCCTAACACCTTGCGCGGAACAATGGTAAACGCGGTGACCGTGATAGCCGCCGTTTTCAAAAATCCGCGCCTGCTTTGCTTAATATCACTCATGTTTTTCTACTTCATCTTTGTGTATATCAATCTCTATGCAACCATGTACAAACCTGCGAGCCGCTCCACCCGTTTACCGAAGCATAATCCACCATGCGGATGGTTCCCTTCGTTGTCGGTATAATAAACTCCATGCGCGTACCCTCGAGTGTCGGTTTCGTTTTGACGGCTTTCACCAGGCCGGTTTTGTCGGCTTTGACGGTGACAGGCTGATTATAATCCCTGTCTGTGTTTTCGTCGCGCGCCAGGACAATCGGCCCCCAGGTAACCGCCTGCATATTGTCGCCGTTGCGGTTCGTCCCGTGCGGAGAATCCAGCACGCGGCATTTCATATCGAATACGATTTCGACGCGGTCGCCCGGTTTCCACTGACGGGTAATATCGGCGTATGCGCCTGCCGTAACGGTCTGTTTCTTTCCGTTTACTTTCACGGACGTGTTTTCGCTCCACGACGGAATACGCAGTTTCAAGGTAAACGTTTCCGGATGGTCGGGACTTACCTTTATCAACACCTTGTCCGACTGCGGATAATCGGTTTCAATAGCTAGTTTCAACGGATTTTGTCCGGCAGGACTGGTCATATCCACCGTTGCCGCATTGTAGAGGTTGATTACCGGGCCTTCTTTCGAACCGGTCACGGCAATATACGGAATATACGCCAGTCCCATCGGCCCGTTCAGGTTACAGCAGGTAACATGCAATTTCCCGTCGTGCCCGTCATCGAAATGCCAGCCCCAGCCGGGGTCGTTCATTTTTTTACCGTTCAGCAGATTGACGTAGCTAAACCCGTCGCCCGTGGGCTTCATGGCGCCAAGCAGACCGTTGTAGATATATTTTTCTATTTTGTCCACGGACGAAGCATCGCTGGTCAAACGCAGGATTTGGCTGCAAAACTTTATCCACGTGACGCCTATGCAGGTTTCCATCATACGGGTAATATCGGGATTACTCTGTTCGGACGCCATGCTGTTCCATTCTTCGCCGCCGGTCCGACCTCCGCCATTGCCGATGATGGTGATTTCCTTTTCTTTGATGTTCTTGAAATAATTGAGTATCGACTGTTTGATACGCTGGTCTCCCGTTATCCGGTAATACTCCGCAGCACCTTCGAAAAGCGAGGTCATTTCGTAAGCTTTCGGATAGGGAAGTCCCATATTGCGGGGTTCGACATTGTCGTACGCCTGTTGAAACAGGTCGCTACCCTTTGCTCCGCCGGCTTCGATGATGTATGTGGCAAAATTGAGATAACGCTGTTCGCCGGTTATCCGGTACAAGCGTACAAACGGCTCAAGCAGCGTGCTCGATTCAATCCCGGTCGCGCTCCAGCCCTGTTCGGTAATCGGCGTTTTGGGCGGATTGCCGATTTGTTCAATGATACAGTCGGCCTGTTTCTTCAGGCTTTCGAGCACCTCCGGGTCGGGATGTACCCACTCGTAATACTCTTCCATACCGAGCATGACGTATTTGCGTTCCCATAAATCGCCACCGCGACTATCGGGCTGCTGGTCGATGCGGACGCAACTGATACTGCCGTTACTCTGTTGCGTGGTCATCATATCCTTTACCGTCGCTTCGAGTCTCCGTTTCAGTTCGGGATCGTGCGTGTAACGGTAGAACATGCAGCCCGAACGTACCGCTTTACCCCATATCTCGCCAAGAGCAAGCAGGCTTCTTCCATTGCGGAAAAAATCGACAAAATCGGCATAAGGCAGTACGCCTCTGTTCCAGTGTTCAATGGAATTTTGAATGTCATTTTCGAGAAACCCCGACAGTCGGACGGCGCCTGGCGGAAGCGGGTACTGCCGGTCTTCGACCTTCGCGCTCGCCTCCCGGCAAAATGCCCCTGTATGTAACAGTGCGAGCAATACAATTGATAATAAAATTTTTCCTGTCATATATTTTTCATTTACGAGTTATAAGTTTAACAATACTTATTTTTTGGTAAACAGAATCGTTATGTCTCCCGGTGAAAGTATCTGTTCTTCCACCACTTTAATTACTTCTCCCGCTTTGTTCACCATTCTCAAATCGGCATTTCCCTTTACACGAACTGTGATGTCGCTGTTGATGTCGTGGTTCACAATGACAACAAACCGGTCTTTACCTTTTTCGAGCATTGAAACCAAAGCGCCCGGATCGGATATTTCGAGCGATTTCACCTGTTTGGGCAACAGCTCCGTATTCAAGCTGCTACATCCCCGCGGCACGTTTCCTGTATGGGCAGTCCAGCGCACTTTGCTGTTGAGAAATACTTTTGAAAGGGCTTTGATTTCTTTGTTCATCGCTTGTACGGTATAATAGATCGGCGATTTGGTGCCGTCGATGCGTACAGGAGCGTTGTCGTCCGCACCTTCACCCCACATCGGGTCGCAGCAGGGGTCAAGCCAGGTGAAATACTGGATGCACTGCGCACCGTATGCCAGGTCACTGTAAACCTGTAAACGCAGGTCGGCAAGCGTAGGGACAGGATAATCCCAGTGGGCGGTAGAAAGTGCAAACGCCCAGAAAGGTTTGCCCGCCCTGCGGCTTTCGTCGGCAATAATTTCGAGATTTTCGTAATATTCCGGCCTTATGTAACGTTTTTTCTCTCCGTCCGTCAGGATACAGTAATGGTCGAAAGAAATCACCGGAACAGGTATTTCGTCGATGTATTTCCGGACGTGCCTGCGGTAAGCATCCTCTCCGGAGAAGCCCAGCGCCTGTTCGGGTGCATAGTTCGGGAAAAGGTTGATATAACAGGGATGAATCGAATCGATCGCCTGTATTTTCCTGACAATAGCCGCCAGATTTTCAAAATCGCTTGCCGACGGCTCGTCACGAATGGTATAGCCCGCTATGGCAGGGTGTTCTTTGAGGCGTTTCATTTCTTCGGGCGTGAAAAAATTCACCACCTCCCAGTTGATCATGATTTTCATTCCGACAGACTGTGCCTTGTCAAGCAGCGTGAAATAAGGTCCCGCTTCCGAACCGGACCAGCCGCCGTCCGGAACATGCGGGAGGTTGATGGTAAAGCCCGCGTCCGCCATTTCGCGGTAATATACCGTATCGGCATACGGTCCCGATGCAGGAAGTCCGTGCCATCCGAGAATGGGAATCTGTTGATTTGAATCGCCTGAAATCCCATTTACTGTAACACGCTCGCCTTGGCAAGCGGATAGCAGCACAACGTTCAAAAAGATCAATAATTTTTTCATACGCTGCATTACCAACTGCTCCATGAGCCGCTCGATTCGGTTTCACTTCCACTGCTAAGCGTGATCGACAGCTCTTCATTTTGGATCGTTGTACTTCTGTATTTACCGTGTGCCGCATTAGTAAAGAAGGCTGTAACAGCATGTCCGTATGTGGCATTGGTGGCGGTGTTTCCTGCCTTATTGCCTCCGTCGCCGTTCTCGCCGTAGATGATGGCGCCGGAATGGATTTCAACACCACCGTTTTGCCAGATATAGACCGCGCCGCCGCCTTCATCCGCAGCGGTACTGTGGTTGTCATACATTTCCCCGCCGTTCATGGTAAAGCGAGCGCCTGCGCCTAAGATAAGTACGCCGCCGCCATATTGCGCCGAATTATCGTATATCTTACCGCCATCCATCTGAAAAAGGTCGCGGCTTTCCGCAACGAATGAATTGTAACCATGGTCATTAAAGCCGATAAAACTCATGTACCACACATCGGGATTATCCGGCGTCTGATACACGCACGGCACGTCGTAATTGTAAAATCCTTCCGCTCCAGGAATCCTGTAATCCGAAGGAATCACGGCCTCGCGGTGATACGTCCATCCCCGGTATGGGGCGCTCCATTGACGCATCGTTCCGGCGTCTATCGTCTCCGTCCGTTCTTTTTTCTGTTGGACATCTGCGTGGCCGAAGACAATCCACGCGATACACATTGCAATAAAACATTTCATATACAATTCAATTCTTTTTTACCGTTATCATCAATTCGTTGGCTACGGAGCGAGCCGAGCCGTCGGAAGGACGGTTTTTCACCTCGCCTTTCACCACCATTGCGGAAGAACCGCCGCCATCGAGGTTCACCGCCGTGTAGGCGCCCAGCGCCTTCATGATGTGTCCCAGCTGCGGCAGGGTGACGCCGGTGGAATAGCCTGCCTGTCGCCCGTCAATCACCGCGAGGATTGCTTTTTTGCCGTCCTTCGAACATCCTGCGGATGTACGCGGATGCGCGTCTTTCTCGGCGTCTTCGTTCGGCGTTCCGTTCAGGAGTATGGCGGCGCCCATGCACCCGATGGCATTCAGCCGCCGGTCGGCTGTTTTCATTCCGTTTATTTTGACGCCGGTGGTGATGCCGATTTTATCGCCCACGCTCAGGGAGGAAAGGAAGATTGCCGAAGCGCCGTTACCCACCAGTATCGCGCCCTCGCCGTTAAAACTTTTGCCGCCGGCTGCGTAGTACTGGTTCACGTTGGAGGGAATCACTGTGGTTACGCCGTACTGAATAGCCGTTACCGTAAATTCCATGCGTTCGTTCACACGCCATCCGCCATCGGGCCAGGAGAGCGAAACATACGTACTTTGGAAGGGCGACCATGCAAATGCCGAGTCGGTTGCCCAGCCGTGGGCGGAGTTGTTGAACAGCACCGGTTCGCCCTGTGCAGCATGGCCATTGACCACGGAAAACGACATCGCTGCATGTCCGGCGTCCACCGTTCCGTCCACCGCGAAAGTGGCAAAACCCATGCTGCCGTTGTCCCGGACGTAAAAGCCGGCGGTTTCGGAGTACGGCGATTCGCCCACCATGCCGTTGCACACTTCGATGCCGTTCGGGCGCGAGTAGTCGTATCCGTAGGGGTCTGCGGCAGTTGCCGTCCAGTTAAGACGGTAATAGTCGCCGTTGACGACCACGGCCGGTTCGCGTCCCGCAGCCTCCAGTTCCGTCTTCTTGCGGTTATATACCGAAACAGGGCTTTCCGTCAGGTTGACGGGCAGCGCCGAAACCACCTCCAGCTTGTTGTCCTGATTCGACAGGTCGGCTACGGCAACGTTGATGATGAGTCCTTTGCCGGCTACGGCCGTTGCATTTGTAACGCCGTTTTCAAATTCCGGCAGGCTGAGCTTGTACCATTTTACGCCGGACGACAGCTCTTCCGTTTCCGAAGTGGTCACATCGCAGGTAATTTCGCCGATTTTCATTCGGGCGATTCCCTCGACGGTGACGGGAATCCTCCTGCTGAGGCTGCCCGACCTTACCGTGACGGTGGCGCTTCCCTGCATCAGGGCGGCGACAAGACCGCTTTCCGAAACCGTAGCCACATCCGGGTCGCTGGAAACCCACTCGAACGGTCGTCCGGTTGCGTCGGCAGGCACTGGCGCAACTGTCAGCTGCAAAATATCGCCCACCCTGACGTCAACCGACGCAGGCGTGACGGTGATATCTGTCATGTCGACCGTTTCATCGCCGCCTTCGACTTCGTTTTTGCCACAGGCAACCAGTAAGACTGCCGCCATCGAAAACAGGATTACAGTTATCTGTAATCGTAATCTTAATGTGTTTGTTTTCATCTTCATCTTCATTTTCATTTAAGTTTACATATAATTAAGGTACCTGCGGAAACTTCCACGGGTTGCGGTAAGCCGGTTTCCGGTATTTGTCTGCCTGGCGAACATTGAATTTCTTTGTCGTGTCGTCATATACCAACGCTTCTCCTGTTTTTGCCGCAATGTTGCCCAGATGGGCGTATTTGGCGCAGAAACTGCCGTTTTCAATGGTGCAGGCGGTTTGCGTATTGCGTGTTTTCACACTGTCCAGAAAGTCGGCAATATGAGCTTTGCGTTCTTGATAGTCGGCTTTCACCGTCAGTTCTGCAGCCTTGTCCTTTTCGGGATAGACGCTCCAGTCCTCACGATTGGCCACTAACGTACCATTTGTGCCGCGAAACAGGAATCCATAATTTTTGCCATAAGGACCTGTTTCCGTGCCTGCATTGTTTTCCCATTCGAGAATAAAATCATCGAACTGATAGACGACAGACATCGTATCGAATGTTTCGTTAGCGCCATCGGGACGGAGATATTTTCCTCCTGCAGCCGTTATTTTCAAGGGCATGGTCTTGATATCCATTCCCCAGAGTCCCATATCGAGCAGGTGAACGCCCCAGTCGGTAATCAAACCGCCGCCATAGTTCCAGAACATACGCCATGACCCGTGGAAGCGGTCCTTGTTAAATGTTACCTTGGGTGCCGGCCCCAGCCACATATCGAAATCAACACCTTCGGGGACGGGCGAGTCAGGGCCAAGAGGATTCATGGCGGCATAATTGAAGTTCGCCCACACGTGAGCCCTGCCTATTTTGCCTAATTTCCCGGAACGCAGGTATTCCACCATATCCTTGAAATGCCGGCTGCTGCGCTGCTGTTGCCCCACCTGTACCACACGATTGTATTTCCGGGCGGCTGCCACCATCGCGTCACACTCTGCCATACTGTTAGCAACAGGTTTTTCCACATAGATATCCTTCCCTGCCCGGCACGCATCGACAAACTGCAAGCAATGCCAGTGGTCGGGTGTGCCTATCACCACGATGTCTATATCTTTCCGGTCGAGTATCCGGCGGTAATCACTGTATGTATCTACTTTGCCGCCCTGGCTTTTGTTGAGTTCGCCGGCGCGGAAATTGAGAACATTACTGTCCACATCGCACAGGGCGAGGCATTTTACGCCGCCATGTTGAAGCATGTCGCTCAAATCGACCCAGCCCATACTTCCACAACCGATCAGCGCCACGTTAAGGGTATCACTGGGCGCTGCATGTCCGGAAGCAACGCTCGTCTTTGCACTTATTCCAGCATTTGCCCGCGGAGAAATTGCCAGCCCGGCAGCCAGCGCCGACGATGTGCGAATAAAAGTTCTTCTGTCGATATTATTCATATTGTTGTTTTTTACAAGTTCCGTATCCAAATGTTCCTGAAAGCGACGGCGGTACCATGATCCTGCAAGGCTAACGGCAGCCTGCCGTGGGCGTGATATTCGGGTAAACCAGTGTAGGGCGTATTGCCTTTCATCTCAAAATTGTTTTGCACCACGATGCCGTTGAGTACTACCGTAACGTATGCAGGTTTTTCCAGCACGCCTCCCCTGCCGAATCGCGGGGCTTTGTAGTAGATGTCATACACCTGCCACTCGCCGTTTTTGGTATAGGCGTTTGCCAGCGGTGCGCTTTGCTTGTAAATGCTGCCTATCATCCCGTTCACGTATGTAGGGTTGTTGTCGCCATCAAGTACCTGTACTTCGTAGGCGCTTTGCAGGAATATCCCGCTGTTGCCACGGTTCTGCCCGCTATATTTTTCAGCAGGAGGCGATTTGAACTCAATATGCAACTGGCAGTCGCCGAAATATTCTTTCGTTCGAATCATGCCTGTTCCGGGAACGACGGTCATTTCACCGTTGCTTACTTTCCATTTGGCTTCGCCTGTTCCGTCGGACGAGACCCATTGGGAGAGATTTTTCCCGTCAAAAAGTACAATTGCGTCCGAAGGCGGTTGTCCGGGCGTTTGGCCCGGATTCACCACCTGAGGTTTGGGATAATACCATTCCGTACTTTCCGGCTTCCATTCCTGAGCCGATAAAACGCCTGTCATCAATAACAGGCTGCTTGCGATTAAAAATATCTGTTTCATATTCAATCTAAATTTAATATTGTTGGAAAATTTCCGGATACTTTCGAATAAAATATACCGGTGTGCAACTCCATGCATGGCAATAGCTATTCATCGGATGAAAATTGTAAGGAGAGATATAATCATCCTGAGGATCGTATGCTTCCCAAAAGGTGTCGGCGCCTTTTTCAATCATTCCTCCCCAAAACGCAATTAAATGGCGCCGCGCTTCAGCATGCAACCCTGCGTCGATCAATGCCTGGATGTAATAATGATACAGGTACGGCGTTCCCGGCCGGCAATGAATAGCAGGGTCAAGCCCCAATAGCGCGCGTTGAGATTCTTGCCTGTCAGTAATTCCCGACAGTACGATCCAAATTTGCGAGGCATAGGATACCTGGTCATTCAATATTCCGCAAAAAAATCCGGATGAACGGTCATAATAGTACTTACGGCAGGCCTGGGACATTTTTTTTATCATCACGGACACCTCTTTCAATTCATTCTCGCGTCCCAATATCCGTGCCAGTTCAAGGGTATGTTTTAAAGCAAAAATAGTTACCCCCTGCAGTGCGACTTCTTTATGTAAATCCTCTTTCCAGTCTATGAAAACCCACCATTCACGATTGGCTTTTTCAAAATCCATCAAACCATTGGGCTGTAAATATGTTCGGGCAATATCAATTTGACGCAATGCCACCGGCCAAAGTTCTTCGGCAGTCCGGCGATCTCCTGTAGCCTTCAAATAGTCCAAGAGCGCCACATTGTAAAGAAGCGCATATTCCAATAAGAATTGTTTCGCTTGCGGATGCGGTTCGGGTTTTTCAAAAACCGTTGCATTCAAATACCCGTTTTCATCGCTCAGCGCTGCAAGAAGGTAAAGACATCGTTTTGTCAAATCATGCTGGCGATAGGAGTAGGTATTACCTAATGCCTCAAGGTAGAGATCGCCAATCCACAAACGTTGATCACGCTTAGGCCCATCTTCATAGACCGTCTGCATACATTCGCGTAACGTCATCAATGCCACTTGCTCTATTTGCCTGATTACAGGGGCTGTCTTGTCCGGTAAGTTTTCAGGTATTTCTGAAACCGAAGTAACAGCCCGAAATGTAATGTCTTCAAATGCATAGTTAAAATGGGGCGTGGCCACAGGTTCAACTTTTATATACCGGAACGACAGCCTGCGCGGTATGGTTACCTGTTCGGGAATTGTCATGACGGTAACCACCTCGTCTTGCAACCAGGCACGACATAGCCCACCGTTGTATGGATCGAAAGGGGTAGCCAGTTCCGCCGGCACTTCGGCAAAGGTAAATTTTAGCCGCACCGGTGAATCAGGCGTACGGTCTAACGAACGGAGCGTAAAACTAAAATAACCCGTCACATGTTCTCCCATATCCAGCACAATCCCTTCCTTGCCACGTAATGATATCGTATAAACCGAATCCGCACCGGCCACATTTTCGCATCGCCATCCCTGATAGGCGGTTTTATCGTCCACAACTTTCACTAACCCTACCGGTTTCTTGATAGTTTCTATTAACTTAGGCGTTGCTTCCGTAGCTTTTTGCAGCCAATTGGCACGTTGTGCGGCATACCTGTCCGTCCCGTTACCCACTAACGGGAAAAGCAGGAGTATGCCTAAAATAATCTTTTTCATTTTTCAACTCTTAATTCTTAATTGTTATTGGAGTCTGCACATAAAAAAGCGTGCAAACTTTTTAAAAATTGGTTTACACGCTTTGGGGCGATTGGGGGTAGGCGACCGCAAGGGTCGCCCCTACACTGGATTCATAATCCCACTACCGTAACTCTTTCCTCATTTTCATCCCATTTGATACGCTCCTCCCAGGCGGCTTTTTTGCTTTCGCTGCGGCGGTCGAAGATGAGCAAGTAGAGCGGCGCGCCGGGCGCTTTCCTGTCCTGATAGCGTTTTATCTGTTGCAGGCCTTCCTCCAGCACGCGTTCATAACTTTTGCTGTCGCGCAAAACTTTTATTTCCATGATACATTTATAGCCATGATATTCTACGTACAAGTCCATTTTCCCACTTCCGGCGGCTACTTCCCGGTCTATCCGTCCGCCTCCGTTCAATATCCGCTGCAAAAATGCCAGTAACAACAAATGCGGGAACGCTTCCGTGTAATCCGATTTTGCTTCCCACAGTTCGGAATTGTCCCGCCAGAACTGCTGAAATTCCTGCAGCAGGCTGTCCATGTCTAAGCTGCCGTCCGGTTTCTGCCATTTGAAGTTGGAGGGCGGCGGCATCATAATCTGCATGCTCGAATTTACCACCCGCGTAAGAATTTCCGTATAAATGGGATTGGATATGCTCAGTCCTTTATTGGCGTCAAACGTTAGCAGTCCCAAATCCATGGCCTGCTGCACGCCCGGACTGTCGAGGTTCAGGTCCATGTTCGTTTCGCCCGAAATGACGGTCTCCACAACAGGCTTTACCGCTGCATCCTGCATCCGGTAAACCAGCGAATCCAGATGTGTCTCGCGCGCCTCGATCATCTGCCGGCGCGCCTCCACTATATGCTTTAATTCGACGGTTTCCGTGCTCCTGTAGTCCAAAACCCTTGTGGTCGCCCGGTCAAACAGGTTGTTGACAATCCACGGCTGCCCCTGCGACTGTTCCCAAACATAATCCAATGCTTCCTGCGTAATTCTTTGTCCTGTTTCGGCTGTCCGTTGGGCAAAAAGGCGAGTTACGTCTTCTTCCGAGAAATTTTTTAACAGGATAGAATCCTTCTTGATGTTAAACGGCGAGCCGGGATTCGGCGCCACGCCGTCCTTGCTTTGCGTAATGTAGTCTTTCAAGTCGCGCATGCCGACAATGGCCACGGATATGGGGAATTTTCCCACGCCGCGGGAGGCAAAACCGCCACGCAACTGCCGCAGAAAACTGATCAGGGCATCACCGGTCAAGACATCCACTTCGTCGAAAAATACGATTAGAGGCTTCGGCGCAACAAGTTTTGCCCAGTTCCCCATGATATTGCTGAGCATAAAACCTGGATCCGCCGTGTCTGCTTGAGGAACAGAAAGGCTGAAATCCCCGGCATACTTTCGTATTGATTCGCGAATCAATGGGATTGCACGTTCCACATCAGTCATCCCCTGTGTTATTTCCACGCTCACGTAACAGGCCACATATTTACTTGTAGCGTTGAGTTCGTGCATCCAGTTTATCAGGAAGGTTGTTTTCCCTGTCTGACGCGGCGCATAAAGCACCCAATAGAGCCGTTCGTCAAGATAACGGCTTAAATTCGCCCCAACCAAACGCTCTTCGGGGGGCAACATATAATGTTCATCCGGGCGGCAGGGACCTGTAGTGTTAAACGATTTCATAATTTTTTGCCAATGAATTTCCCGCAAAGATACGAAACAATTCTTAATTAAATTAAGCGTGTAAACCAATACGTCAAAGAACCATTTTTATGTAGGATGTATGAAGTATGAGGTGTTGCCTTTTTACTTCACACTTATTCACCGTTTACTCCCCCATTTTGGTGTAAACGTCAACCTCGCCGAGGGTTATGATATCTACTTGTGGGGAAGACCCATATTCAGCCATATATAATTTGACGTAACGCGCCGTGGTCGTAGTCACATCGTAGAGCCGTGCGTTGAGGTTATTCGAACTGCGGTCATAATCGAAGGTGCCAAGTGATGTCCAATTTTGGTTGTCCGTACTTACCAACCACTCTACCCGGGACGCCACCCGTGTGTCTGCCACATTGTGGTTGTCGTATCTTGCGGGAGCTAATCCGAGGCGTGAAATCGACTCTTCGGCGCCCATGTCAATCGTAACCCAATGCGGATAGGGGGCTTCAGCATACCACCTGTCTCCGATGTAAATCCCGTTATACATATTACGGGCGAAACACGCATCCCACCAGTCGATTTGCGATGAATAGTCAATGACTTTTTCGGCGCCCTTGTTGTCGAGCAACAGGTAAACGCCTGTGATTTCCCTGTAGGCTGTGGGGATTTCCACCGAATACTGCGGGTCGGGCCGGTACACGGTGTTGTAGCGGAAAGCGGTACCCGGTTTGTGGTCTTCTATTGTGGTGGAGCTTTCTCCGGCAGGGGCGCGGACGGTTTTCTCGCTGTTGTCCGTCGCCGTGTAAACCACATTGCAGTACACTGCGCCGTTCGATATGTCGGCGGCGCCCCACTCGATGACGAGGTGGGCGCCTCCGCGGGTTTTATAACCGGTAGTCATCCGGTCGAGCATACCGCTGAGGTAATTGTCGCCGAGGGATCGCCCGATGATTTCTACCGGCACGGACGTATTCCCGTCCTTGTCGAACGTCTTAATGATAAAGGAATAAAGTCCTTCCGGCAGTTCGATGCTCCGGCGGACGGTATCCGTTTGGGCCGCTATGTCCACACACACGGAGGTATCCCGCCCGCTATTCCAGTAAATACAGGCGGCGGTTACCGTGCGGGTGGTGTTGGGCCAGCTGATATCTACACACCCTACTCCGGGGGCGGCTATTGCGTTTTCGGCCCTGTGGGGATACACCCTGCCGCCTTCAACCACGTATTGACTGTACATTTCGTCCTGCTGCTTGCAGGCAAAAAAAGCCGAAAGCAGGATTAATAGACTTCCAAAAATTATACTCTTGTGTTTCATGATAATTATAAATTATGATTACTGTTCGTATTTCCCCCAAATATCCAGTTCTCCTATGAACAACCTATCACTTTCGCCGCTTACCTTCCACCATGTTTCGACGAAGCGGATGCGGACAAACCGCGTCGGCAGGTAGGGGTTGGGAATGTTTTCCGTGGGTTCGAAGAAGAACACGTCGCCGTCATCTACCGCATGGTCAATGTCTGCCCGCGTAGGTGTTGTATTGCCGGAAGGTATGGTCGAGACGAACTGTCCCAGCAGGTTCCAGTCGCCGCCAAACAGGTTGTCGCCCGGCGTGTCTAAGTCGGAGCCGTACACCTCGAAAACTTTCGGCGCAGAATCGGTATAGGCTATACCAGAAAATATGCGGGCGACATACAGGGTGATGTGGCTCAGCATTACCCTTGCCCCCAGTTTAATGGTGGTGGTAAACGGCAAAATGGCATATCCCACCGTACCGGCTGTCCAGTCCATGGGGTTTTTGTTATCCCACATGTTGGCAGGGCCGTAGAGTGTTGCGTTGTTTTCCACGTACACCTGACAGTCGGAAGGCAACCATGGGGAATACCATGTCCAGGTGTCTTTGTCTATTTCTTCCTCGAACATCGGGGTGAGCGTGCTGTAAAGCGTGTCGGAGCGGTTGCCCCACCGGTCTTGCAGATAGGCCGCGAAATGGGTTTCTTTCGATTCCAGTCCGAGATACGTGAATTGAGAGTTGCGGCCGGTGGACACGAAGGACCGCAGCAGCTCGTAGTTGCCGGTACCGGTGGTGTCTGCCAGCAGGGATACCTTCAGTTCGCTGTCGTGCAGGTTCTGGTAAGCACCCCGTACGCCTCCGAAAGACGCATTGAGCGTGAGCGAGGGGAATGCTTCGATGACGGGCGGGGTGAGCGGCGAAACGGTAACGCTGATGGCGCCGGAGGGTTTTTCGTTTTTCCCCATGCAAACGAGTTCTACCGGATAATTGCCGGCCACATTGAAGCCTTCGAGCAACAGCGTATCGATAAAGACCGAGGCTTTGGCTTCGCGGATCACGCCGGGCGCGGATTCATATACCGCTTTCACGTAAAGCAGGTTTTCGTCGTCGGGCGTCTGGTATTTGATAACCGATTTGCCCGGCAGGTTTTTCACCGTCACGGTAACCGGGTCGAGCTTCGCCGGCGCCGGTGCGTCGGGATCATAGTAGGTGATTCTTTCCTCCTCTGCGCAGGAAAAGAACAGCATCGCCGTCAGCAACACGGCGGTTCCGAAATAACACATTATCTTTTTCATATAGATCAATTTTATTAATTCTTAACTCTTAATTTTTAATTTACCTAGTTCCATCCCAGGTTTTGCACGAGTTTCCTGTTCCGCTGTATTTCGTTGTCGCTGATGGGCGAGAAATAATCTTTCAAGCCGAAACGCTGTTCGTGGATGGTGGTGGGCCTGTAATAATACGCCGCATCGCCTCTCGAGATGTCCCAGCCCTGTACGGGCGCATTCAGGATTTCGGGCGCGGTTTTCCACCGGCGCAGGTCCCAGTAGCGTTTTCCTTCGAAGGCGAGTTCAATGGTGCGTTCCTGATGAATGATCTGCCGCAGTCCGTCCTGCGTTTTGTATTTCCCCGGATTGGTGGAATACGTGTCCCATGCTGTGGCTACATCTTGAAGTTCCGCCCGGTCGCGTATGAGGTTGAGATAGGCTATGGCTTTGTTGCGGGCTTCCTGCGTGTCGTCTGCCTCGTTGAGGGCTTCGGCGCAGTACAGCATCAATTCGGGCAGCCGCATCAGCGGCCAGATATAGCTTTCTACAGCCATTTGCTCGGAGGCGATCCCCTGCGTTTGGAAATGGATGTATTTCTTGGGATAATAGCCGGTAGGACATCCGCCGGATTCGTTGATGCTGAAAGGGCGGCCTCCCCGGTTTTCGACATACAGCAGGTTGGAGGGGATGGCGTCGTTTTCAACGCCGTGTCCGTAATAGACGCCCCGGTCGAAAGCCATCCATGCATAATAGCGCGGTTCGCGGTCGAAATTCATGCGTGCGGTGGCCTGTCCTTCCCTGATGTAGCGGTTTTCGGCTGCCGTGCCTGTGCGGAGGTCGTAGCGGTTGCCGTATTGCCAGTATTTGTCCTCCTTAATGGGCACGCCGTTGGCGGAATAAAACTGTTCCACCATGCTCAGCGGCACCCCAAACACGCAATAGTTCGCCGACCATTCATACTGTCCCAGGCTTTTTGCCGTTCTGACTTGCAGGTCGCGTACCCACGCTCCGGTGTACGCCCAGATGACTTCGCTGCTCCATCTTTCGCAGAAAGCCTGCCGCAGCGTCATTTGCCGCATTATTTCCGGCGACAGGCTGTAGTTGGGGTGACCGGGGTAGTGGTAAAGGTGCATGCCCTGTCCTGTGGTGCAGAAGTCGTACGCCTCTTCGCAGGCCTGCGCCGCGCGGCTCCATTTGGCGAGTTTTTTGGATTCGTCCTGCGAAAAGAGTTGGAGGCCGTCACTGTTTTTCAGGGACGCCTGTTCCGCGTTGCAGTTAAAAAGCGGGCTGGCGGCCGTCACCAGCGCCTGCGCCTTGATGGACATGGCTATGGCTTTGTTGATACGCCCGTAGTCCAGCGTGCTCGCAATCTGATCGGGCAGATCCTCCATGGCCTCGTCGAGCAGCTGTACGATATACTCGAAGACCGCATCTACCGACTCGCGCGGCACCTGCACTTCTTCTACGCCGGCGGAAACCGGCAGGTTTTCCCTGATAATGGGAATGGGGCCGTACATGCGCAGCAGGTAGAAATGATACCATGCCTTCAACACTTTGTTCTCGGCTATCCAGAGGTCTCTTTCCCAATCGGGAAGATAGGACACCTTGTAGGTTTCCAGCCCTGCGATCATGGTGTTGCAGTTGTTAATGGCTGCATAGATATGCGTCCAACGGTTGAAGAGGTTGACATACGGCGACTGCCGTCCTTCGGCAATCCGGATTCCTTCGGTGTTCACTACCTGATACTGCGGTTCGCTGTAAGTCCAGAGTTCGCCGCATCCGGTTACTTCCAGCCCATACAGGGGATCCACCCGCATGGATTCAAGGAAATAATAATTGGAATACAGGTAGCGCAACGCATTTTCGCGCGTAGTAAATACATTTTCTATCCGTCCCGTTCCTTCGGGCACCACGTCGAGATACTCGTTGCAGGCCCCCAGGAAGAGCAGGCAGGAGAGCGCCAAAACGCAAACGGTTTTCTTGTATAATTTATTTTTGTAACACATAATAATAATTATTAATTGTTAATTGTTAATTGATTGTGAGGTTTACTCCCACATTAAGGACGCGCTGGATGGGATATCCCAAGCCATTCCCGGCCATTTCGACGTCCCAGAGCTTGAATTTACTGAACGTAAGCAAATTTGTTCCGCTGAAATAGATGCGGAGCTGGCTCAGGTGAAGCCGCGAGATGAGCTTTTTGGGCAGCGAATAGCCAATTTCTAAGGACTTCAGGCGCAGGAACGAGCCGTCGCGCATGAACCATGTACTACTCACGAGGTTGTTTTCGTTGCGGTCGATGCTCAGCCGGGGCCAGAGTGCGTAGAGGTCGCGGTTGGCTTCGCTCCAATGGCTGTCGGCGTAAACTTGCAGCAGTTGCGTGTCGTTCACAAAAGGCACCGTATTACCGACGTCTGTACCGGTGTTGATCCAGAACGATTCGTTGGCGAGTCCCTGAAAAAATACCGACAGGTCGAACCCTTTGTATCCTGTGGAGAAGCCGAAGCCATAAACGATTTCGGGGGTGGTGGGCAATCCGATGGGTACCATGTCGGCGGTAGTAATCACGCCGTCGCCGTTGACGTCGGAATATTTGATGTCCCCGCCGCCATAGAGGGCAGCGGTAATTTCCTGCCGCGGCGAGTTGGCGGCTTCGGCGTCGTCAATAAACAGGCGTTCGGCGATGTAGCCCCATTGCTGGCTGATGGGTTTGCCTGCGCGAAGGCGCCAGCCTTCGCTGTAAAGCGGCTCTTCGTACACGTCGTAACGGCTGGTAGCGTAGGTGAAATTGGCGCGGGCGACCGTCCAAAAGTCCTTTGACCAGCTTTTCTGGTATTCCAGGCTGAGGTCAACGCCCCAACCGGAGGCCTCGCCCACATTGGCTTTTGCCACGTAGCTCAAGCCCATCGTGGTGGGCATATAGTTGCGGTCCATCAGGATATTGGTGCGTTTTTCACGAAAATATTCGGCAATCAGCGTGAGGTCGTTCCATAACCCGACTTCCAGCGCATAATTCTGCTTGCGGGAAATTTCCCAGGTGATGTCCGGGTTGGCGTCGCGCGTAAGGATGATGCCGTCTTTGTGGTTGGTGAGGTCTCTTCCGAAAGTGAAACCCCTGCTGCCGCTGGTCATATCCATTTGCGAGATATAATAGAAGCGGTCGCTTGCATCGCCGATCTGGTCGTTGCCCACTAATCCGTAGGAATAGCGCAGCTTCAGGAGATTTACCGTTTCTTTCAGCAGCGCCCAGAACGATTCGTTGGCGATGTTCCAAGCGATCCCCGCCGAAGGGAAAAACCCGAAGCGGTGCTTTTCGGCAAAGCGTTCCGAGCCGTTGTACCCGAAGTTAAATTCGAAGAAATAGCGGTTGGAGTAGCCGTATGTAAAGCGCCCCGACAGCCCGAGGTTGCGATAGGGCAGCGACTTTTCCAGCGTTCCTGCGGGCGCGTCGAGCGAACTGCGGAGGACGCCTACCAGCAAGCCGCTCACACTGTGGTTGCCGAAGGTGCGGCTGTAATTGGCCATTACTTCGGCATAGACGGTGGCGTTTACAGCCCTCTCCTCTTCGCTGTAGCCGAGCCAATCGGTACCATCGGCAGGATTGGTATTGGTCAGCCTGTATTCTCCGGTATTGTAATTGTAGCCGGACATTTCGTACCAGAAGGGGTTATAAAAACGGTTTATGGAGAACTGCGATAGGCGCGTGGTGTTGAATATGCCGCGCAGGGAAAGCCCTTCGGTAACGAAGTCCAGCTTTTGATTCAGCTCCACCTGCGCCAGCAGTTGCGAGCGGTCGCGTTCCCGATATCCCCGTATGGATTCAGCGTAAGGATTGTAATAGCGGTTTTCTTTGTTGCCGAACATGATATGTTTGACGTCTTTCGTTTCTTCCGTCGCGGGGTAATAAGCGGGAAACAGCACAGGGTTGGAGCGGAGAATGTTCCTGAACATGTCGTCGCCCCCTGTGAGCGGCCCGCTGTAGTCGTCGAAAGTACCGCTAAGCCTGACGCTCATGTTGGTGGTTTTGGTGAGCCGCAGTTCGATGTTCGAGCGCACAGCATAATTGTTGTTGCTGATATTATTGTTAAAATTCTGCCGCTTGTCCACTTTCATGATGCCGTTGTCGTGGTTAAACCCTCCGGAGACATAATATCTTGCCACTTTTCCGCCGCCGCTGATGCTCAGGTTGTAGCGCTGGCTGGTGGCGTAGTCTTTGATGAGCATGTCCATCCAGTCGTTGGCGGGGTAGCGCAGCGGGTCGCGTCCCGAAATCGTGTTGTCGATCTTTTCCTGCGTGTAGATTTCCGATCCCCTTGGGTTCCGTGTCAGGACGGCTTCGTTGGCCAATTGCATGTAGGTGACGGGGTCAGCCAGCTCCACCATCCGCGTGGGCGAAGAAAAGGAATTTTCCACGCGCACCGAAACAGACATAGCGCCTTCGAACCCCTGCTTGGTGGTAACGAAGATCACGCCATTGGCGCCCCGTGCACCGTAGAGGGCGGTAGCGGTGGCGTCCTTCATGATGGAGAAGCTGGCGATGTCGTCCGGTTGCAGGCGGGCGAGGTCGGTTTTGGTCAGTTCGATATTGTCGATCAGGATCAGCGGGTCGCGCCTTCCGCCGAAAGTGGTGACGCCCCGCACAAAGAAATCGACGGCGTCGTCCGCACCCGGCTCGCCGCTGCGCTGGTAGGCGATCACGCCTGCCATCTGCCCGGCAAAAGCGGTGGTAAGGTTGCTGTTCGGCACTTTCAGATCCGCCGGGCTAATGGTGGTAATGGAACCGATGACACTTTCTTTCTTTTGCTTGCCAAAGGCCACCAGCACCACTTCGTCCAGCTCGTTGGCTTTGGGTGCGAGCTGTATGGCCAGCTTTTTCTGTCCGCCCACCGTAATGGTTTGCGTTTCGTAGCCCAAAAAAGAGATTTCCAGCACGTCGGCCGGCTTCACGCTGATGGAGAAGCTGCCGTCGATGTCGGTAGATACGCTGCGTGTGCTGCCCTGCACCTGCACGATAGCACCCGCCAATGGTTCACCGTTCTCATCGGTAATTGTACCGGTGATCACGTCCTGCGCCGCCAGTGTCCCCCACAGGGACACCAGCACGCCGCATAAAACAAGTTTAATTTTTTTCATAGTTTATTTAATTGTTAAAGATTAAAAAAGAGTATTTCCCCGACCGCACCTCGTAAACCATGCGGTTGTTTTCTTTTCTCAAAAAGTGTATGTCGCCGCTGCCGGTCACCGGCTTACCGCTTTCGGTGACCGTTCCCGCCGGCAGCCACACTTCGGCAGACGTTCCCGGAGGAATGGCAATATCGCACGAAAAGCGGTTGTCTTCCAGTCTCCACGACGATTCGATCGTCCCCCACAGCGATTCGTAGCTTCCCGATGCAAATGCAAGGTCGCCTGTTGGTTGCGGGCGCAGGATGATTTTACGGAACGCCGGCGCACCGGCGTTTATGCCGAGAATGCTTTGATACATCCATTCGCCCACGCTGCCGAACATCGGGTGATTTTGTGAATATACGTTGTCGGAGTATTGCCACGTTTCCCAGAGTGTGGTTGCGCCCGACCGTATCATGTGTCCCCATCCGGGAAAATCTTTTTTCGTCACCATTTCGTAAGCGATATCGTTGCGTTTATGTCGCACAAGCGCGTCCAGCACCAACGGCGTACCGAATATGCCAGTAGCGACATGTCCGCCGCGTTTTTCTATTTCCTGCAACAAAATCTGAAAGGCTTCTTCCCTTTCGTTCTCGGGAAGCAAATCATAAAAAAGCGCGAAAGCCTGCGCCGCTTGCGTATGATTGCCCACTTCGCCTGTACCGATTTTTACGAAGCGTTCGATAAATGCGTTTTTGATATCGCCGGCGAGGGCGGTATAGGCTTTTTCGTCGTTTACTTGTTTAATAAGCCCCGCAAATTCGGCCAACAGTGCCACATGATGGTAGTAATGCGCGGTGGCAAACAGTTCGGGAATGCGCAGTTCGAGGCTTTCGTGGTCGTTGATACACTTGTCGATAATGTGGTTTTGCGCTTTTGTACGCAGGAATTCGACCTGTCGCCGCAGGACGGGATAATAGGCCCGGATTGTCCGGGTATCGCCGTAATATTCGTAGCGTTGTTTTTGGAGGAAAGCAAAAGCGAGTTGCCAGCCAATGGGACCGGAATCGTCGCCGAGACCGGCGTCGGCAATTCCGTTGAAAGGCGCCGTTTCGGTAAATCCTCCGAGCGGGCGCTGGTCGTCGGCAAAGTCCCGGAGCACCTTATGGTAGAAGTTCGACATGTCGTAGAACCAGCAGAACGTGCGTGCCGTAGCGACGATATCGCCGCCGTAACCGAATTTTTCACGCGCCGGACAGTCGGACTGTACGCTGAATACGTTGCTTAAAAAGGTATTGTCCAGCACAGTATCCAATTGATTGAGCAGCCGATTGGAACATTCAAAAACACCTGTGCGGGGCAAGTCGGCGTTCATGCGCAACGCTTCGACGTTGTCTAATCCGGGACGTCCCGGCCAACCTGTGATTTCCACGTAACGAAATCCGTGGAACGTGAACCGCGGCGACCAAGTTTCTTCACCTTCGCCTTTTAATATATAACTGTCCTCCTGCCAGGCGATGGGCGGTTGCCCCGGCGCTGACCGATCGGCGTCCCATACCTTTTTTTGCTGTCCTGCCACCGAAGTCATCACGTTCAGGCTGCCGTCGGAATAGACGTCTTCGCCGTAACGGATTTTGACCTGCGTTCCCCTCGCGCCCTGCACTTTAAGACGTACCACACCGCCCATATTCTGTCCCATGTCAAAGACAAACGTTCCGGGTCGGGTTTCCGTCATTCTTACTGGCTTCAACACTTTTGTGACACGTATGGGCGGTTGCATCTGCGCCGTCAGCACGCCCGGAGGAGGAGCGACTTTCACGGACAGACTCCAGTTGCTGTCGTCAAATCCGGTGTTGTCCCATCCATTCAGTTCCCTGCGGGCGTCGTAATGTTCACCCAGGTACACGTTGTTACGGAGAATGGGACCATCGGCTGTTTTCCATGTTTCGTCGGTTACGATCCATTCCTCCGTGCCGTCGGCGAACGAAAGTTTGAGTTGCGCCATGACACACGGCCGGCCGATATACAAGTAATCCCGCAATTGCTTGAATATTAGCATCGGCAAAGGATTGAAAAAGCCGTTGCCCAGCGTTACACCGACAGCATTGTCGCCCGGGCGCACTAAGGATGTAATATCGAAGACGCTGTACAGGATCTGTTTTCCGTAATTTGTCCAACCCGGGTCTAACCTCCGGTCGTCAACGGGTTTGCCGTTTACACTCGCTTCGTAATATCCAAGTCCGGTAATGTAGAGGCGCGCTTGAACGAGGTCTTTTTTAGTATTAAAAACTTTCCGGAAAAGCGGCGCCGGATCGTCTTTGTAGAAATCCGCTTCGTCCTGCGGCGCCACGCTTCCGTCGCCTATCCATTGCGCCTTCCAGTCGGACGATGACAACATGGCTGTTTCCCAGTATGCCGCCGGGCTCCATCCGGACGTTTTGCCGTCGCGGTCGTATATTTTCACCCGCCAGTAATAACGCGTAAATGGTCGAAGACGTTTCCCGCCATACGGAATGTTGAAACACTGCCCGGAAACGACTTTCCCGCTTTTCCAGACGAGGTTTTTGCCCTGTTCCAAATCCTTTTCCGCCAGGGCGACAACCAGTTCGTAAGCCGTTTGATACTGATTACGTTCACCGGACGACAGTTTCCAGCCAAGAGCAGGTTGCGCCATATCAATGCCCAGCGGATTCGCCTGGTATTCGCAGGTCAATCCGTAAGGCTCCGCCGCATAAGTGACAGTGCGAACAAGCATAAACGCTAATACACCGATATATACAGAAAATTTCTTCAAGGGTTAGATTTTCATAGTTTATTTTATGTTAGTTAAAGATTCGGTTGGTGTCAGGTTTACTATACCTTTAAACTTGCATCAAATGTATGTTAATTATATTAAATACTATTTTGAATTTTGATTTAAGTATTTTAAATTTTGACATTAGTCTGTATAGGGTAGTACGTTTGTAGTACTGCTCAATTCAAACACCATTTATTGCGCTCATTTTTAACAACTTTATAAATTCAGTGATTTAGTAGGTTTATTTATTTGCTTTATGATGATATTGTAATGTGTTAACATAAAATAAAATAAATAAACTATGCCTTCCTGAGCGCTTCCATATCTTCCCGGCTTGTGCCTTCAGGGTCGAATCCCATGGCTTTGGCCGCGAGGTAAATTTGCGCCGACTTCGATAAGGTGTCAACCATGTCGAAGGCCTCCATGATATTTTCACTTACCGCACACACGCCGTGTTTTTCCCACATCACCACATCATATTCTTTCAGCATCTCTACGGTTGCATCGGCCAATGCGACAGAGCCGGGCATCTTGTA
>JAITQN010000112.1 GCA_031288865.1 Prevotellaceae bacterium
CCCCCGGCCTCCGGCCACCCCCGCGAGCGGGGGACATTTCCGTTCCCCGTTCATCGAAAAAGAAAAGGCCGCCGTACGCAAGTAGGTGATAAAAGAAGAAGAACTGATTCACAGCGGCCCTTTATCGTTTCACATTTACACAATACAATCCCGCATCGCAAAATAATTGCAACGTATATTTTTAATACAAGACATCAGACATTAGATTTTAGAGCATAGACGAATATCTTAGTCATTAACTAAAAAAGCACGAGTCTATAATTATCCTAAGTAGAGGTTCGACAAAACCGCAAAAATAGATAAATTAGTCCCATGCTTTGACATGAACGCTAACTTAAAATACTCCATTTTTGCTAAAAATTTGTCGATTTCCACTTAAGAGTGATTAAAGCTAACACTAAGAAAGTTTACAAAGAACAAAAAGATTACGGCGCAAATGTAGGTACAATTTTTGGAAATGCAAGCGCAGAAGTGTTAAATTGTGTTATTAATCCCGGCTGAAGTGTTAATTGCGTCCTTCCGACACGTGCCGGGAAGCCAACCGAACGCTCGGTTCTGTCGCCAGAGGTTCCGGGAGGCCAAACGAGTATATGGATTGGCGTCGGCTTTCGCCAAGCAAGGCGACGAGGTGCAACCTTGTCGCAACGGTAGGGCTCGGGGAGTGTTCGTCTACGCAGTGGCGAACTGCTGAAGAAAGCGGATGTCGTTCTCGAAGTAGTGGCGCAGGTCGCGGACGTGCCATTTCAGCATGGCGATGCGCTCAATGCCCATCCCGAACGCGAAACCCGTATATTTTTTTGAGTCGATGCCGGAGGCTTCCAGCACGTTGGGGTCGACCATGCCGCAACCCATGATTTCGAGCCAGCCGGTGTGCTTGCACACGTTGCAGCCCTCGCCTCGGCAGATGTTGCAGCTCACGTCGACCTCGGCGCTGGGCTCCGTGAAGGGAAAGTACGACGGGCGCAGCCTGATTTGCACGCCGGCGCCGAAAAATTCGCGGGCAAAATACAGAATCGACTGCTTCATGTCGGCAAACGACACGTTTTCGTCGATGTATAGCCCTTCTACCTGATGAAAAATGCAGTGCGCGCGTGCCGAAATGGCTTCGTTGCGAAACACGCGCCCCGGGCAAATAATGCGGATGGGCGGCTTGCGGCGCTCCATCTCCCGCACCTGCACCGAGCTGGTGTGGGTGCGCAGCAGCACGGGGTTGTCGCCGGCGGTGACGAAAAACGTATCCTGCATGTCGCGTGCCGGATGTTCGGGCGGGAAGTTCAGGGCGCCGAACACGTGGTAGTCGTCCTCTACTTCGGGGCCTTCCGCCACGGTATAGCCCAGGGTTTTGAAAATGTCGATAATCTCGCTCCGTACGATTGACAGCGGGTGCCGCGCGCCCAGCGGCGCGGGCTCGCCCGGCAGGGTGGCGTCGAACGACGGTTTGTGGCCGCCGGCGCTTTCCATGCTTTCGCGCAGCGCGTTGATTTTCTCGACGGCGGCCTGCTTCAGGCGGTTTATCTGTGGCCCGAATTGCCGTTTTTCCTCCGCGCCCACTTGCCGGAACTCCTCAAACAGCAGGGTGATGCTGCCCTTTTTCCCCAGCCAGCCCACGCGTAGCGCTTCTACCTCGCCGGCGTTTTTGGCCGTGAGGCTGTCGAGTTCCGTCAGGAGCCGGTTTATTTTCTCGTGCATGACGGCGCGTTATTTTTCAGCGGGGGTAATGGAAATGATGAAGATGTCGTTTACAGGACGGTCGGTGGGATCGGTGGCGGCCGACGCGATTTTGTCGATTACCTCAAATCCGCTCACGGTTTCGCCGAACACCGTGTAGGCGCCGTCTAACTGCGCGCAGGTTTCCGGATTTTCGACAATGTAAAACTGCGACCCCGACGAGGCCTTTTCCGGATTCACCTGATCGCCCTGACGGGCTGCCGCCAGCGCGCCTTTCTTGTGTTTATACTGCGGGCGGAACTCTGCGTTCACCGTGTAGCCCGGGCCGCCTGTGCCGTAGCGGGCGCCGGGTTTCGGGTTTTTCGAGGCGGGGTCGCCCACCTGTATCATAAAGCCTTTGATAACCCGGTGGAAGATGATGCCGTTGTAGAAATTCCCGGCGGCTAATTTCAGGAAGTTGTCGCGGTGCAGCGGCGTTTCCTTGTACAGCTTAATCGTGATAACGCCTTCGCTCGTTTTGATATCCAGTACCGGCTCTTCGCCGAGCGCGGCCGGGTTGAACGCTAATTTTTTCTCCTCCATGGTTGTTGCAGTTGTTTGTTCTTCTATTGTTTCAGCTTTTTTGTTTGTGTTTTTCGGATTGTTTCCGCACGACACCAACACTAAGATTAGCGCGGAAAGAAGCAGGGTGTTTGTTTTCATATCTCGATAATTTTATATACTTTTGGCGATTATTTCGCGTGCAAAGTTAAAGGATTTTCTCAAATAATCAAAAAGCGGCTTTAAATTAAAATGAAACGATTTGCTATATTCATGCTGTGTGTTTGTGTGGGGGGCGTTCAGGGTTTTTCACAACGGGTGGGACTGGTGCTGAGCGGTGGCGGCGCAAAAGGCATGGCGCATATCGGCGTGATTAAGGCGCTTGAAGAAAACGGCATTCCTATCGATTACATTGCCGGCACGTCGATGGGCGCGATTGTGGCGTCGCTCTACGCCATCGGGTACTCGCCCGAGGAGATGGTGACCCTGATGCAGTCGGAAGACTTCACGTCGTGGTACAAGGGGGAGGTGCTCGAGAAAGACCAGACCTATCTGTTCCGCCGCGACCCGTCGCCCGAAATGTTTTTCGTGTGGCTTCACGCCAGAGGGCTCAAGCCGCGGTTGCCGGCCAGCTATATCCCGTCATACCAGATGGACCTCGCCGTGCTGGAGCTCTACTCGGCCGCCGGCGCGGTGGCAAAAAACAACTTCGACAGCCTGATGATTCCCTTTCGCTGTGTGGCGTCCGACATTGTGAAGAAAAAGCCGGTGGTGGCGCGTGACGGAAACCTCGGCGTGGCCGTGCGGGCGTCGATGTCGTACCCGTTTTACTTCAAAGGGATAAAAAGGGACTCCACGATACTGTTCGACGGCGGGTTCTACAACAATTTCCCGTGGGACGTGATGGCCGACGACTTCAACCCCGACCTTATCATCGGCGTAAAGGTGAGCAGCAACCCGAAAATCCCGGAAGAGGACAACATCTTTACGCAAATCGAGCGCATGCTCATGTTCGAAACCAACTACGACCTCCCCGACGACAAGGGCATCGTGATTGAAACCCAGTCAGACCACGTTTCGCTGCTCGACTTCGACAAGGTTGTCCAGCTTTCCGACACGGGCTACCGGACCGCCCTGCGGAAAATGGACTCCATCAAAGCCCGCGTGGGCAGCCGGCGCGTGTCGCCGGAGGAAGTGGCCGGAAAAAGGAACGCGTTTCGCGAACGGCTGCCCGAGCTGAAGTTTAAAGGCGTGAACGTGGTCGGGAATTTCTCCGGCCTGCAAAATTCTTTCCTTACCCGCACGTTGCGGGGCGACAAGCACAAGGCGATGAGCTTCCGGCAAATCAAGCGGCATTATTTCCGGGCTATTGCGTCGGAAAATGTAAATGTGTTCTTTCCCTGGGCTACCTATGTAGCCTCCACCGGCCTTTTCGACTTTAATGTGCGGGCAACCCGCGCGCCCCAGTTCCGGGTAGCCGTTGGCGGCAACCTCTCGTCGTCGTCGTTGAACCAGCTGTATCTGGGGCTGGAGTGGCATTACTTTGCCAACAACATGGGGTTTGCCTACGCCGACATGAACGTCGGGCGATTCTTCTCGGGCAGCCGCGTGGGCTGGCGGGGCTACCTCGACGTGTATCCGCTGTATTTCTACGAGGTGGAGGGGAATATCCTGCAATACGACTACTACTCGGGTGCGCAAGACCTCGTATTCTTCGACAAGCGGCCGGTTTTCCTGCAGGAGTCCGACCGGTATGGCCGGTTTGCGTTCGGCGTTCCGCTGTCCGACCGGCAGAGCGTGAACGTCAAGCTGGGCATTTCCGTCGGCGGCCTCCGCGACGACTACTTCGAGGTAGACGACTTCACCTCAGCCGACACCACCGACCAGACGCGCTTCAACTACTATTCCCCGCACTTTACGATTGAGCGGAACACCCTCGATCGCCACCAGTATGCCACCCTCGGCAAGAAACAGTATGTGGGCATACGGTATGTCGAAGGCCGGGAACAGCACATTGCCGGCAACCTGTCGCAGATCTACAGGACGGGGGGCATCAAGGAAGAAGCCAGCAATTACCACCGGTGGATCACGGCGCGGTTTCAGAGCGAGCAATACTTTTCCTTCGGCAGCCGCTTTTCCTTAGGGACGTATGTCGATGCGGTAATTTCCAACAAACTGGCTTTCGGCGATTATTTCTCCACCATGCTGGCGCTGCCGGCATTTATGCCCACGCCGCACAGCCACTCGGTGTTTCTGCCCGGCTACCGCTCCAATATGTTCGTAGGGCTCGGCCTCATGCCCACGCTTCGCTTTACCGGCCAGATGATATTGCAAGCGGGCGGCTACGTCTTTCAGCCTTACCGGCGCACCACCTCGGTCGACAACAACGAGGTGTCGTACTCCGAACCTTTGACCGACCGCGCCTACATGGCGCTGGGCGCACTCGTGTGGCACACGCCGGTGGGGCCGCTGAGCATCTCGGCCAACTACTACAGCAAGGCCGAAACCAACTGGTACCTCCAGCTAAACCTGGGCTACCTATTGTTTAACAAAAAAGGACTCGATTACTAATGGCAACTCCGTTGAAACGATTAGCAAGTGAAACCGCCACTTATGGGGTGAGCACCATTCTCGCAAGGGTGCTGAACTTCCTCTTTGTACCCATCTATACCCGCATGCTCACGCCGGGCGACTACGGCATCGCTACCGATTTCCTT
The DNA here is from genome assembly GCA_031288865.1 of Prevotellaceae bacterium. GTDB lineage: Bacteria > Bacteroidota > Bacteroidia > Bacteroidales > UBA932 > JAIRLC01. The sequence goes on from JAITQN010000112.1 coordinate 4,926, forward strand.
GCCTACATCGCCATCTTGCAGGTGCTGCTCACCATGGGCATGGAAACCGGAAGCCTCCGCTATGCCAACAAAAGCGACAAGCCCCGCGAGGTGTTCTCCACCGCGTTCGTGTTCGTCGGCGCGATAGCGGTGCTGTTCTTCGCGCTGGTCGCCTCCTGGTCGGGCGACATTGCCCGGTGGATGCACTACGACGACTTCCGGATGTGTATTATTTATGTGGGCGGCATCCTGGCCATCGACAGCATCACCGCCATCCTGTTCGCCCGCCTGCGCTTCGAGTACCACGCGGCGAAGTTCACCGTCTTCAAGTCGGTAAAAATAGCCGCCGAGCTCGGATTTAACTTCCTGCTCTTCTTCGGGGCGCCCGCCTACTTTGCCGCGCACCCCGATTCGTGGCTGCTGCACTTCGTGTCGGCTACGCCCGACTTCAGCTACATCCTGTTTGCGATTTTCCTCAGTTGCATAGTGGCGCTCGTCCTCTTTATCCCCGACCTGCGGACCATCAAGCCCCGGTTCGACAAAACGCTGTGGCGCCAAATGACGGTCTACGCCCTTCCCCTTATGATCGCCGGGCTGCCGGGCGTGGCCAACGAGTTTATCGACCGGATACTGTTCCGCTACTTCCTGCCCGGAGATGTGGTGTGGCAGGAGCAGCTCGGCCTCTTTCAGGCCGGCGTAAAAATTGCCGTGCTGATGTCGCTCTTCATACAGATGTTCCGCTATGCCGCCGAGCCGCACTTCTTCGCCGGCGAGAAAAACAAACAGGCGCCCATGCATCTGGCCGTCGTCATGAACCACTTCACGGCCTTCTGCATGGCCATCTTCCTGTTCGTGATGTTCTACATCGACGCCATCGGCCTGCTGCTGGGCAAAGACTTCCGGGCGGGGCTCGACATCGTGCCCGTGATGCTGGGCGCATACGTGCTGCTGGGCATGTCGTTCAACATTTCCATGTGGTACAAGCTGTCGGGCAAAACACACTATGCCGTATACATCACCACCGCCGGCCTGCTGGTTACCGTGGCGGTTAACGTGCTCTTCATGCCGGCCTACGGCTACCACGCCGCCGCCTGGGGACACTTCTTCAGCTATCTGGTGATGGTTATCCTCAGCGCATGGCTCGGCGCACGACACTACCCCGTTCCCTACAACTGGCTAAAACTTTGGGCATATATCTCCGTGGCGCTGGCGCTGTTCTTCCTCAGCGGATGGATAGACATACACGCCCTGTGGGGCAAATGGACGGTGAACGCCATCCTGCTGCTGGCCTACGTCGCCTTCTGGCTCCGCTGTGAAAAAATAAAACTACACGCATGATACAGGTAAAAATTGTGAACCGCTCGCCCTTTGAGCTTCCGGCGTATGCCACTTTTTCTTCCGCCGGCATGGATGTGCGCGCCCACCTCGCCGAACCGTTACTTCTTAAGCCGTTGCAGCGCGCCATGATTCCCACCGGCTTATTCATCGAACTGCCGCAGGGGTATGAGGCGCAGATCCGTCCGCGCAGCGGACTCGCCGCCAAACACGGCATCACGCTGCTTAACACGCCCGGCACTGTCGACGCCGACTACCGCGGGGAAATTAAAATAATCGTTGTAAATCTTTCGGAAGAAACCTTCCTGTTAAACCCCGGCGAACGGATTGCCCAAATGGTTATCGGCCAATACGAAAAAATCGAGTGGCTGCCCGTAGACGCCCTTACCGACAGCGCGCGCGGCGCCGGCGGATTCGGGTCGACAGGGATGAAATAGAAAAAAGTATTACCTTTGTATCATAAATACGACGCAAATTACACCATGATAATAACCAATTCAACTGAGCACATGCGGGAATTAGCCGCTATCGCCGGGAAGCACAAAACCTTGGGATTTGTACCGACAATGGGGGCGCTGCATCAGGGGCATTTGTCGCTGGTTAAAACATCCATGGAACAGTGCGATTTCACCATAGTGAGCATCTTTGTAAACCCCACCCAGTTTAACGACCCGGAAGACTTTAAAAAATATCCGCGCACCCGGACGGCCGACATCAACCTCCTGCACGACGCCGGTGCAAATATGCTGTTTATTCCGTCCGAAAAGGAAATTTATCCGATACCCGACACCCGCGTCTTCGATTTCGGCAACATGGATAAAGTCATGGAAGGCCGCTGCCGGCCGGGGCACTTCAACGGTGTGGCGCAAGTCGTAACCCGCCTGTTCAACATCATCAACCCCACCGTCGCCTTCTTCGGAGAAAAAGACTTCCAACAATTCGCCATCATCAAACAGCTCGTCACGCAGATGGAACTGTCCATGCAGCTCGTGTCCTGCCCCACCGTGCGGGAATACGACGGGCTGGCCATGAGCTCGCGCAACAGCCTGCTCAACGACAAGCAGCGCGCACTCGTCCCCCTCATCGCCCGAACCCTCTTCGAAGCCAAAGACAGGGTTAAATATACCGACGTGAGCTTCCTTAAAACATGGGTGTATAATACCATCGACGCCAACCCCGAACTGGACATCGAATACGCCGAAATCGTCAACGCAAGCACCCTGCAGCCCATCGACGCCTGGGGCGACGCCGAACACGTGCAACTCTGCGTGGCGGTACGGGTCAATACCATACGCCTGATCGACAACATAAGGTTGAAATAATCTATTAATCCATGCAAATAGAAATCCTGAAATCGAAAATTCACCGGGTGGCCATTACCGAAGCCAACCTTCATTACATGGGCAGCATCACCATTGACGAAGACCTCATGGACGCGGCCAACCTCATGGCCTATGAGAAAGTCACCGTGGCCAATATCGACAACGGCGAACGCTTCGACACCTACGTCATCAAGGGCGAGCGGGGAAGCGGAAAAATAGGCGTGAACGGCGCGGCCGCCCACAAGGTACAGGCCGGCCACTTAGTCATCATCATGGCCTACGCCGCTATGACGCCCGACGAGGCAAAAACCTTCCGCCCCGCTATCGTATTTCCCGACAGCAAAACCAATACCCTGATACCCTGAAACCATGGGAGCCCCCAACAAGACATCATGGCGCAAAGCCGTTACCGGGACATTGAAATACCTCGTGTTCGCGGCGCTCTCCGCGTGGCTGCTCTACCTCTCTTTTAAAGAAGTGAAATGGAGCGAACTCGTGGCGGGCTTGCGCAATGCCAACTACTGGTGGGTGGGCGCCTCCATGCTCGCCGGCTGGCTGGCCATCGCCGCACGTGCGCTGCGCTGGCGCATCATTATTGAACCGCTGGGGCACCGCGCCTCCGTTAAAAACGCCTACGACGCGGTAATGCTCACCTATCTGGCCAACTTCGCCATGCCGCGGCTGGGCGAGGTGGCGCGCTGCGGCGCGCTGCGCAAAACCGAAAAAATACCCTTCGAAGCGCTCCTCGGCACCGTAGTCCTCGAGCGGGTGTTCGACGTGCTCTGCCTGCTGCTGGTGATCGTGCTTGTGGTGTGCCTGCGCATCGACACCTTCGGCGCCTTCCTGCACCACAAGGTGTGGCAGCCCCTAGTGACGCAAAACGCCGGAACCACCGGGCACACTTGGCTCGTGCTGGCAGCTGCCGCGCTCCTCGCAGCAGGTATTTTGCTGTTTATTTTCCGGACGAAGCTGCTGCAATTCCGCGTGGCGCAAAAAATCAACAACCTCCTCAAGGGTTTACTCAACGGACTGCGAACCGGCTTCCGCCTCGAGCGCAAAAACCGTTTCTTCGCCTATACCTTTATAATATGGTTGCTTTATTTCCTGCAATCCTACACCATCGTGCGCGCCATGCCCGACACGGCAGCCCTCGGCGCGGCCGACGCCCTTTTCCTTATGGTGGTGGGGGCATTGGGGTGGGTGGTTCCCGTGCCGGGCGGCCTGGGCGCCTACCATTTCCTGTTGTCGCTGGCCTTGCTCACCATGTATGCCATTCCCTGGGAGCTGGGCGTGGTGTTCGCCACCATCTCGCACGAAACTCAGGCCGTGATGATGATTGTGTTCGGATTCATATCATTCGCCGCCATCCTGCTGGCCGGGAAGCGGCCACGCCGGCACGGCTGAATCGAAATACCTGTAAACTATCGTAATTTCTTTTGACTTCGACAAGTCGCCGGGATTTGTGCCCGGACGGCCTTCGGGAACCGGCGCGTTATGTTCTGCAAAATGCTCCTCCCACGCCCGGGGCGTTCGCCCTGTATCATCCTTAAACGTCATCTTCCGGGTCGTGAACACCGGTTTGCCCCGTTTGTCTTTAAAAGAAAGCTGCACCAGCTCGCTGCAATAATACGCATCGTTGTCGGGCGAAAAAACATAATCGTAAGGCTTGCCGATATATGTTCCGGCGTTTTTTATGGCCTGCGGAATAATACCGTGATATTTACTTTGCAGCCGCCCGACCGCCACCATTGGCAGTCCGTTGATTTTGCGGGCATCGTTCAAAAAAGTGTCGACAGCCACTTTGCGCACGCTCGGCGTGGTGGCCTCGATCACAAACACATTGCCGTCTTCGACCGATACGATTCCAACGTGCGTGTAATTCACGTTACCGGCGCCGGAGGTTACTTGCGCAATAGCCTCGCCGAGCGCCGAGCCCTTGCCCACATGAAAAAGCAAATCGCCCGATTGCAATGCGAATTGGGCAAAAACATTTGTTGTGCAAACAAGGAAAGCAATCCCTGGAATTATTCTTCTCATACCCTTTTCTTAATTTTTTTTGCAAAGAAACAAATAAATCCGCACTTGGTAAATTTTATTAAAATTTTTGGCAATACGAAAAATCTGTTTACCTTTGTCCTCGATTTGACTATCTCAGTCAAATGCAAAAAGTAAAAAGTGGCGCAGGGCGCGGGTTTCAGGATAAGCAAAATGGTCGGGGGGTAAGAATAAGGGTAAGAATGGGGTAAGAATAGGGTAAGAATAATTAAACAACAGACTTGAAAAATAATAATACCAATAATCAACTTTACCTGTTATATATATAAAGGTATAAAGAAATTAAAGAGAAACCGAATGATGATGATTAATCTGAAAAATAAAAATACTGGATTGACTGAGATAGTCAAATCGTTCCGGAACGCACCAAAAGCTGAAGGGTGGCTTTTTTTAAATATTTCTGTTAGTTAGTCGACATCGTCATACGACGTTACTTTAATGGCCGCCCTTTTTTAAAGTTGTAAACATTACGCGCTACGTCCCGTTTATTGTTCCTGTGCTTCATAAGCGTCATTTCGGTCTGTCGCCGGAGAGCAGGGAGTCTAAACGGGACGGTTTGCGTTTCAGCGCAACCGCTTGCGGTTTTCAGCCTCATGCAAAACGCTCATCTGCTGAATGGCAATCCGGTTTAGCTTTATCAGGCGTTCGCGCTCCGGGAGAACAAACACTGCAGTGTTCGGTTTCCGCGACGTTCCGGGAGAACAAACGAGTATATCGATTGACCCGTCGCAATATGTATCAATTTGACTAACTCAGT
>JAITQN010000120.1 GCA_031288865.1 Prevotellaceae bacterium
CGGGAAGAACGTCACGTCGAGCGTGGCATCGTTTCCATCGACGCAAGATAGCTTCGACTGCACCACGGTATTCACCAATTCCATACAAAGCGCAGCCGCAGGCTCTTCATTGCCGGAAAAATAATCCGTCTTATGAACCGGAGTCGGCGGCTCTGCACTAAGCGTAAAACCCGCCAGCAGCGCTGCAATTGTTAGCCCTGCCTTACAAATTACATAATAATATTTTCGCATAAGCTAAAAACTTATATCTTACAAAAATCAACTTGCTTTCCAAAGATCATACATGGTTTTTTTCACAATCTTTTCAACATGCAAAAATACATTTTTAATTTGAAAAAAACACCTTAATTTATAGATTTTAAAATGATTTAACACTTTTTAAGAAAACCTCCAGCCGGCGCGCCCATACCAAAACAATGGCTAAACACCAGCGCGAGAGCAACATCCACCAAAAAAGACCGCCTGCGGCATAAAGGATCAACAAATCTTCAAGGTTGCTATGCGAAACGCCGATATGGTGATTTAACAAATCGGCGTCGGCCCGGCTGATTTTTCCCTGCCCGGTTTCCTCAATCATAATGGCAGCCCCGTAGGCCAGGCCCAGCACATTGGCCACGATCCACAGGAACGAGGTGCGGGCAGGCAGCCCGAACACCACCAGCATCGGTCGCAACAGCTTCGATAACAGCCTGATAACGCCAAACTCCGCCAGCAGGCGCTGCAACACCGACAGCGACATAATCAGCGTGAACATCTTCGCCACCAGCCACGCAATGCCTATCGCCCAGTTTTTCAGCAAATCTACCGGCGAAAGCGCCTCCTGCGCCGGCAATGCGCCGGGCTCCACAGGCGTAGCGGATGAGGCAGGGAGCAGAAGATTCAGGCAAAACCCCAGCGTCAGGGCGCCCAGGGTGCGCATCAGGAAAATCCGCAGCAGCGAGGAGCCGCATTTTTGCTGTACCGGGCTCTCCACAATCATGTTGTGGGCACACAGGATCATCACCGCCAGCACGGTGATGGCGCGCGCGTCGAGGTTCAGGGTGGCGATCACCGCCACGGCGGCGTACACATTGACGAAGTAGCCCGAGATGAACGCCAGCGCGGCCTCGCCCGGCAGGCCCAGGACGCCGAACACGGGCGAAAGACCCTCCGACATCCACCGGAGAATACCCGCGTAGCGCAGCGCCTCCACGCCAAACGACACCAGCACGGTAAGCCGCACCATCCACCAGGCCGTGCGCAGCGCCCCGGGGATGGCGCGCCCGGCGGCAGCCAGCGCCCGCTGGGAAACAGATGTTGTGCCCGTTTTTTCCATTCCGGCCACAAAGGTAAGCGAAATTCCGGAAATAAAAATTTACTGCTTTTCCGCAAAAAACGGGTAACAGGTAAACGGCTCAGGGTTTCATACAGAAAAGGACAATTTAGTTCTTCTTTTTCGTGAGAGCAATTACTTTTTGCCAAAACGCAAAAACGACTGTATAACAATAATTATACCTATACTACCAAATATAGTGCCGGCGATTTCTTTTCCTAACCATATGAAGACACAACTAAACGCAAGCACAGTTATCGCTAATGTAAACGCTAACCACAAGGATGCTTGTGCTATTCCCATATTTCTATGTGCAAGCCGGATGTTTTCTCTATTAAAGTGCAGTCGCGCATCTTGTTCCTTCTCGGTGCGTTGCATTATCCATGGAATAATAGATGTGTCTATTTGGTTTAATTTCTCCAACTCATCGGCAGGCGGAAGCAAGTTGTCATCAACAATGGTTTGTTGTTCGATAGCCACTCCGCTGCGATTAGCTATACTTTTAGTCTGTTGTTGTTTTTTGCTCATTTGGAAATATTCATTTTGGCCTCCTCTGTGGCTTTTCTGAAGTCGGAGAAAAGGCGTACCATGTCGCCTCGCAGGTTTTGTTTGTCGTGCGCAATATCTACATAAGACACGGGTATATCATCAATAACTGTCTCTTTTGTTGCTGATAAAAACACGCCCTGTGTCCCTTTTAATATAGCGATGATTGTTTCCATAAAATTTTAACGAATTAAAATCATCACAAATATAAGCAAAATTTTCTACAACAGTACTTATTCCTTGAAAGTCGAGTCAAAGAACGGGTAACAGGTAAACGGCACGTCGTCGTCGATTTCGTAGTAGGGCACGTATTCATCGCCACGGCCTGCGCCCGCAATACTGAAATGGAGCGGTTTGCCCGCTACCGGTTTCAGGTTCGCGGTCAGCCGCCCGGCGGCGAACGGGAGCTTCAGCACGCCATCCTTCACGTCGTTGGACACAAGTCCCATCAGCAGCGGGCCATACTCCATGGCATACGTTTCCTTTCCGGCGAAATCCTCGGTGACGCCCTCATATTTCGTCAAACGGAAGCCCATGGGGAGCGTGAAGCTGATCGCATCGTGGCCGTTCCACTCGCGGTCTAACGTGACGTATGTGCCGGGTTTGCCGGAAGCCGCCTTCTCGCCGTTCACCAGGATGTCCATGTCAGAGGCAGCCCACGACGGCACGCGGATACGAATCTTGCTCTGCACCGGTGCTTCGAGGTCGAAGTGCAACTTCACGTCGGGGTCCAGCGGGAAGTCGCTATGCTGGTGCAGCGACAGTTTCTTACCGTCCTGCTCCCACGCGATGCTCGACTCGTTGAACAGATCGACATACAGGCCGTCGCCGGAAATCTTGTAGATAAATTCGGGCAACATGCCGTAGAAGCGCGTACCCTGCCCCTCACAACAGGTGCCGGTGCGCTCGCTCTTGTCCTTCTTGCCGATTGGACAGGCATGGTAGCGGATGTCTCCCTTGTCGTTTTGGTTGGCAATGCCTATGTTGTAGATGCTCTTTTCGATTTCGGCCACGTACTTTTCCCCGTCGTCGGGACAGAGCACGCGCAGTTGTTCGTTAAACACCGCCCAGAACACATTGCCGCAGAGTTCGCCGGTTTCCACCCTGAGGTGGTGGGATTTCGGCGGGAACTGGCGCGGCGGGAACGAGTAGGACTCTATCACGCTGATGGCTCCGCCGATGTGCGTAAAGTTCTCGTGGAGGATGTCCCATGCGCCGAGCATGGCGTCGAGGTAATATTGATGGCCGGTGGCCATGTACATGTCCATGTAGGCGTTGAGCGCCACAATGAGGTAGCTGTGGACGCGCTCATACTGGTATTGCCAGATGGCCGCCGGGTCGCGCCGGGCGAGCTGCTCGAGCCAGTAGTTGAGTTGGAAATAGCGCTGTATGACCTGAATATCGGCCGGCACGCCGATGTCGGTGTCGAGGTAGGTGCGCGAGTTGGCGATGATGCCCTGGTTGCCGATGGGGACGCGCATGAGCATTTCGGGGAGGTAGGGCGAGGCATTGAACCAGTCGCTCCCGCGCCGCAGCAGCGGCCAGGCCTTGGGGTTTCCCGCAATGCCCGCGTCCACGAGCCCCTGCGACAGCCAGCTGCGTGAATAGGCGTTGTTTTGCCCTTGCAGGGTGACGCGTTCGGGATATCCGTAGATATAGCCTTCGGGCGTGGCGCATTCCTCGATAATGTCTACCAGTTCGTCTATCCGGCTGCGCAGTTCCTCGTCCTGTTCCCAGCGCAGGGAGTTGCCGGCGCCCATCAGGAAGCGGCCGGCGATGGCGCCGCCCAAACCGATGGTGAACCAGGTTCTGGCGGGGCTTTCAAAGCGCCCTTTCTCTCTTCCCGAGCGTTCGAGGAAGGTGTAGGCCATATCGTGCACGCTGAACGAGTTGAGCAGATACTGGATATTCCGGTCGAACGTTTGCCGGAATAGCCCGCCCACGGTCACGCCGTTGCGGGGTATCTGCAGGGGCGCCTTCACGGGTTTCCACGAGCGGCGGCTCGTCACCTGCTCCGGGTGGTCGAACCACACGTTTTCGCCGGCCGGACGCGGCGGGCGCAACAGCGCGTGTTGCCCGAGATAGCCGCTTTTAGAATCGGACAGCGTTTTGTCTTCGGCAATGTCCCTGCCACCGGAAATCACTTCGAAGCGCCAGAGCTCAAAGTGGTGAGGCTGGTGCACCGTGAGCCGCACGTAGCGCGCCTGCACCGGTTCAGGAAGCCTGTAGGTTTTGATCTCCAGGGGATAGGCGATTAAATCCCTCGTCGTTTGGTCTACCACCGTGCAGGAGTTGTCGAACGCTTCATTATCGGCCGCATCGATGCGGAAGCGGATGGGGAAGTTGTGCGAATGGGCGCCCGGCCCGGCCAGGTCCTGAAAATACGGATAGAGCTTCACCGCTTCGACGGGGAATGAGGCGCCGAGGTCGATTTGCACCCACAGCGGTGTGCCGTCGGTTGAGGCGGCCTCATACGGGATTGGCGCGCCAATCACCATGGCCACCCGTTCAATGCCCATTGGCCCGCCGTCGAGCTCGCGCAAGGGTTCCAGGGGTTTTGTTTTTGTTGTTAACACAATAACGGCCACCGCAAGCACCGTTGCAATCACGCCTAAAAGCAATTTTGTTTTCATATTTATTCTTTCGGTTATGTTTTAAAATTACGCAAATATAGTGTTTTTTTTATACGGGACAATCTAACTTCTTCTTTATTATTACCCACCTGCCCGACTTAGTAGCCCCTACATGCCTGATAACATCAGCCCGCCTCAACTTATCCAAGTGGTACTTCACCCCATCAGGCGTTATACCGAGAAGAACAGCCAGTTCCCTCCGAGTAATATCCGGATTACCCCTTATCATTCCAAGAATCCGTTCTTGGGTAGTATCTCCGTTTTCTTGGGTAGTATCTTGGGTAGCGCCATGCTCTTGCACCCCAAACCCATCCTCAAAATATGTGTTGGAACTCTTTCCCACCACCTTGAACGCCGTGACCAGCGAAAAATCAAAGATAGCCTCACCATTGCCATTTTCCCGCAACTCCTGCTGCACCCGGTTTACACCGCGGCTGAAACGATTTACATACCCCAATATCTTCATGGCCTCGGCAATAAACGGATTGCGGTAGTCGTTCACATCCGGAAAATTATCAGGCTGCACCTTCCCATATAAGCCGCCCGGATTTTGCACTTCAATACGGTCGTCGTATTCGTAAAACTGGACAGGAGCATTCGATTCGTAGTCGCGGTGCATAATAGCATTCATCAGCAATTCGCGCGTTGCCCAATACGGATATTTTGAAAATATTTCTTCCCGTAACACACTTACCGGGATAGGGCGCTTGACAGCCACGCTCGTTTCGATAAAGTTGTCGATCTTCACCAACGACCTGCAAAGACAGCCGCTGAATTTAAACTCGTTAAGAATATCGCCCGTCTTGTCTTCGCCTTTAAATCGAACATACTGGATATAAGCGCCATGAATATACCTTTCGGGATTTACGCCAAAAAGCACAATCGCACCCCGCGTCGGGCAGCCGTACCGCAAATCGTAGAAACCCAGCGAGGAGAGCTGCTCCTGGATAGGCCGTTTGTCTTCGACAAGCACTTCCGCTGCAACCGCCTTGGGCAGAAACTCCTTTTTGATAAGCTCCACGTCCAAATCGGCAATAGAAGCTCCGATACAAGGCATGGCATCAAATGTACGGACATTAGACAGGCGCTTTTCCGTCAAGATTTTTTCCTCGGCTTCTGTGGCAAAACCTTTGCGCGGGCCAACCCGTACCCAAACACGACCATCGTAGCGTACAGGCGGAATCTCCGACGGCTGAACTTCCACAACCAATACATCGCCTTTATCAAAACTAAACTTTTCGACGATCATCACCGGCTGAGGGAGGATATTCCCATCCGTGCGGATATTAGAAATTCGAAGTAGCAGCCCGTCATCGACCTTCAGGCCCGATAGCGCCCCGTTGTCGTGTGCACCGAGAATCAGGCAGCCGTTTTTGCCGCTTCCGGGAAGGTCATTCGAAAATGCACAAATCGCTTGACAGAATTTATCCATGTTAGTGGTCGAGGAGGTTCGCTCTACATGATAACTTTCCGTATCGGCAAGGAGTGATATGAGTTTTCGTTTTGTAATCATCAGGTAAACGGCACAGGGTTTGTTTTAGATTACAAATATAGTGTTTTTTCAAATAAGAAAAGGGCGGCCTCAGTGCCGCCCCTTCTTCAATTATTAAGGAATGTTTACTATAGACCCAAGTATAATTTTAACCCGGCAAAGCGGATGCTCCCGGCATTGCCCTGTTTCCAATTAGCTTTATAGTTATCGTCACCGTTCCCCCACAATTCAAGACCATCTTCGGAAACCACGAAAATCCAGTCGGAGTTGTTACTATCCTGTGTCCATGCCCAGGAAATGTAATAGCCTTTTTCGCCGTAGTCTTCCAAGTCACCGGTGTCGGCATCCTTATAGCCGGCGGCGGGGAAGAATACCGTACCTTTCAGGTCGGCAATCGTGGCGTCTTCGGCGTTGTAGCCAATAAACATACCTGCAATGCGGTTGCCTGCTTCACTATCGGCCTCACGCCACTGATAAGGAACAGCTTCAAAATCCGACGGGTAGCCACTGGTGCCTTCCAGATTATTATCGGAGCCCCACAGGCGGCCTAATTCTTCGCCGCTGACTAAGCGAACCATACCTGCCAAATCCGTATTAGACAAATCGCGGAAACCGGACATGTTATAATCAAGAAACCAATCCCATTTGGTACTGTCTACAGCGGCGCCCACAAAGTCTTCGTCTGCGGTGTAGCCTCTAGAGTCGCCAAACCGGAAGTAATCGCCCGGATCGTCGGGAGAATCGGCAACCCTATAGGTGGAGGTGCCGGTAACAAGGTTCGTGCCGCTCAACAGCAGGGAATAACCATAATCACTTCCTCCTTCAGGATTGGGATGGGTCAGGTCGGGGAAATTCGTGATGAACGGGGGCTGTGCAAGCGTCACGTTCTTGTCGTTGATGACCACTGTGGCCGTACGCGTATTAATGTTGTCAATGTGGAAGTCCTTTACGGTAACCGTAAGGGTAGCACTGCCGTCGCCGCTTTTAGGCGTTACGCTCACCCAACTGGGATTACCGGTAACGTTCTGCGACCACGGTTCGGAGGTCTGAATGGCAAAGGTTACACTTCCCGGTCCTATAGGCAGGGTAACCGTGGAGGAGGTGCCATTGCCATTACCATTGCCGGGGTCTCCCCCGTCGTCATCTTTGCCGCAACCGGTTAATGTTGCGCTTACCATAAGTGCTGTTGCTATGAACAGCCAAAAATTTGTTGTTTTCATACTCTTTATGTTTTAAAATTAAGTTTAATTAATTGCTTCTTGGCCACAAGGCTTCCCAAAACCGGTCGTAGTCGCCCGATTTGGTTTTCTTGCCGCTCACGTTGTAGTCGCTCCACTTGTAGGGGCTGGTTTTATAGGCACAGTCGAACCGCTGCCGCTGGGTATCTACCGTTTTGAACGCATCTATGTTATTCTCGTTGGCGGTTTCGTCGGCCACCTTCATCACTATGTTCCACATTTGGTAGCGGGTGCCCAGCCCGTGGCACAGGTACCACTGTTCCATAGCGTCGAGTTTGTTGGGGCGCCAAATCTGGTTGTTATGCGGAAACTGGCAGCAGCCGGTGGGGAATACGCCGATAGAGTCCGAGTCGCTGTGCAGGTCTGTGCGGTTGCTGTTATAGCCCGGTTTGCCGATAAAATCCTTCCATACCACTTGCGCCGGGTCATTGCGGTGATCCACATACCACGCCTCGCCCCGGGCATGATGGGCGTCAATATCGTTCCAGGAATCCTGAAGGTTAATTTGACTTTGATCCCAGACATTGGAATAACAATACAGGTCGGGCACGTTCGATACGATGTGCGCGGCAAACTCGTGTACCGCCCAATAGGCGTAGCTTTGCTCGTCGATGCCCATGCGCGCCAGCGGGTTGGTGGCATTGCCCGGATAGGGGCCGTTGGTCATAAAGATAACGCGCGTTTCGTTCACATTGTTGCCCCCTTTGCTCCTGACGGCCGCTCTGGCCGCTGTAATTGCATCCCACGTTCTTTCGCCATCCATGTATCCATGCGCGCCGAACTTTGTCCGCGTGCGGGTATAGGTCACCTTCTTGCTTCCGGTGAGGCTGTTGTCGGGGTAGTTCACGCCGCGCTCCTCCGATTCGCTCATGAGGATATGCACGTCGAAGTAGTCCCACAGGTCGTAAATCAGATCCGTGTTATGGAAGTATTCGGCAATCTCGCGGGCAAAAAACTCCCACCAGCCCCCCTTCTTCAGGTCTTGCCGGTCGAAGCCGTCGCCTACCACCACCACCGGATAGCCGGTTCCCTTGCTATGCGTATTAAGGGTCACCACGTCGCCATTGTTGTAGTAGTCGCCCGGCTTGCCCTGCGTCACCACTATGGAGGTTTGCTTTTCGCCAATGATCAGATCGATGCTGCCGGTGCGGTCGGCAGTAGCAGTGTTCTCGTCGGCCGACACCTTTATATAATAGGTACCCGCCGGGCCGTTGTCCTTATTCAAGTGTATCCATGTGTTCGAGGGTTTGAGCTCCCACCAGTTGTCGGAGGCCAAGCGAATCAGGCGCATATTGCCTTTGTCGGACAACTCCACCGTACCGGCGCTGAGCAGGTACACAGGCTTCTCGGAATAGACTACGGCCTGCGACACCTGCACCGTGGCGGCTTCCGTGTTATCCTCGAGCAGGATGCGCACGCGAGCCTCCCGCTCCCCGTTTTCCGGCAGGGGGTCGGCCATCACAGCCACTTTGGTTGCACCGGGGCCGCCCTTCATCGGAAAGGCTGCCAGCCAGTCGCTGCCGGCCAGGTTGACTTTCCAGTTGACGGTGCTCGTCACGATCACCGTGTCGGCACCGCCCTCGCCCGGCAGCGACAGTGTTTCCGGGGAAACCGTAACAGTGCGTTCTTCCTTCTCCTCGCAGGCCACCATCAGGAGGCACAAGGCCGTCATCAGCCACAAGCTCTTTTTTGTTATTTTATTCGTTTTCATATCTATCTTTATCTATTCTTTATCTATTCTTTATCGTGATGCGCCGCAACGCGGCACATCACGTTTATCCCTATTACTACTTTCTTGGCCACAGGGCTTCCCAGAACCGGTCGTAGTGGCCCGATTGGGTTTTCTTGCCGCTCACGTTGTAGTCGCTCCACTTGTAGGGGCTGGCTTTATACGCACAGTCTGCCCGGTGCCGTTGGGTATCTGCCGCTATGAACGCGTTTAAGTTATTCACCTTGGCGGTTTCGCCCACCACATCCATTACAATATTCCACATTTGGTAGCGGGTGCCCACCCCGTGGCACAGGTACCAGTTATCCATGGCGTCCATTTCATTCGGACGCCAAAGGTCGCCGTTGCCAAAACCGCTCCAACAGGTGGGGAACACGCCTATTGAATCCGACTTGCTGTTCTTCTCCGGCAAGTTCCTTTTATAACCCTCCCGGCCGATAAAGGTTTTCCATATCACTTCTCCCGGATCGTTGCGGTAGTCTACAAACCAGTCCCAACCCTGTTTGTGCCGTTCGTCCATCTCAAGCTTAAACTGGTCGGTTGCCGGCCACCTGTCCTGACAGTACAGGTCGGGCATGTTCGACACGATATGGCCGGCAAACTCGTGCACCGCCCAGTAGGCGTAGCTTTGCTCGTCAATGCCCATGCGCGCCAGCGGGTCGCTGGCATTACCCGCATAGGCGCCGTTGGCCATGAAAATAACGCACGTTTCGCTCGCATTAGGGTTGCCCTGGCGCGTAACGGCGGCTTTGGCCGCGCTAATCGCCTTGTCCATATTTTCCGAGGCGCCATGCGCGCCATACTTTGTCCGCGTGCGGGTGTAGGTCACCTTCTTGCTTCCGGTGAGGCCGTTGTCGGGGTAGTTCACGCCGCGTTCCTCCGATTCGCTCATGAGGATATACACGTCGAAGTAGTCCCACAGGTCATAGATCATATCCACCTGATGGAACGCTTCGGCAATCTCGCGGGCGAAGAACTCCCACCAGCCCCCCTTCTTCAGGTCTTGCCGGTCGAAGCCGTCGCCTACTATCACCACGGGGAAGCCGGTTCCCTTTCCCTCGGCATGCTTCTTAAACTCCACCACGTCGCCATCGTTGTAGTAATCGCCGGCCTTGCCCTGCGTCACCACTATGGAGGTTTGCTTTTCGCCAATGATCAGGTCGATGCTGCCGGTGCGGTCGGCAGTAGCAGTGTTCCCGTCGGCCGACACCTTTATATAATAGGTACCCGGCGAGCCGGTGGCCTTATCCAGGTGTATCCATTCGTCCGAAGGCGTGAGCGTCCACCAGCCGTTCGACACCAAACGCATCAGGCGCATATTGCCCTGGTCGGGCAGCGCCACCGTGTCGGTGCTGAGCAGGTAGATGATTTCTTCGGGATAGACTATACCCTGCGACACCGGCACCGTGGCGGCTTCCGTGTTATCTTCATACAGGATGCGCACGCGGACTTCCCGATCTTCGCCCACTACCAGAGCGTCGGCAGTGAGGGTGACCACGGTTTCGCCGGCGCCGCCCTTCATCGGAAAGGCGGCCAGCCAGTCGCTGCCGGCCAGGCTGATTTTCCAGTTGGCGGTGCTCGTTACGGTAAATGTACTCTCCCCGCCGCCGTCCGGAATGGCAATCGTTTCCGGGCTGACTGTAACAATTTTTTCGGTTCCATCGGTTTCTTCTTTCTCATCGCAGGCCACCATCAGGAGGCACAAGGCCGTCATCAGCCACAAGCTCTTTTTTGTTATTTTATTCGTTTTATTCATGTTCATCACTTCTTATTTTTAAGATAAAGGTTGATAAAAATTGTTAAAGGTTGATAAAGGTTGTTTTATCCATTTTTATCTATTCTTTATCGTGGCGCGCCCGGCGCGCCACGTTTATCCATTTTATTGCCATCCCGGGTTTTGCGTCGTGATGCTGGGGTTCTTGATCCATTCGTAGTAGGGCACCGGGTAGCGCAGTTCATAGTCGTCCACCTCAAACGCAGCGGCGGGGATTTTATATTGGGGCTCCTTCCGTTTCGCGTTCGTGGGGTCACTCCGTTCTATTCCCCCGTAGGCGGCCATCACCGCTTGGGCCTTGTCGGTGCGCAGCAGGTCGAACCAGCGGTGGCCCTCGAAGGCCAGCTCCACGCGCCGCTCTTTCGCTATAGCATCCTCGCTCACCGTGACGGCGGGCGGCGTGCCCGGCGCAAATGCGCGGTTGCGCACGTCGTCGAGTTGCGTTTGGGCTTTACCCGTTTCACCTGCGCGAAGGTAGGCTTCGGCCAGCATCAGCTTCACGTCGGCGAAGCGGTAGATGGGCATGTTGCAGGGGTTGCGCGTAGGCGTTTCTTTCGTGTCTACCGAATATTTCATCCACTTGTCGATGAAAATAACGGCGTCGGGTGTGCCGGCAAATACCGTATCAACCGACACGTCTAAGCGGGGATCGCCCGGCTCGTAGGCGTTCAGCAGGTCGAGCGTGGGGATGTTCCACTGCGTGCCGTTGCCTTCGCCGGGGGCGTCGGCGCCAAAATGGTCCTTCCATGCACTTTCTCCCAGCGGGAACCACGAGAACACGAGGCCGTTGTTGTCGTTCACGGTTTCGCCGAACTGCACCTCGAAAACAGACTCTTTGCCGTTTTTATTGGTGGGGTCGAAACATTTGATGTAGTCGGTTTCCAAGCTATAGGCGAACGGCGATTTCGTAAGGGCTTCGAGGGTAGTCACCGCCTCGTTCCATGTTATCGTTTCCTGCCAGCCGGCGGGCGGGTTTTGGATGAGGGTCATCTGCACTTTGGCTTTCAGCGTAAGCGCCGCGCCCTTGGTGACGCGCCCTTTGTTGGCGGCCGAATAGCTGGCCGGGAGCGAATCAACGGCAAACTGCACATCTTCCAGAA